>NZ_JBSXNW010000017.1:0-296386 GCF_056857835.1 Flagellimonas sp. B-3
CCGTCGCTTGCTGGCCCCCTCGCCGTACAATTTGTAAATCCTTTTTGCCTTTCGCATATCTATCTGTTTGTTCGCCATGGTCTTTTTTACAAAAGAAACCATCGCAACACTCAAATAGAATCGATCTTTTTAGTGGCTCACGTTCATCCGCCCCACTATGCTCACTTTGGTCCGCCGCGGGTGGCTCACTTTGACCCGCCGAAGGTGGTATACTATGCCCGTTTTTTGCACAAGATACCGTTTGGTTGACACAGGCGCAAATGGGTTAACTATTTAAAAAAAACAAACGTACAATTTCGGAGCAAATAAGAAACATTTTTAAAGAAGGTGAACTGGATGAAAAAATGGTTGTCCGGAAATCCCGGACAACCACTCAGCATGGACTTGGTGTATAACCCTTCCGAGGGCAGGGTAAGTGATACGGGTGACCTTGCCTATTACCATTGTACAGCCCTAGGAAATGGATTCATTAAATATTTAGTAGATTAAGAGGACCTGAGGCAACCAAAAGAACAGATAAGTATAACCCTTATTTACGCAATTAAGTGCAAACTAAAGAATAACGTTAAAAGCATACCAATCATAGGCGGTTAGCACAAATTGAACATCATGAGATTGACAATTCTTCAGATTTTAATATTTTTCTCAGGTAACCTAATTGCCGCACAAACTTCGCTCAAGGAAATTAACCTTGAAAATGGAGCATACAAGGTTGGATTTCGACACTATACAGCCACTGACAGCACACGAACTTATAGCAGAATCTTTGACTATACCAACAAAAAGTTCCCAAGACCAATTCCCGTAAGCATATGGTATCCTTCTGAACAGGAAATGGTTAACAGAGAGCCACTGACAGTTTTAGATTACTTTGAAGTTCTAAAAGAAGAAGAGGAGTGGGAACACCTGCCCAATGATCAAATACTTAATTGGTTCTATTATGCCAATACCCCCGCCAACCAAAAACACCTTTTGGAAACCACGACAGCATACGGTGGTGCGAGATCTGCAAAGGGAAAATTTCCGGTAATCATTTATGCACCCAGTTTCCAAGCTTCCTCCATTGAAAACTTTGCGCTTTGCGAATACTTGGCAAGCCATGGTTTTGTGGTGATATCCAGTCCAAGCAGGGGAACTGAAACCCGTTGGTTCAGCAATAACAACGTGAAAGAAATGGAGACCCAAGCCAGAGATGTGGAGTATTTGATTAAGGAGATAGATAAGTATCCTATTGCGGGTGATGATATTGCAATTATGGGTTTTAGCTTTGGTGGCCTGTCCAATATTCTGGTACAGAACCGTAATGATAAGGTAAAGGCCGTTGTCAGTTTGGACGGCACTGAAAGATACCAGTATGGCCTACTTACCCAATCACCGTTTTTCGATGCCTTTAAAATCGATGCCCCCTATATGCACATGGCTCAAAAAGACATTCCTGAAAGTGTCCTGAAAGAAGACAAGATTGACACTGTCCTGAACACCGAATACAAATTGTACGATAGCATAACAAAGAGCAAAGTGTATCGGTTAAAGTTCCACAACCTGACCCATAGCCATTTTAGTACGTTGGGCGTTCTTTTTGCCGAGAGAGACAAGAGGCAGGATAAAAGCGACCCAGAAATAATGGAATCATACAAATGGGTCGCTAAGTATGCCCTGCAATTCGTGGAAGCGACTTTAAAAAAGGATGACAATGCCAAAAAGTTCATCGAAAACGATCCCCAGGACAATGAAGCTGGGGATAGCTTGATAACGCTACAAATCAAGCGGCCAGAAGAAGAGGAGTACACCTTTCAGGATTTCAATGAGCTGGCCTCAAAAAAGAATTACAAAAACTTGGTTCAACTCCACGACTCTATCCTAAAAAACCATCCTTTGTTCAAAATCCCTGAAGGTCATTTGAACACGCTCGGCCTACAACTTGTTTTCAATCCAAAAACATCCGATCAAGGCATAATGGTTTTTCTGTTGGGGACAAAACTCTTTCCCAACTCCGCCAATCTTTATGATAGTTTGGCGGAGGGCTATCTATTTATGGGAAATGACGAAAAGGCAATTGAAAGCTTTGAAAGGTCTTTGGAGTTGAATCCACAAAATCAGAATGCCATCAACCGATTGGAGCAGTTAAAGAAATAAAGCTAATTGATTGAAGGGCAAATAACTTATTGGAAAACACGACTGCCCAAAATCACCACACAGATTGCCAAAATTCATAATAACTGATTTCTTAATTCTTGTTTTAACTCAATTGTTTAATACTGCGTATATTGGAAGTATGATTGAATATGGCATAAGTGTAAAAAATGATGATTCGAGGCGTCTTATCCTGACCATTATATCACTATTTCTTTCAATCAACATGTTTTTTGCGCAGAATGAAGAGGAAAAACTTGCTGATATCATCGATTATCTTAGAGAGTTATCCTATCCTGAGTTTTCTGGTGTGGTCTTACTTGCAAAGGGGGATAACGTTCTATTTGAAAAGGCTTATGGGTATTCAAGTATAGAGTATGAAGAAAAAAATACTGTCAATACATTATTCAATATTGCCTCAATAACAAAAACAATGACAGCCGTGGCGGCCCTTCAATTGGTCGATAAAGGTCTATTGGATTTAGATACTCCAGTAGGTGAGTATTTACCAGATTATCCTAATCATAGAGTTAGAGATTCGGTTACAACCTATCAACTGTTGACCCATACATCAGGGCTGAACAATTTTTTAGTGGATGATTTTAAAGATATGGGGAAATTAAACCTAAAGGATACTAAGGACTATTTGCCATTATTTGCATCCAAACCGCTTTTGTTTACCCCCGGATCTAAATATTCATACAGTGCTGCGGGGTACGTTGTTCTTGGGCTGTTGATTGAAAAGCTGAGTGGTGAAAGCTACCATGGATACATGGAAAGTCATGTCTATGAGAGAGCAGGGATGGAAAGAACAATTGCCATACCAATAGATTCAATGGTCGAAAACAAGGCAAGTGGATATACCAGTTATTTTGGAGAATCCTCCCATTTGAGCAAGAACGATTCCTATTTTGGGTATGCCAATCCTGCCGGTTTTTACTATTCAACAGCCGAGGACCTTTTGAGTTTTTTTAATGCCCTAAAAGACTATCAATTGATTTCTGAGGAATTGACCAAGAAAATGATGTCACCACTGGTAAAGGGATATTACACCAATTATGGGTTTGGTATTTCAGTGGATAAAAGATGGGAACAAACCATTGTTGGCCACACCGGTGGTTGGTATGGTGTTCAGTGTGAGCTGATGCATTTCGAGAAACATGAGATTACCGCCATAATACTCTCAAACGTCGATACTGCTGAAGGTGAGGGAATGAACAAAATTTCAAATTACATTAAGCATGTTTTGGCCAATAAACAATACTAAAGTTCAAAATAAACAATGACCGAACAAGAATTTTTCAAAAATCTACAAGAAAAGACGGAAACGATATTTTATCAAAGCGAAATCTACAGGAAAAATAAAGATAAAAAATGGTTTTATTCCATCTGTAACGGGCCTATTTTGAGGCATAAACCAATCATTTTTGGATTGAATTGGGGCGTTAGCAATGACCCGAATTATGAAGGGCACAAGGCACAGAAAACATATCCAGAAAATATTGATCAAAATACGTGGAAGTTTAAATCCCATGTGAACACCTATTTGATCAAATATTTTGGATACTCTTTTGATGAAGTCAATTACAGTAATCAATGCTTTTTTAGAACCCCAAACGAGAAATTTTTAAGTTACCAGGATTGGAGGGACTCAATAGCCCTGTTTAGGGAATATGTTCAGTATATAAACCCTCCATACTTGATTATGTTGGGAAGACCTAGACACTTAAATAACGACGAACTTAAAGACTACAGAAAAATTGCATATCTGCCTCTAGGATCAAAAAGAAGGTCTTTTGTTCGATTGGGAACCCTTTTTGATAAATACACCTTTGGCTCAGTCCCCCATAGCTCTGCTCATATCTCTCCGGACACCCATGATGAATTATGGAAAATTCTAAAAGAAAACTTGAAATAATATCCAAAATAGGTTTCCGTATCCTAACTATTTCGATTTTTGTAATTTCATTTTAAATATGACTCTTTGATGAATAGGTCAGCTTCAAAATCCACAAAAAAAGAACTGGTAATTTGGATAGAATCCCTCAACGATGATTCAATTATTGCGCTATTACATTCTATAAAACTTTCCAGTGAAGGAAAGTCTGGTGACTGGTGGGATGAAATTACAGAAAGTGATCGGGTAAACATTCTCTCTGGCATAAGAGACCTTGAACAAGTACAGACAATGAACTCAAAAGAGTTTTGGAAGGAGATTGCCAATGGGTAATATTTGTGAAGTCACCTGGACAAAAAAGTCCGTTTCCAACGCATTGGAAATCAAATCACACCTTAATCGCAAGTTCGGCAAAAAGGATGACCCAGTCTGGTTTGAGAAACTTTTAAAGCAATTTGAGAAAACCGTGTTTCATTTCCCAACGCTTTATCCAAAATCACATAAACTTAAATCCTTACGACGCGCTATAATACACAAAAACATTACTATCTATTATCTGGTCGAAAAAGAAAGGATTACAGTCATTTCGATGAAGGATAATTGATAACTTTAAACAAGTGGGCAAAAAAAACTAATGTGATAATAGACGAAAACATATTGAAAACATATCACTGGAAAATAATACTATACTTGCTGGTTCTTTTATGGATATGCCTATCCATTTTAAGCTGCAGCAAGGATGAGTGCCGTGAAGAGAAAAAAGAAAATTGTGCAGTAACTTTTGAAATCAACCCCGTTTGTGGGTGCAATGGTGTTACTTACGAAAACCTATCAACAGCCGAGTGTAATGGCATCAAGGACTATACAATGGGCTCATGCAACTAGGTTTTTTGACCGTATAGTAAGCGAAGCGAAGTCTTTTTTTTAAATAGCTGTGTGCCAAGTAATTTGTATGGATTGCCTTAGTTAGCCTATTTTTACTTGAATTAGTTTTGATTCATTGAATCGAGCACGAACCCAATCCAAATGATCAATGAAAAAAATTGTGCCTTTGATTATAATGGCTTTTATGTTGTCTAATTGCTCCGAAAATGATGGCGGTATAGACTGCGCGCTTTTTGATCCTGGCTTCCCTTCGTTGTATGTCAGACTGATCGATCAAAATGGAGATAATCTAATTGGGAACGGAACCATTGACCCGAACGAAATAATACTCCTAAAAGGATTGGGCTACAGATACAATCCGCCCAATGAATTTGCAGTTCAAGATTCCGATATCAGGAAGTTCGACAATACAATCAAGCTGTATATCCCGAATGAGTCTACTTTTCAATATATCATTAAACTGAACGAAACTGATGTTGTTACCTTGGATATTTCTGCTCAACGAAAAAATATCCCCTGCGATCTTTTTTATTATATTCCAACAGGGATATTGCAGAATAACAAAGAACTCCAAATAGAGGAAGTTTTCACCTTGGAATTTATAGCAGAAATTACAATTTAAAAATCATGTACATGGAACAATCGGTCCATTTAAATTGCGACTCGTTTGTGGTGGCGATGTTAGAAACACCCCAAAATATATTCAGAGATGGTAAAAAAGCGAACTGAGCACATAATTCATGCAGATGAAGTCGAAATAGGTCCACTCCAATTGCAATTGATGCTCGGGTCCTCGTACAAAAAAGCGATTGAACTATGCGTAAACAGCATTTTTTGTAACTGTGGGTCAAAAGACAAACGTCTGGTTAATTACAAAAGCTATATCAACGACTTAAACGATGTCATTCTAAAGGGCTGGTGTAGTTCTTGTAATACCATCGCAGCAAGATATATAGAAACTGGTGAACGTGAAGGTATTGAAGCCATTGCGGATAGAATAAGACATACCAATCAAAAATAACCTTATATACTTGACCAGTAAAACGGTTTGAAGATGAACATCTTACTCGTGAATCTCATTTTTATGATACCTAAAAAAGAAGATGTCTTTTTGTTGATTAGAGCCCCTAAAAATAGTAAAGGAAGGTGAAATTAACCTTATGTGTTGGTGCTGAAAAACTTCTGTAAACTACCTGCTCAATCTTATAGCCTTGAACTTCATGACTTTTGATGTTTCATATCCTATGTTTAATATATTCCCATCTATTGCATAATTCATTATAAATGCTTCCCGACTCGAGTCATAGGTCGAAGCGATGGTCTGATAAAAACGCATCCCCCACTCACTTTCGGCTACTTCGGTTCCATTCAGCGAAAGAAATGTCAAACTACCTGTACCCGAAGCATACTCCCCGAAAAAAGTGTTCCGTGCCGTTGAACCATCAAATTCATCTTCCTTAAACGTGATTCGGATAACATCTCCCCTGTTAGGGGTATTTATATTTTCTCCCGTACTTTCATTGAAGTACGAAACCAACTCCCAAGAACCTATTAGCGTTACATTGGTCACCACATCATCATCACTGCATCCCAAACAGAAAAAAAGCATCAGAAGAATAGCTAAATACCTGACTGACATAACAATAAATTTATAGTAAAATACAATTTTAACATAGACATCCCTTCGTTAAATCATCACAATTTTTAATTCCTTATGTTTGAGTGGCCTGAATTTTATTTCTAAACCATTTGGAATAACGATCAAACAATATTTTGAGGAATCGGTAAAGTGCAGTATGTTTTATTAAATCAAATGATAAAATTGGCCGTAACCAATCATCGAAACCAACCTTGATATAGGAATGACCATGAAAAAAAAACGTGCAAACTCGGAACACTACATTTGGGGAGAAAATTGCCATGGTTGGCATCTATTGAAAAATGACCGATTGAGTATCATAGAAGAGTCCATGCCTCCCAATACTTCTGAGGTGAAGCATTACCATAACAAAGCTCAGCAATTCTTTTATATTCTAAGGGGTAGTGCAGTTTTTGAGTTGGACAATACAACTCTGCATATTGGCGAACGGGAAGGGATACATATCGGAAGCCAAGTTATCCACCAAATTCGAAACGAGGGCAGCACAAATTTGGAATTTATTGTAATCTCAGAGCCCTCATCTAAAGGTGATCGGGTAATCATAGAACAGACCAAAACCAAACAACAATCCTAAGCAAAAAAGGTCAGTTATTCCCGAACTTCTCCAACGCGGCGAGGATAGGCCCCAAAGACTTACCCTTTTCCGAGAGGGCATAATGCACCTCGGGTGGAAAGCCGTTTGTTTCACGTCTTTTGACAATTCCCTTGGACTCCATTTGCCGTAAATGTTCTGCAAGTACTTTTTTGGAGACTCTAGGCATCGATCGCCAGAGGTCGTTGAACCTGAATTCCCCTTGGTGGAACAAATAATGTAAGATCATCGGTTTCCATTTTCCCGAAAGCATGGTCAACGCCTTCTTTAATCCACAATTCTCAAAATCCTTGTAGTCCATCGCTGGTTTATCCATAAAACAAAGTTACCTAAAAGTAACCTTCTTGCTCATTTATAAAGACTCAGCTAGGTTTACCAAAATAAAGATGACGTCCCTTAGATACTAATGGAGCTGAGGCGGACTTTAATGAATAAAATGTTTAAACCCTATCCTATGCACATACAGTTATGGCGCAATGCCACCATCCAGATTGCAATCGGCAACACCAACTTGCTAATTGATCCGATGCTGGGAGAAAAAGGTGCGATCGGTCCTTTTCCCTATACCGATGATAAACGTGAAAATCCATTGGTTCCCTTGCCCTTCTCCCAAGAAAAACTCAGAAAAAAACTGGAACGTATTGATGCCGTTTTTGTTTCGCATCTGCATCCAGACCATTGGGATGAGGCAGCCATTCGGTTAATCGAGAAGACAACCACAATCATATGTCCTGAACCTTTGGCAGAAACCATAGCTTCTTATGGCTTTCAAAAGATTATTACGCTCAATGATCAAATGATCTTGGATGATATCCAACTCCACTTGACCAACGGACAGCATGGTACTGGTGAAATTGGAGAACATATGGGCCAAGTAAATGGAATTGTACTTGAGCACCATAATCTTAAACTCTATATCGCAGGGGATACCATATGGTGCCCTGAGGTAAAGAAAGCCATAACCGAGCACCAACCCCAACACATCATTGTGGCTGGGGGTGCCGCTACCTTTGCCATAGGAGACCCCGTTACCATGACCGGAAAAGATATCAAAGCGCTTTGCGAATATGCTCCAAAGGCATCCATTTGGATATCTCATATGGAGGCAGTGAGTCCATGCCGTGAAGATAGGGCCATGCTTACCGAATATCTAAAGTCCCATGGGCTTTTGAATCAATGCAAAATATTGGCCGATGGAGAGAAAGTTGAGTTAAATTGAACAGGGTCCTCTATTTGTATAACGGTACCAGTGAAATGACCATACCTTCTTCAACTTTGCCCTCTTGTGGTTGTAGACCAATTTTATGGAAAACAAACCTGTCATGACGCCAATTTAATGATGGAGGTAGTTTTATAAACGCAAAACCGAACCGCAACCGCATATGCATCGTGAAAAGAAGTGCTTGGAAAATCCATATCCAAAGATTTACTGGCGCGTAAAAACCTTCGGTTCCAATATCCTATTTGGCCCCTTACTTTCCCATTTAAGATTAGAACCCCAAGTGCGCCTATGATACCTTTTACCTTTCAGCAGCAGTTTGCGACTGCCGCTTTTTTCCTGTAACTCTATCATAAGACGTTCCTTACCACTCAAGGTAAACTTGGGTACCACATATACCAAACGCTCCACATGACCTACCTTGACAATGGAAGGCCTTTTATAAATGTAAAGTGGTTTTAGGGAAAGTTTCTGATAGGAGGATTTCTTTCTGGGGTTCCCATGCACCTTGAACAGCTGTACAAAATCCACCTCAAAATCAATATCGGACCTGTTTTTAATCTCAAGAATGATATAGGTTTCCTTACCAAAATAGGACACATCACGAAGTCGAAGGACCATGCCATCCTTGCGTTTGGCCTTCATCACGGTAGTATTTCGTTCCAAAAAGATTTGGCTGGCCTTGCGATACTGAAGACTATCTGACATGCTATCGATTAGAGAACCTCTTTTTTTCTTTAGGGTCATCTCATCCAAGGGTTTTTCAGGGAGGACATTACCAATGGCCTTATTTGTAGAAATGAACTTATGGCTCTGCTCCAGCTGATTACGATAGACCAGATAAAAGGAATAGGCCAGGCCATCCTCGGTCACCACTAGCAGATTGCTGTCATCGCCCTGATTCCCTTGCAAAAGCCCTACCCTTTCTGGAGTTTCTTGATTATATCCCAGCGTATAATTGGCATGCCCCGTAACCGCCCTCGATATCGGTTTTGGGAATATCAGGGACAACACATGGGTGTCGTTCACATATAAAGTGTCAGATTGTCCATAGGTCGCAGCAGTGGACAAAAAAAGTGCCGGTAGATATTGAACTAATTTCATAGGGTTTGATTTTCTGATTTGAGTATGAGTTGATAACCATCGTGCACGGTCACGCGCACGGTACGATTGGAGCGTCGGAACACCTGTTTGATGCCCCCCAATTGGGGCATGCCCGGAACACTGATATCCTGAACGGCATCGTCCAGCACCTCACGTTTTGCTTCTTCTCGATAACTGTTCTCCACATAGATGCCCTCTCCCCCGTCCATTATATCGTAGGCCTTCAAACGAACAGGGTGCTGGCCGATATGGTCAATGGCGACAAACACCCGATTGGCCCGAAACGAAACAAATCCATAGAGCAGGGTGTTTCGTGTAAAATGCATGCCATTGATATCCATGTCCTCATTAATCCGCAATTCCAGACGATTTTTGGCCCTTACCCGTTGCTCACCGTTAACTATGGCCCTAATAACAACGGGAGGATGAACACTATCCTTTTGTATTGGTCTGGAGCCAAAAAAAGCGGTATACGTCTTTGAAAAATCAATGGGTCTTGGTTCTGGCTTTGGGTCGGAGTTTTCCGTTTGGGTATCCCTTATTGGTTGGGTTTTTGATTTAGGCTTTCGGTAAGTGCCCGCCCCATAATCAATACGCCCCTCCCTATAGATGCTGTCCACGATACGCTGGCGCTGTTTCTCCTGTAATTCCGGGTCATATGCCCCGATGGAATCGATATACTCTTCCCCATAAAGACTGGGCTTTGTCCGTTCGCGTTCCTCCTTGATGGCGTCAACAGCCTCTAGCTTTGAGCGGTATTCCTCGGGTTCCTCAGTGAGCTCTGGCACTTTTGGTTGGCTCAGTTCCTTATCTTTTGAAGGTTCCCCCATCTGCAGTGCGTAGAGCATAATAAATCCGCAGATGCAGATAAGCATCCCGATAAACAACAATTTGTTTCTGTCCAGTTTCATCATGACATTATTTGGTTTGTGGTTCCAGTTTGCGAAGCGAGTCCTCGTAGAAGTTGGTAATGAGCAATCCATGTGGATTGTTCGGAAAATTACGTCCCACTACAATGAGTTCGCCTGAGGTAACCAATTGGTAGCGGTCCATGACCGCTCCCCGATGGACCTCAAATATGGTCCTCGCCCTAAAACGATAAGGCTCCTTGTCCAAGTCCAGTTCAATGTCCACCTGTGCAACCTCTTGCCGTAGGGAAAACTGTAACAGTCGGTTGTAGACCCCATCCGATTTTTTTTGGCGGTAAATGGCATCCACCGAAGCATCCCCCAACCACAGGGCCTTATCCAGATGGTCACGATAATTACTGTCATCTATACCGTAAAAAAGCCGATGGAACAGGTCGATATGGGCCAAAGCCTCCACCTCGCGTTTTTCCTGCTGGCTCACCAGTTGCAATGGCAGTATCGTGCCTTCCGAATCTATCGCAAAGGCAGCGTTCAATAATTTCTCCTGATAGTGGTACAGCAGTCCCATCGAAAGGCCGCTTGTCAATAGACAGAGAACGACCACCGCCAGAACAATAAAACGGTTCAAACGAAGGACATCAGTGATGTTTTTATATACTTTTTTCATATCGATTATTTTCAAAGTTGAATGTGTCTTAAGCTCCCCCGGCGAAAAGTCGGAAGGTGAAAGTGGTTGCTCGTTTATAGAGTTTGAACTTCAGCAGTACGATAAACCCTATCCCAGCCAGTTCGATCAAGGGTGCGAACAGCTCGCTGCCAAAGTCCGTTCCGAAGAGGTTGGGCCAAAAATTATCGGTGATTTCCTGGTACAGGGCGTTGACAAAGACATTGACCAAAAAAAAGGCCGGGACAATCATATACACCGCTGCATACAAGCGAAAGAAGCGATAGCCCATTTCCCTGAACCTTTCGAAGACCGCCATGCTGATGACCAAAGGAAAAAACGCCTGCATTACCCCAAGGATAAAATAGCGTTCGGCCAAAAAGAGCGGATAGATGAACAGATCCAAAACCCAAAGCACCAAACTCCCGGCCCAAGCCAAAGTCCTTAAACCTATCAAGGGTGTGGCCAGCCATTCATACAATAGGCCCATGGCCTTGGTGGCCGCATCCAAGAGACCGGTCTCCTCCTCTATCTCCACTTCCTGAAGGGCAAGTGGCAACAGTTCGGGAGCCGTATCCCTATATTGGCCCTCAATGGCCACTAAAATGGTGTCAAAGGCTCCCAACACTTCCGTTGAGAACAATACGACCAATACCACCGCAAAATTCCGTATCAAATCACTGGGCGTAAGTCCCCAAGTAAGTTCTGTGCGCATCGCTCCGCCCTCGTAATACTTTTTGATGATGTTGACCAAAAAGAAGAGTACCGCCAAGGCCTTCATCCCACCAATCGTATAGGTGGCAAAACTGCTGTCCTTGATGGTCTGGAAGACCGCATCCACATATTCAAGTCCCATATTGCTCTAGTTTAATAGTTGGGTTTCCTGTCCTTGATCAAGCCCTGCATCTTCCGAAAGGAAATAATCATATCGTACCGCTTTTTCCGATGCTTGATATCGGCCAACATTTTTTGGGATTGTTCCCGTTGGGTCTCCAATATCTCCAGCCGTTCGGCGTCGGTCATGTTCAAAAAATCATTGCTGAGCACCTGCCCCATAAAATCCAATTGGTCCAAGGAATGTTCCATGATACCGTTGAAGGCATTGGATATGACTTCCACTTCATCGCCATGGATATAAGGGGAGTTCAAGACTTCCCTCAAATCGTCCCGGACCATCTCAAAGAGTTGTTCGTTGTTGCTGGTAATGTCCCGAACCGCTTGATACTGCCTCACCGCATTGTTGACCTTTTCTATCTTTTCCCGCACCGCATTGAGCTGCTCCACCATCTTTAATAATTCTGCCGTCTGCTTTGCGGATTCGACCAGCTGTTTGGCCAAGGAAATAAAGTTGGTATTATCATATACCGGCATCCCCTGGGCCGTAGCACGGCCGGGCGATAAAAGCAGGAGGGTCAGGGCCACCATAATCGGAAAGGGCACCTTCTTCATGGATTGGTTTTTAGTTGTTTTCATGTTTCAGTGTTTTCTGATGGATGAATGCTTGGATGGCCAGTTCCATATCTCTGGTCCTTTCGTAAAGCTCCATAATAGCCTGATTTTCCGTACCGTCGGTGAGATAGGCGGCATAGGCCTCCGGGGGTACTTCCAAACGGTAGATATTGCTTTCAGATCCTATCTTGATAAAGATTTCCGTGTACTTGCGTTCGCCCTTCAAATCGTTCTTGATAGACCGGAGCTGGTTCAGGTCATGGGCGCTTAAATTGAGGCGTTGACCTAGCGCATCATATCCTTTTTCGTTCCGCAGGCTATAGATGACCTGGGTGTTTTCCAAGATGGTGGCCGAGGTATGGTTCTCTGGCAATTGGTTGATGGACTGCAGCACAATGCCAATGGCCCCGTTCTGTTTCCTTATGGCCTGATAGTAAAACTCTACGCTTTCCAGTACATTGTCGAACTTAAGCTGTTTGGCAAACTCATCGAAGAGGATGATGCCCCGCTCGCTACGGTTTTGCCAAATGGTCCGTTGGATGGCTGACTTGATGAGCTTGAGCATCACTGACAAGACCTCACGGTTTTCCCTTACCTCGTCCAGCTCGAATATGATCAACCTTTTGTCTTCCAACCGATGGGATTGGTCCTCTCCTACCTTAAAAAGAAAACTGTAAATACCATCCCCCACATACTCGGAGAGGATGTGCAAAAAATTGGTGAGGTTGAAATAACCGGTGGCAATGCCCAATGACTCCAATAACGTATTTTGATGTTCTTGGATGTAGGTATACAGTCCTTCGAGCGAATGCCCCTCCTTGACCTTTTCATAATAGGAACGAAGGATTTTCTTTAGGGCCACCTGCTGTACCTTGCCCCTAGTATCGCCAGTAGCATAGAGTTCCATCAAGAAGTTGGTCAGATCCTCCAACCACTCCGCCCCCACATCGTGGGGTTTTGGTAGATAAAAGGGATTGATGCCGAGGTTTTTTCCGGGTTCGTATTTCAGGATGATATGCTCTCCCGGATACAACTGGGCAAACTTGGCGTAGCTACCGCCCAGATCGATGATCACAAGGCGTACGTACTGCTCAAAATACTGCCGTAGGATATTATTGGCCAAAAAGGACTTGCCCTCTCCCGTAGGAGCGAATATGGCAAAGTTCCGGGCCTTGATCCGCCGCTTCCCCTCGTCCCATACATCCTTGACCACTGGTATGTTTTCCAAACGGTCATTGAAAATGACTCCCTTGTTATCCGAACGATAATTCGTGGAATTGATCCATAGACAAAGTGCATGTTTGAGGTCGGTGACATAAAGGTCGGTATCGCCAAAATTACTGGAAAACAAGGGATAGCTGTTGAGCACATAATGGATACGTGACTTGCCCACGGGACCGTACGGTTGAATATCCAGTTCCTTGAAACGGGCGGTAAGTTCCGATAACGATCGATTCAAATTCTTTACACTCTTTGCCCAGCAAAGCACGTTTAATTGGCCCCTGATGATCAATGACGAATCATCTTGGTTGAGCTTGGAAAGAGTATCCGATACCCTATCATAAAGCAGTTTGTTCCGGGAACCGAAATTGCTGCTCTTGGAGAGTTCCTCCAACCGTTTTTCGAGAAGTCTGCGCCATTTATGTCGATCATCCAAATGGATGATCTGGTTGACGATATGATTCCCGGGAAAGGTAAGCCCGAACCCATCGATAAAACCTTGGTGGAACAAGAACCCATCAGCGGTATATTGTTGGTTGGGCAGGCTAGTCTGAACGCTATCATCAAAGCAGCCTTCGTTGTTCACGGCCATGGCCCCGAACCAATGGTCCCCGACCTGGACTTTGTCCTTTCCCAATACCATGTCCGTATCAAATCCTTCATTGAACCCATTGAAATAGGTATCCGTATATTGGATCATAGCGGCCTGGTTGAACGGCAACAGTTTTAGTTTTGGGGAATTGTTGAGAAATCCAATGGCGTCCCTCACCGCTTTGCGGAACTCTTCCGCTTGTTCCCCAAGGGTCTGCGATAACTTTTTGGGCACCTTGGCAAAGGGATTGATCAGCGCGGAGCTGTTGATGGCCCTGTTCTTGGGCCAGATAAAAAAGATCAGGGATTCATGGGAAAGATGTTCCCTGCCTTCAAAATGATCCCTTGTGGCCTTAGCCAAAAAGGAACCCTTGGGCAATCGGCTGGCATCATAGGATGTTTTTCGATAGATGTCCTGCTTGTGTACCAACGTACCAATGGGGAGGGATTTCAAGGCCTGGAACCAATGGCCGTGCAACTCCTCGAAATCCGCCTCGGACAATGAATAGATTTCGGGCAGTTCCACCCAATAGGCGTATGCAATGTTCCCGTTGTTGGCCAATACCCTGTTCTGTTCGATATCCACGATGGGATAGCTTTCATGAAAGTTCACTTCAGTGTTCATAGGAGGTTATTTTTTTGTTCGAGATACTATGCGGGAACCGCACCCCTATTTGGAGCATTCCCGGTTCTTGGGCAAGTTTGAGCAATACACCATAGAGCACTGTATTGCAAATCCCCATAACAATGAGGAGCATCAAATTAAAGGAGAAGATGACCGCTATGAGGGAGCCCACAACGGCCATCATCTGGAGGGCAAAAAAAGCCACGGGCAATCCAAAGATCAAGGCACGGACACGGATGTTTCGATAAACACTATACTGTTTCATATCATCTTGTTGTTCACTAAAAATGTTGCGTGCGCCTTAGACGACAATACCAATGAGATAGGTAAAGATCCCAACGACCGCCCCGGCAATGAGCACAAAGACGAGAACACGGGTAATCCCCTTTTTGAGGTCGGCGTTCTCCCCAAAGAAATGGCCCGCATTGAAAAGAAAGCCTATGAGGAAGATTACGCCCAGAATAATGGGGAAAATGGCCCGAATGGTATCCGAGATATCCGCAACGGAATCTTCAATGCCCCCAATCTGGGGATAGCTGGCCTGAGAGACAAGGAGTCCAATAACGAGTGCGATTGATTTTTTAAAGTTTTTCATGACCGTTCGTTTTTTGATGGGTCCGACCCAATATTTTGGGAATGGGACCTGTTTGTGATGATTCATTGAAATGGCCCTTGAGCTTGTTTTCGTCGCCCAAGAGGTTTTCCGATGTGGAATTTCCAGTGATATGAAGAAAAGGCTTTAAAAATCACATTTTTTAACAGTTTAAGCTGTTAATTATTGAAGTATTGGCACCAAAATGAGTAGTTCGCTGGAAATTGTTCAAACAACAATGCTCTGATATGAAATTGTACCTGTACTCCTTAGTAATGCTCGTTTGCAGTTTAACAGCAATGGCTCAAAAACCTATTGTGGTAATAGACCCTGGCCATGGAGGTCCCGATTCCGGGGCCATTGGAACCAATGGGATTCTGGAAAAGGATGTGGTCTTGGACATAGCCAAGCAATGTCTGCATTTGAACCGTAGCCTGTTCCAGGATAGCTTGGAAATATACCTCACCCGATATCCAGACACCTTGGTCTCTCTGAGTGATCGGACACGATTGGCCAACGCACTTGGAGCGGATGCCTTTGTTTCCCTCCATTGCAACCAAGCTCCAAATAAGAAAGCCCAAGGCTTTGAAATCTTTTTGTTCCATGGGCAGGTCAATCCGAGAACTACTGTTATGGCCGCCAATTTGGCCGACCGTCTACAGCAGCAATTGGGAATTTATGACAGGGGCATCAAATATGCCAACTTTCAGGTGTTACGAGATACCCACGGGCATTGCTCCTCCCTCCTTTTGGAAACCGGATTTATCTCAAATAATGTGGAAGCTAATTATACCAAAAGAACAGAAAGTCAATCCGCTATTGCTCTGGCTCTATTACAATCGCTTATTAAATCCTTCTATGATGACTGAACTGTTATTGGCCATGACCAAAATATTGAGACAGCTTTTGTCCGCATGGATAAACTTCATTATAAATGAAGTGAACCAATTTCGGAACAAAGGATAAAATCCTAAGAACACTATATGCTTCGGGATATTGCCGATTTTTAGCAAGGTCTCTTTTCAGTTTAAATTTCGCCGCCCTTAAAGATCAAAATGACCCTAAATAATTTATCTTTATGTCATGTGCTATTCCACCACTTTACGGAAAACCAAGGAAGAAGTAGAAGAAAGGTTCAGGGCGAGACTGCAAATTGAACTGGAGTATACCCCTTACTATCATATGAACGGTTTTACCCATGGCAACCTGTATATCGTGCCAATGGAATATCCCGATGAACTGCTTCCTGCCATGTGGGGCTATGTTCCTCCCTTTGGGATGGATGACCCAGACGCATTCCACAAAAGGTACAATACCCTCAACGCCAAAAGTGAAACGGTTTTTTCCAGCAATACCTACAAACACTCCATACACGATAAGCGCTGTCTCATCGTAGCCGATGGTTTCCATGAACCACATCACGTCAACAAAGTATCCTACCCCTATTTCTGCCACTACAAGGATGATTCGCTTTTCGCCTTTGCCGGTCTCTACTCCGAGCTGGATGACGACCTCTATAGCTGTACCATCATTACCATGCCTGCCAATGAACAGTTCCAGCATATCCACAATGAAAAGAAAAGGCAGCCTTTGATACTGGACGAGCATTGGGAAGAGGATTGGCTCCTTCCCGATCTTCACGAACCAGGTATCAAGGAACTTATGAAATCCTCATTTACCACCAAAGAGATCGAAGCCTACCCAGTCTCAAGGGATTTATACAAAAGAGGGATTGACACCAATAATAAGCTGGCTATTGAAAGGAGGGATTATCCGGAACTCAATGAACAGGGCAGTCTGTTTTAACTTATCAACACACCTAACGATGTATTGGAATATATCCTAATTTTGGGATAATTTCCAATGAAGCATATCAAATACAGGAATTCGGACAAAAAGGCCATCAAGATATTGATGCGTGAAATCGGAGCGTACCGGTATGAAATCGCCTTGGAACAAATGAAGGTGGAACAGCGTCCCATTAGCATGGAAGGATTCTACCTTGAGGCCAATGACGACTGTATATTTTTGTGCCATCGGTATACATCCGGCTACGTCCTGAAGTTGATGAAAGTGGAACACTTCGAGATGTTGCCCAAGGATGGGTGGGAACTTGTTAAGGTCTAAAAAATTAAATTTAAAATAATAAATAATTCATACAATGGATGAAAGGGATATGACCTTGTTTTTTCATAGTGTTCTTAAAAGCACATATGCTAAGATTAGAGAAATTGTCAAATCCAAATCAGATGTGATTTACATAGAAAAGGATTCAGAGAATGAAATTATCATCAAGCCAATTCGTGACTATCCTAATTTTCTATTTCAAATTACTAAGCCAATTGAAAAAGGAAATAATTTAGTTTTTAGTCTAACAAGGGCACCAAAGAATGCCCGGAGTAACAACAGCGAGATTCTGAAATCTGACCATAAGAATCTTGAAAGGGTTTTTAATGCCTGGATTGAATTAATCAATAAACACCTCGATAAACAGCCTATTCACCCAAGTGAAGACAGCATAAACCAACAATACAATCAAGAGTTCTATGATTGGTTTGAAATTGTCGAGGAAGATGCTGATTCTGCCCCGTTTGATATAAAACGTCAAATATTAATTGAGCATTCGTTGGATATAGGTATTAAAGCTTTAATTGAGGCTGGGGTAAAAGAAGATGACCCAATTATTAATGAAGCACATTCCTTGAAATCCAAAGTAGGAATTTATACTAAAAAGCAAGTTATTCAGGTTGGTAGGGAATTATATGTTATGTTAAGAAAAAAAGGAGGGGTCTTAACGAAAAAAGTATACGACATTTGGGAAAAAGAAATGATAGCCATGGGCTTCAAAGAATTAATAAAATTCTTGGGAAATGAGGCATTGAAACTTCTATCCTAGATCTATCCTGCATCATTTCGAACTTAGAGTCTTGCTTTAGCTGACTGTCTTGCTTTTCAGCTGTACACCATTTGTGTAATCCATTTTAAATTTCAGTTTTAAAAGCGGGTTTCATTAAAAGTTGTTCCTTATTGGAAATACCTATTTGTTTGGCGACAGATTCCCAATCCTTGACTACTTCCAGTACCTCATTGATAATAACATCCATTTCATTATCACTTAAACGGAAATATTCCCCTACACTTTTTGCAAGTTCAAAGTCAAGGGCATTATCATCGGTATCAATATTTAGTGCCAATCCATCTTTTTCAATGGAAGGGTTCAAATCATACGCTGGTGACAGTTCCCAACCTTTTTCTTTTAGAATGAAACCGTGGTTCCGCAGATGGTCGTCCGTATTTGACACGGCAATATTAAAAACTATTCTACGCCATAATTGATGTAAATTTTCCGCTACATTGGTTCCGTAATTCTCAATCACATCCAAAATATCCAAATAGCTCGGCGAGTAAGACTTCAAGGTCTCCTCCGTGTTTCCGGTCATCGTCATAGCAGATGCAAAATGGATACGACCACCATTTTCACGGTCAAATCTTTTGGTAAGAAACGTATGATATGGGCCGGCTATCTTTTCTAGTTTTGATTCAGCCATTTCGATACCGCAAGAGGTTGCAAGTTTGTATGTAAGAAATTCCCAAGCAGCTTTATCTATTGTATCTGTTTTTGAAGGAAACTTGGCAATCCATAGATTTTTATCTTGATCCAATATATTCGCTTTTGGACGTGCACCACCCAAGGAAGAACCCGGTGCTATAAGTACAGCTATCCATTGACGTATGGCAACGTTTTGCGTATCACTTTCCAATTGGTTGACCGCTTCCTGTAAATCGCCAAGTGAGGACCAAGGTGGTGTTGGGTTTTGGTTATCATTGTCTAAAAATGGACCCTCCCGATCGGTCTTAAAACGTAACGCCCCCATGCGACTCTGATCATATACACCAAGAAGATAATCTATTTCATAAAGCGTTTTTGCCTTCTCGTTTCGAGCTCTTGCATCCTGGGCTTCGCGACGCTTCATCAAGGTCTTTCCCCAAGTATCCGGCATACTGTCCAAAAATATCCCAAAGTTTTCTTTATCGACTGGAAATTGAGGTCCTGAATAAAATTCAATATCCGGGTCTAACAATTGGTACAAACCTTTTTCCAACCATTCTTTGTTATATTCAAAACTGAACGCTTTTTTGGCTTTCGCAAAATGAGCCGATAGGACACCTATTTCAATAGGACCATTTAATCCTATCCAATCAGCATAAACATAAATATCAAATTTTCCCTGAGCCATGACCTAAAGTAAATCCAAATCTTGTAGTTTACGACCGAATTCGTCATCCTCCGCTATTTTTGAAAAATCACTTTCGAGATTTAATACCTTCAGAACGTTGAAATATATCCCTATGGCCACAGTGGGGTCGCCTTTCTCAACACGATGTAAAGTAGCACGGTGAATGCCGGCACGTTCCGCAACCTGTTCGGCAGTCAATTTTCTTCGCTTTCGTGCAAGTTTGATATTTTCTCCTATCCCATCAAATATCTTTTGGTATTTAGGAAGAAGTATTGCTTTCTTAGAGTTCATAACGTCGCTTATTAACGACAAATATACAATTTTTGATGTAAATAAGCGACATTTAATGATTAAAGACCATCATATGAGTTTTTAAAACAGAAATAGAACAGCAAACCGTGAGTTCCTTAACATGGCAGGAAAGTTGATCTTTCTACTATTTTCTATTTAGCGCATCCCGCTTTATAGTCTCCCCATAACAGCGGAGGTGCAGATATGGGTCTATCCCTAACATTGATGTTGAAAAGGGCCAACTTTGATATACTGGCCTTTTTTGACAACATTGGAAAATAAGCCCCACCACTGTTAATGCAGTCATACAATAAAGGAGAACACAATAAATAATCATGTTTGGCCAACCAGCCCGAGTACGGGTCATTGTTGGACAATCTATTTGAGTCCTTATCACCGGTTACTTCAAAGGCTGAATGCTCCGAAATGTCCCTGACCTCCCTGTCCGACAACAACGGCCTTAAACTATTTCCATACGAAACCTCACCTAAGGTTCCGCATATCACGATCCTATCCTTACCCTGATCGAATAATCGATTACAATAAGACTTTATCCGTTTGGCCTGTTCCTTCCGTTTCGCGTTGTAATCCAAATCATTGCTGTCCTCCGAGAATCGTGTACTGATGATGGTGAGTTCATCTCCGGTCGGGGTCACAACGGTATATTCCGGGCAGTCCATTTCAAAAAGGTCCCTATCTTCTTGGTCCCGTTCATGGGCATGGGGCTGGAACCCAACGATTCGGTAGCCGTTCCTGGTCAAGATGGCATGGCCCAGCCCCCTATTGTCGTTACCCTCCGTGAACAACCACTGCTCAAAGGCGCTGCCCAATTTTGGTCCCAAATAATCCCTATTGAAATCTGACAAAGATGCTCTGTCCTCCACTTCCTGCAAGACCAAGATATCCGGATCGGCCTTGGCAATGCACTCCACTTTGGCAGTTCGGTGTTTTTCATCCAAGGGATAACTTCTGAGCTCCACCCAGCCGTTCCAACCGATCCGCTCCGTGGCCCTGGTCTGACGCTCCCCTCCCAAAGGTTTTACATAAAGGTGTCCCCCTTTCCTTCTCAATGTCAAAAAGGGTTCTGTAGCCTGTGGACTGAAGCCCATCAAAAAAGCCAGTTCCCGCATGCGTCCCAATTCCTGGTGCCGTTTGTTGGGGTTTTTCAACAGGGTCTGAAATTCCTCCATCCAATCCTGAAGGTTCTTGGAAGCATTTTGACGTAAAAAGGAAAGGTCCCTGTGAAATAGGTTTTGGATGTTCATCGTTGCTATTCTCATGATTGTCGATTTTTGATTTTATTTTTTGTCAGTATTTTTCGTTCCCCGTTTGTCCATGGCATTTTGGTCAAAGGCCACCAAGTTGAACAGTTCCCGCATCCGGCTCCGGACACGCTTGCCATAACGTTCCTCCAGCTCCTCGGCATTGAGATTCGTTGTGGCGTGGGTACGGAGGCCAGATTCCAAAAACAGCTCATGGCGGGACAGCAAGATTTCCCCGATGACATTGCAGTCCTTCCCAAAATGCCGTCCCATTTGTTCCAGCCCGATGTCATCGAAACAGTAATACTGGCCATTGCCATAGTCCTCAATGATGCGATGCCCGACATGGTTGAACCCGAAGACAATGTTCCTTGCGGGGATGACCTCATAGGGCCTATAGTGGGGGGTGATGTGACGAATCAGTTTCATCAAAGTGGTCTTGCCACAACCCACAGGACCCGAAAGCAGGATGCCCTTATCCGGATCAATACCCAGTTTTTGACAATTGTCCTGGTCCCGGACCATATAATTGCAAAGCTTCAACAAGACCTCATGGTCCTCGGGATAGAGCCTGAAATTTCTTCCGAACAGCATTTTTCCCTTGGCATCCATATAGGTCAGTACCTTGGAAAAATCGTATTCCACCTGCTTCCCGTCGAATTCTCCCAGGGAATAGACCACGCCACCTTCCGTTATCTTAGAGGGGTTGCCCATAGTCCTTTTGTGTTTCGACCATCAGATGGTCCTGGGTTCTAGACTGGATTTTGGAGGTGCCATTTGCTTTTTTTATTTCATCGGCCTTGAGCATCCAATTGTGCGCGGCCGCCTTCCAATCCAAAATGGAAATCTTGCCCCCTATCTTCCAGCCAATGGCCTGATAATGGTTGAAGAACCGTTGGGCCTCTTCCTTTCCATATCCGTTCTCCTTAAAAAAAT
Source organism: Flagellimonas sp. B-3 (assembly GCF_056857835.1). Lineage (NCBI taxonomy): Bacteria > Pseudomonadati > Bacteroidota > Flavobacteriia > Flavobacteriales > Flavobacteriaceae > Flagellimonas > Flagellimonas sp. B-3. The sequence goes on from NZ_JBSXNW010000017.1 coordinate 22,229, forward strand.
TGAGGACTTCCAATTGGCTTCTGGGCTGTGCTCCCAAAGAGCGTTTATTGTTTTGTTTTGTTTTCTTAAATAAGGGGTCCGGTACACTGGTGGGACAGTAGGTCCTAAAAATGGAACGGCTCCGTTCCATGACCGTACCACTCTTGTCCCAATTTTGGGACAGTGCCACCTTACTCGAACGTGCAGGACTATTTGAAGGGGAATAGTCGATATAGCCCATCGTATCCAACTGTTTCAAAAGGCGATGATAAGTGGACTTGGAACCGATCTTGGCCATCTTCATCAATTCCTTGCGATTGACCGGAAATTCCCCTGGAAACCGGTATAAATTCCAATAAAAGAACAGGGCCAGGTACAAACTGATATGGCCAGGACACAAACGCTCATCCCCGTAAATTTCCACCAAGGCCGCATTAAGGTGCTTGATATAGTTCATACCGTACCGTCCAAGGGTTCCACCTTGTTGTCCAGGATGATCTGGTCGATTTCCTCTGCGTCGTAAAAAACAAGTCCCCCTACTTTGTAGCTGGGAATAATGTTCCTGTTGCGCAGACTGTGCAGGGTACTGGGACTTATCTCGAATCGCTTTCGGATATCGCTTGATCGTAGCCAGTTTTTGGGTTGTGGATGGGTGTGTTCCACCATCAATTTCTTGAACTCCTCCAAGAGTTCCTCTTTGAACTCCATGAGGTCTTCCGTGGTAATAATCGTTGCCGCCATATGCTTGTGGTTTTTGGATAGGTATCGGAGCTGTTACCTCCGGGGTTCCCTATCCGGGTTCGACCACAAAACTGAAAAAGGTTTTTGAAAGAAATTCCCAAGTTGGTACCAACTTGGGAAAGATTTTTTATCCTAAAAATTTATATCGATTTAGGGCCATTTGGATTTTTGGGAGGTCCAAAAAAGCTTGAAAATCGCAAAAAAGGGGCACCAAAACCCCCGAAAACCAAAATTCCCAAGTTGGTACCAACTTGGGAAAAATTCGAGGGCTATTCTTCCAGGGATTCCATCCGTTGGTTGAGCATCTCAATAAGCTGATCCAAAAACTTTGTCCGGCTGCTCTTTCGGGAACGGATATCGATAAAAGTGTGGTAGTAATTCCCTAGGTCGACATTGTAGAAATACTCAAAATGGGAGGCCATTTCCTTGATGTCCACGGTACCGCCGTTGATAGATTTACTGGTATGCAGGGCATAAAGGAGCTCGATGAGATCGGTCTTGCTCCCCGTCCAAAAAAGTTTTGATGGTTTTTCCATTGGTGTGTTCTTTGTAGGTTCCATATTGTTATTGAGGTCGTCCACTTCCTTTCTCAGGTACACGATGAGCATGTCATAGGCCATGATGGTGGCCACCGTGCCGTCCTGACAGGTGGAGAACTGGTCATCGATCAAAAAGTGAAAGGATTCCAAAGGCATGCGCAGGTCCCGGTTGCCCCTGACAAAATACTGCTCGTCCATCGACATGGCCCCACGCCGGTAATAGTTATAGAACTCAAGGTTTTCGTTAAAGAAGGTCTGCAGTTTATCGATCTGTTGTTGTAGATATTTGATCTGGGATACATCCTTACCCCGTGGCCGTTTGCTCTCAATGCTAAAAAGCCTGATGTAATAGATGAGCTTGCTAAAGATCTGGGGCTTTACGTGCTTAAAAAAATAGATTTCGTCGGCTTGGTTCTCAAAATCCTGGCCAACGATCTGCTTTTGCAGTTTTCGGATGCACTTCTCCACCAGGGCTATGCCCCTCTCCGCTTTGTAAAGGATATCACCGTCCCCACTTTCCAAGGCTTCCAATTGGCCCTCAAATTCCGATAGCAGTTTTTGATATTTCATTATAGGTAATCTTTAGTAGTCTCCAAAAACGTATTCTGCACCCTTCCTCTACCATATCATAAAGGAGAGGCACTTTACATCAAATTCGTATTCAGGGAACTTCTCTGCTGATCTCCTTCCAATCCGTCCTTTTTGTACCAAATCAGTTGTACAAATTTGAATTGCTGAACGAATTGGTATCAAATCGCACGGTTTCAAACTAAATAAAATCCATAATGTTTTGTGCATCAAGGACATGCTGGAGCCAAAAAAAATCCCTGACAGATAAGTTTTTTTACGTTTTAGAGCCCATTTTGTTAAAAAAGCAGATTTTTCTTGTTAAAAATATTTTCAGAAATTTTTTATTTTAACCGCCCTTTTTGAAATAACAACGGATGAAAAGAATTGTGGAAACCGAATTGGCAACCATGTGGTTGGAAGATGAAATCCTCTTTTTTATTTGGAAAGAGGGGATTTCCATTGACCTTTCGGGAGCCAAAAAGACGGTGGCCCGTCGCATGGTCCTGCAACAGGGAAAACCCTATCGCATCCTTTGCAACATCAATGGGGTCAGGCATATCGAGAAGGATGCCTGGCACTTTTTATCTGGAGAAGGTGCCGAACTGGTCGAGGAACTGGTACTGGTTGCTGCCACGCCCTTGGAACGGGTCTTCTTCAAATACATTTCGAACCGAATGCGTTCGGCGCCCATCAAAATGTTCCCCAACATGGAAACGGCCCGCTTGTACCTATCGCGCCCAAGATAGGTGTTGTATCCCGTTTCCAATGGATTATGAATCTAAAACACGGGGACAATTATGGACAATCTGGAAAACAAGAAGCGATTGGAGCATATCTACAACCAATTGGTGCATATCGCCAATGGGAACTTCTCTTACCAAATCGAACGAACGGATCAAAACGATGCACTGGAGGCCCTGACCTTTTTGGTCAACTCCACTACCGAGGAACTCAGGGACGCCTTTCTGCACCAAGGCTTTATCAAACTTCACAATTCCTATGAAATGGTCGTTCAATTGTACTTTGAACTGGATAACAAAGGCCAGATACTGAGGACCAACCCAAAGGTAACGACACTGTTGAACTACAAAGAAGGCACCTTAAACGGTCACCAATTTGCACAATTATTGGAAAAGAACTCCCAACAGGGCTGGAAAAAACTGTTGAAGGCAGCACCAAAAGACAAGATATGGGAGCTGACCTTAGAGTTGTCATTTTCCGAACAATCAGGACTCCTCCTCCCTGCCCATTGTCATGTGATTTATTTCCCGGAACACCGGGAGAAAAAAGGAACTTTTATGGTGACCTGTTTTGAACTTGTCAAATACGATGGAACGGATCAAGGGTTCCTTCAGAAGAAACTGAAGAAACAATTACAGACCCATGGGCTATTGCCCCGACCAGAAAAAACGGAGACCCATATCCTTCACGCCATGGATATGGAGAACTTAAGGAAGGCCAAACGGTATATCATGGACAATCTGGATATACCGTTACCCTCAATCAGAGAGCTGGCCCATTTTTGCAATACCAACGAGTACAAGTTCAAAAAGGGATTCAAGGAGCTTTTCGGCATGACAGCCTTTCAATATCAAAAACATGAACGGCTCCGAAAGGCCCATATCCTGATAGAGCACTCTAACAAGACCATCCTTGCCATAGCCAGGACCGTGGGTTTCAAAAAGGGGAACCACTTTACCCGGGAATTCAAAAAAAGGTATGGTTATACGCCCTCCCAACTGCGGAAACGCTCCAAAAAATCCTTCCCGGAGCCTAAATAATCCCTTAGAGATCACTAGACCCCATTAATTTTATCATTGTAAATCAAACTCTTACAATGCATACGGGCACATTCATAAAAAAGCGTCAAGCCATAGTGGAAACCATTTGTTATCTCTATAGCATACTTTTCCTGTATACCGCAAGCAGTAAACTCATGGGACTATCTGACTTTAAGCTCCAATTGGGCCGTTCCGAGGTCTTGGGTCCTTTCGCGGAGTGGATTGCCTGGATGGTGCCCCTGCTTGAAATTGTGCTGGCCATCCTGCTCCTGATCAAAGTGTTTCGTCTGGCTGCCCTATATGGGTCCCTTATCCTAATGACTCTTTTCACGGGCTATATCGCTTGGATGCTACGTTTCAGTGACCATATCCCCTGCTCCTGCGGGGGTGTCATATCCTCAATGGGCTGGGAAACCCACCTCGTGTTCAATGCCTGTTGTATCGTCCTGGCATTTATCGGTATCGTGCTCATGGAAAACACAAGAAAAAAATCAACATATAAAAACACTGTGCAGTGAAAGGGGAAGCCGAAAACCTTAGAGAAAGAGTAGGCATTCATATCTAATTCTTAATACTATGAAAACTAGATTTTTAAAACTCGTTTTACCGGCCTTTGCCATTCTGTTGGCAGTCGGTCTGGCCTTTGCCACAGAGAGCAATTCGGTCAGTCAAGTGGCGTACTATCAGTCACCAAGTGGGGTAATGCAAGTTACTGTTAGTAACGAGTGTATACCTGAAGGGCAAATCAATTGTACGTACTTCGGCTATCAACTGTATGCTGAACCCACACTGAATACTGTGTTGGGCAGGAACCCATAGTTCCTTGTCACTCGTAGTAGAAAAGGTGCCCCTCACAGGGCACCTTTTTGACTAATTCAAAAAATATATGAAAACAAAAAATTACTTTTTAGTTGCTGCAACCTATCATTCCTTATTGGGGATTACATTTCCATTATGCTAATTGGTTTTTTGATCCACTCATTTCTTTACAACGAATCCAATCGGGCCAAGCAGTGCTCCCAATGCCCTCTGGCATCACTGTCCTTTTCCTTTTTCAACTTGCTTTTAATATCCCCCCGTAATTTCACCAACTGCTCCATCAACAACCCTTTGGAGTAAGCGGTATAATCATAAGCTTTCATTTCTGCATAAAAGTGTTGCGGTTCTTGGTGTACCGCAGTAATGGCCCTGTCAATATAATAGGATTGGATTTCTTGTCGTATCCGTCCTACTTTGGGAGAGTCTTCGTACAGTTCCCCGAACAATCCCTCTTGCAATTCCGATAGATACCATTCAAATGTACCTTCAAAGCCCTCAAGCGTTTCCATGTATTCAAAGCGCTTCAAGCGTCGGGGGCGCAATAGTTCGTCCACCGACCGCTGTTGGAATTCGACCATTTTGTCCGGAAAGGTGGAGTATTCCAGTTGGGGAAGGAACTCGGGGGCAACCAACCACTCTGGTGGGTTCAGGGCATTGGCATGCAAAAAGTCCATGGCCTCCTCCTGCATGGCCAAGGGGATTGGCGTGAACATCTTGCCAGGGGTGTTGATCGGCTTGTACCGAATATCGTACCCACCTAGCAAAGAGGTCACATGGAGCATATGGTCTTTCCATTGTTCCAGTACTCTTCCATATAGATTTTCCAATCTTCTAGTATCCTTTTGGTCCTTAACGGCGGCCGGCATCAGTTGAATAACACGTTCCAAGTTCTTCAGTGCCAACTTGGTGCTTTCGACCGGATCATTGGTATCCACCACTTCATCTGCCGTTGCGGGCCCGAAAACCTCCACTTGGCTTTGGTTGAACCTAAACCAGGGAATGGAATCCTGCACCCCTATAATACGCTCTAGAGCTTCCTCCTCCTGCTGCTCTGACATTTCCTCCGGAAATTCGGTGTAGCCCCACTCAATCTGGTGACGGTCCATCGGGCCCACTTTTTGCATTAACAATTCAGGGGGCACACTGTCCTCTGGCTGGGCAATATTATTTTCCCGGGAATAGCTCATCATACTTGGGGTGTGGCCCATGGTCTTCAGCCATTGAATATCGGACATCTTTTCGACGGGATAGGCGAACTCCCCATAATTACTGTCCATCAGGCCAAAGGCATGTCCCGCTTCATGGGCGGCAATCCGTTGAAAAAGCCTTCCCGTGAGTTCTTGGGGAAAAGGCAACGACTGGGCCCGTTTATCCAAGGGGGCGCAACGGATAAAATAACGGTCCGTAACATTTTCGACCGAAGCTCCCAGATAAATGTCGCATTTGAGGATTTCACCGGTCCTTTCATCGATTATTTCTGGAGCGGTCCCTCCAGACTCTTCAAAGCCGCGCAAGTATTTGGAATCGCCCCAGTCCACGTAAGAGGTATGGATGCTATGGGCCTCCCATTCCGACAGGCTATCCGTTTCCTTTACCACTATGGCATTCTTGAACCCTGCAGCCTCAAAGGCAGGCAGCCACTCTTCGATACCTGCCTTCACATAAGGTCTCCACTGTTCGGGAACATCTGGAGGTATAACAAAAGTGATCGGTTTAACGGGCACGCTCAGTTTTCGGTCCTTGTCCCTTTTCTCCAATCGCCAGCGGGCAATATTAGCTATACTGTTCTTCGGTTCACCGTGATCGATTCCATATCGGTCCTCGTTAACGAATCCCATGCGGTAATCATAGTCCCTACCTTTCATCAGTTTCTCGGGAAGGGCCGCCAATCCAAAGAATACCGGAAAAGAAACTTTCGAGCCCTCGAACATCAAGCCACGTCGGGTCTTGATGACCACCTCGTTGTGAAAATCCTTCGAGCCCTGTAAGAGGCTCAACTGTGGCACCAAGGTTTCCGTAAAGCCCTTGGTCCATTCGATGACATTGTCCATTACCAAGGAAGTGACATTGATGCACAGTTCCCCTTGTTCGCCCATATCTTTTTCCAAGGGAAACATGGCCAAGACATTATCCTTTAAGGCCTTGTGGTGCCTTACAGGTAAAATTATTCCTGCCGTGGACCTTACCCTAGGGTGTTTTAATAGCACCTTGTCCCCCTCCAGTGACCAAAGCACCTGCATATATTTATATACTTTTCTGTAGTCATAGCGGATAAAGAGCATAGGACGCTCCAGCACCTCCCGCGGAATATTGAGATAGAGCTCCCCCTCCTGCATGAAGGAGGTCAGAAACGTTGACCCCATTGAGGAAGCTGCCGCTTCATCCTCATATATGGGGTTGGTTTTCAGTGTTTGGGAAAATACCCCAACGGCCATAAAAAGCCATAGTATCGATACGATTTTTTTCATTGATTTCATTTTTATTGAGGATACCAAGGCTTCCAATTAAATGCCCTGACATCCCATATTGTTCATAATTATCAGTAGCCAGCGTTCTGCGGCAATAGATTGGGGTTGATCTCGATTTCGGTCTCCGGAACGGGCAACAACAGGTCGGTATCCTGCCATCCTGGCTTGATACCTTCCAATACGACACTGGCCTCTCCAAAGCGTTTCAGGTCGAACCAACGATGCCCCCGCTCTGTGAACAGTTCCATCCGCCGTTCCTGCAATACCGATTCCAATAGTTCCCCTTGTGTTCCTATGGGGATATTGGGCAAACCTGCCCGATTACGGAGCTCATTCAGATCGCTTGCTGCATCGGAGAGATTGCCCAATTGTGCTCTCGCTTCGGCCCGGATCAGGTACTGTTCCGCCAAACGGAGTACGATTGAATATTCCACGGACTCCGTTTGGGAAAAATCGGCCTTGTATTTATGGGCGTAGAACAGGGTCTGTGTATTGTCGGCATTGGATATGCTTTCTGTCCAAGAAGCTTCCCGTAGATCGCCCTCCTCAAAACTGTCCAAGAATGATTCGGTCAGTGCATAGGTTTGGCCGGGAACTGCCTGTATGATCAATCGGTTTGCCTCTTGGGTATTCCTAGGGGCCTCGCCCGGCTTCAATTGCCAGATGGTCTCGCCCGAATCCTTTAGAAAGACCCTATCCAAATCGCCTTCCAGATCAAAAGCACCTATCAGTTCGGAGGCCATAGCGTCAGCATTCGTCCAATCCTCTACATACAGGTACATCCGGGCCAATAAGGCCTTGGCTGCATACTGGTCGGGGAGAGTGCGTTCCGACGATGGATTTTCCATACCTTCCAAAAGGGCCACGGACCGTTCCAAATCGGTAATGATGGCTTGAAAAACTTCGGCCTCCGGGGTGCGTGATACGGTATTGTTCACCTGATAGTCCACCGTGGTGATATAGGGTACATCACCGAACAATTGCGCCAAAAGACTGTGGATAAAGGAACGGACGAATAGGGCCTGGCCGGTAAACATGGCCTTTTCATCTTCGCTCAGGGCCTGTGATTCTTCCACACCTCGAATGATATCGTTGGCGCCGTAGATCAGTTCATAGCCGTTGGCCCACCATTGCCTCACCAATTCATTACCGGCCAAGAGGTTGTGTTGGTAGAATTCCGTATTCTGCACTTCGAATCCATAATAATCCAGTTCGTCCGCATAGATGCCCAAAGCCGTGGTCAGGCCAAAGCTGCCCGATACCATACCTTGTTCCCGCATCCCGAAAAATAAGTTTGCCATGGCGGAGCGTACCGTGGAGGCTTCATCGAATACCGTCTCCGCGACCAGGGTGTCCTTGGGCGGCTCCACTTCCACAAAGTCCGTACAGCCTACCATGACCAAAAACATGAGCAATGGCAGGATTTGAAGGTTGAGATGTTTTAGGAGCGCTGGAAGACCACGGTCCCCTACGCTCCTGGTTTTGTTTATTCGTTGTATCATATCTAATTTTTTTATGGTTAAAAGTCTACTTGTAGTCCAAGGGTGATCTGTCGCAATTGTGGCAATCTACTATTGGAAGGTTGTTCAGGGTCAGGTCCCCGATACTTGGTCCAAGTCCATAGGTTCTGTCCCTGTAGGTATACATTTACCTGCATGCCATTATCCAACCGGCCCAGCCCATAGTTCAGGGAAATGTTCCGTAAACGGATAAAGGAGGCATCGGAAAAGGAGGCATTGCTCAATTGCTGGAAGGTCCCGAGGTCCACATCCGGGGCGAGTCCCCCAGAAGCTCTTTGAATTGGGGCCATATCGCCAACTTCTTGCCAACGGTCCAAAAGTTCGACCGGAGCGTTCCCCCGAAAGCCCGGGGTGGCCCCAAAGGCCAATTGGTCAAAAGCTTTCTGCTTTTTGAACTGAAAGAATACATCCAAAGATAGTTTGCCATAGGTAAGGGTATTCCCTAAACCGCCATAGAAGCGCGGGGCCCTGTCCTCGATAAACTGTCGGTCCTCCAAACTGCTGATGTTCCCATCCCCATTGTAGTCCTCAAAGGTGTAGAGACCCGTCTCCGGATCCACGCCAAGGGCGTTGTACAGCTTGACAATGGTCAGTGGCTTGCCGATCTCATAGCGATTGGCAAAGGGAGAGGATTCCAGGCCGTCGAAGCGCAACAATTTGTTCCTTGGCACCGTAAGATTGACCCTGGTGGACCACTTTAATTTGCCATTTCTCAGATTGACCGTGCGAAGGTCCAGCTCTACCCCGGAATTCTCCACGGTCGCATCAAAGTTGCCGGTCAATTCGGAAAAGCCGGTGGTGGCCGCTAAGGGGATACCGACCAATTGATCGGAACTACGATTGCGGTACCATGAGGTGTTGAGCAGTATACGGTCATTGAAAAAACCGAGCTCCAAAGCAGCTTCCAGCTTACGGTTGGATTCCCATCCAAAAAGTGGATTAAAGATGCCCGTGGGTTCCAATATGGAAATCCCATCGTAATCAAACCCGGTTATGCTATAGGTATCCAAAAATCGGTAATCACCGATATTGTCACTGCCCGTGGTTCCATAACTGCCTCTTAATTTTCCAAAGCTTAATATCGAATTGTCCCCAAAAAGGGATTCCTCACTAAAGAGCCAGGCCAAACCCACGGCCCCAAAGTTCCCAAACTGCCGGCCGGGACCAAAACGGGAGGAACCGTCCCTACGGCCGGTCAGATTGAGAATATAACGGCCCTTCACATTGAGGTTCACCCGACCGAATACCGCATTGTAGTTGTACTCGCTTTCCGTATCCGTCAGCACTTCCAAGGTCTCGGCGGCGGATAGGTTAAAGATCAGATCCTCATTGGGAAAACCTCTACCCCGTTGCACAAAACCTTCGGTGGTCTGCTGTTGGAAGGTGGTCCCCACCAATACATCCAGGGCTGTTCTGCCCCACTTTTGTTGCCATTGCAATTGGGGCTCCACGATCCAGGAGTCCCGTTGGGATAGATTGGTGGTGATGGAGGAATAGTTCTCTGGGGTCAGTCCCAAGCTCGGGTTACGGGCACTGCTGGGCAGGGTCCGGTAGGAATCCAAGCGATAGGTGTTGTACCCCAGACTGGTTCTTAGTTCCAAGTTGGGCAATAGCTTATAGGTGACCAAAGCATTGGCGATAAGGGTGTTCACCTTGGAGACATAGTCTTCCTCTAGAGCCGCAAAGGGATTGTTCCAGGTGTTGTTTTCCCAGTTCAACCGTCCCTCTTCATCATAGATTTCGGGGGCATTTGGCTCCAGCGTATAGGCCAGTCCGGTGAAATCACGCTGCGGCAATTGGTTTCGTTCATTGGAATAGATGGTGGACAGGTCGATCTGGAAACGATTGTTCTCCGAGCGATGGTTTACCTTGCTCTGTACCGTTGCCTTTTGATAGTTGCTGTCACCGGGGAATACCGTGGTTTCCTTTAAGTAGCTACCACTGATCAAAAAATTGGTCCGTTCATTGCCCCCTGATACCGAAAGCTGGGCATTGTTGCGATAGGACGTACCGCCAATGAGTACCTTCTGCCAATCGGTATAGCGGGAATTGTCCCAGCTTTTGAGATCGGGAAAGAACAGATCAAAATTGGGATCGTTCAAAAAGTCCCCGAAACCGTCATTGACAATGCCTTCCCTTCGGATTTCCAAATATTGCTGGGTGTTCATCAGTTCCAAGAAATTGGAAACCTGGCCCAAGGTGGTACTGAGGTTGGCACTGAAGGTTGTCCTGCCTTCCTTTCCCCGTTTGGTGGTGATCAGCACCACTCCATTGGCGCCCCTGGAACCATAAATGGCCGTGGCATCGGCATCCTTTAATACCTCGATACTTTCGATGGTCGTAGGGTCGATGGCATTGAGCGGACTGATATTACCGCCCAGAATCCCACCCGAGACACTGCCGGAACCTAGGGACTGAGAGCCAAAGGGTACACCATCGATGATATAGAGCGGGTCGCTGACACCGTTAATGAAGTTTCTACCTCGTACCTCGACCACGAATCCCCCACCCGGAACCCCGGTGTTTTGGACGATGTTGACCCCTGAAAGCTGCCCCTGCATAGCGGCCAAAGGATTGCCCACGGGCTGTTTCTCCATGGTCTCGGCCTTGATGGTGGCGATGTTGCCCGTGCGTTCCTTTTCGGATACGGTGTAATAGCCCGCATTGAGCACTACCTCCCCCAATTGGGTGACATCTTCCTCCATTTGGACGTTGACCACGTTCCTGCCCTTGATGCCAACAGTCAAAGGCTTGAAGCCAATGATTGAAAAGTACAGGGTATCGTCAGGATTGGCTTGAATGGAAAAGGAGCCATCCATATCGGTGATGGTGCCCCGTTGGGTGGCCTCCACTTGGATGCTCACCCCGACGAGAGGGTTTCCGTTAGCGTCGGTGACGGTACCGGTAACGGTAGCCTGGGGAGGTGGGGCCATGGCAGCCTCTAAGGTTTCTGATGGCCAAAGGGCCAGCAGCATGTTAATAATCAGGAACAGGGAAAATCTGTTCGCATTTATCCATATTATCTTCATAATTTTGAGTCGTTTGATTTTAACCGTTAGTGTTAATTGAATCGTGCCTCTGGACAATTGCTACCCTGTCCGGAGGTTTTTTGTTTGCACTGCCCCCGAAGTCCCGACAATGTCGTAACTTACTTTAGAGCATTTAGGTTCGGGCATAGGCCATCCTGTCCAAGGATTTAATGCTCTTGGAAATGGGATTCCTAGTGGAACAAGACTATGATTTCGTGATAGGGCCGGTCGCCCGAAAAATGTATGTGTCAGTTATGGGTCTGAAGAAGTAATGTAAACCGAAAATTAGTAGCGTAATACCCATAACTATAGTCCAAGGTTATACGGGGTTCTTGGGCTTTTTCTTAAAGAGGATATCGAACACCGAGTGACAGGCCCCAAAAATGGAACAAAAACAAGGTGTGAACCCTACAGAAAAAAGTTGCCAAATGTTTCCCATAACCTTAAAAGGTCAGCGACACATCGAAAAAGAAATAAAAAATCAAACGCTAAGAAAAAGTTGGGCGTGAAACTCAACTTAAAGTATAGGAGGTACTGGTATACCTGTACACAAATAAGTGAGCCCACGCCCGGGTCGTGAGCAAACTTACTAATCATCTTGTGTACTTAAAAAATTACCAGTTTTCCTATACAAGAATCAAAGCAATTGCTTCTAATATTCTAAACTATGATTTATCGCATAATTAATTTAAAAGCTAAATATAAGCAACTCTTTTTTAACGACAAAATTTCATTTGTATCTATTTTATGTCGTCTTGTCCATTAGTCAATTTGAACATGGCAAGATATAAGAACAGTAAAATATTAAAATTGATAGGGGAAAGGATACACAATCAAAGGGTAAAAAAAGAACTTGAGATTGAAGATATCACTGAAATGACTGGTTTCAGCTATAACACAATTTCAAATATTGAAAATGGTTCCGAAACTTATTTATCCTATTTCATCGAAGTGTGTTTAGCCATTGATATACACCCTAAGGAAATGTTGGATTTAAATATCATAATTAAACCGAGATATGAATTATCACCAAGTAGAAAAGAAAAGTCGCGACTTACTTCAAGAATTAGAATTCTAATAAAAACCGGTTATTTTAAAATCCCTAGAAAAACTAGTGATGTTGTTAAAGAGCTTAACACGGAATATAACCTTAATGCTGCATCCAAAGATGTATCTACAATTCTTGGTCGGCTTTTAAAGTCATCAAAAAAAGGAAACCGTAAGTTTTACTATGAGTAATAAGTTTACTTATGGAGGTCTATCCAAAAGGGGGTTGCTTCTTAACCGTTAGATTTTGTAAACAACTTTCAATTCCACCCGCCTCCAATAATTGTAATGGTAGGTATTGAATTCATTGATAATTATTATATGGTTGATATTTTAGTTGATTTATTTACTTTTTCGAACGCCACAAATAGGGTAAAACAAAGAAAATGATTATTTTTTGGTTATGAGAAACACTATCCTATTATTACTATTGGTGCCATTCACAATGTTTTCACAGGCAACAATGGATTCAGTAAACCAAACTATTTATTTAAGGCAGGTTCATGACATTGGCCTGAGCAAGCAAGAACTAAAAAAGAAGGCCGATGAATGGGTGGCCCGGTCATTCAAGAATTCAAATTATGTGACCAGAATAAACAATGCTGACCAGATTTTAGCAAAGGGAGGCTTTTCAGTTGGTGCTGATTTTACCGCTTACGGAACAACTATTTATGTCACGAGGGATATTAACTTCACTTTGGATCTTCAATTTAGAGAAGGGAGATACAAAATTGAAATAATAGACCTTTCTATGTCTACTAGCGGAGTAGAAATACCTTTTATCTTCATGAATATGGATTTTGAGGCATATAGGAATTATAGTCGAAAAGTACTAACTGAAACGGATATGCCTGGCACTAAAGCGGCATTAAAACGATTGAACAATGATAAAAAGGCTCGAAAGGATTATGATGGGCAAAAGAACCATTATGATCAAATTTTCCCTCAGATTGTAGATGAAATAGAAAGCATTGATTCATCTTTATTGGATTATATGAAAAGTGAGGTCGAGGCTGGTGATGATTGGTGATTAATTATTCTTTTTATCGCCATATTTTTTCCATGCATCCCTTAGGTTAATAGCAATGGATGTCAGTTTGTATCCCGGCCCTTGTTGGGTGCCATGCGAAACCACACCAATAAAAAGTGCTTCCGCTAACCCTGAAGCAACCAGAAATTTTAAATCAGAAGAATAGTTTTCATTCTCTACAATATCCCTAAGTTCATCAGAAAAAGACGATTTAATGGCATGGCAAATTAATCTTAACTCGCCGTTATCAATGTCTCCGTTAAGGAATGCTTCAAAACCCACAGCCAAATATTCAACTTTTACGGTAGAATCGCTATGTTCAATTGTGGTATAAAGGGCTTCTCCAAATTTTACCCTACGACTCTGATCCCTTTTAGATTCGTTAATAAGTCTTTCTTTTTGCTGTTCATTAATACTCCCCAATTTATCAATAAAGGTTTTCACTTTTTGGAGATATATCTTATCGCGGATGCTTTTGACTCCCCTTATAATGTTAATAGATGTCCCAATTACTGGTATTTCCTTTAAAATGTCATTGTTGATTAAGGAATCCAAAATTAATTCACCCCCATCGGTAAGAATGTTTTCCAAAAAGTCATTCATATTTTGATTGTTTTATACTAATCAAGTTAAAGAAATACTTTGTTAGGTAGGATATTTTTAAATTCTGTAAAATGAAAAGTGCAATAATTTTTATGGTTAACACACTATAAAAATAGCATCTTGATTTTTAAAATGACTGTACGGTTCATTTTTAGATTAGTGAGCATGATAATTATCTAATAGACTGTCAATTAGATATATGCTTTATTTCGGCGTTGTAACATTCATTTACATTTAGCCATACGTATTATAAAAGTTGGTAGTTATTCACGGGGTATTTAGGGATATCCAGTCTTTTTTTTAATTAACCTGAGCTTCAAGGATTATGATTTATGAGGATAAAAATTTTCTTACAAATAATTGACTTTTATTATCTTGTGGTCGGCAGTAAGGTATTTAATAACATAAACTTATAATTTATGAATTTAAAAATAACCTTGCGGTTGTCTCTGCCGTCAAAAAAGATGCTATCGTACCTCTCGAGGTTGATTAAGCTTGTCTTAGAGGCTTGTTTGTTATATCATGTTTTATAATGAACTACTTGCGAGGAGGGTTAACGTGGAAGCCAAATTGGGATATGAAGCCGAAGCCACCTCCGAGTAAGGGAAAGGCTCCCAACCTTACTGCTATTTATAGGTAAATAATAAAAACCATTCTCAGTTATGTCAAATCCTAAAAAACCTAACCCAACTCCCAAACCACAACCAAAGCCCAAACCAACTCCAAAAAATCCACCTCGAGACATACCCTTACGTAAGGACAACCCCTCAAGACCTATACCAGGTAGGCCTATCCGTCCTAAAAAGTAGAAAAGAAATACCATAGTAGACAAAATAGACCAGAAGCCATTACTATTGAGCTCCAATTGGTTGTATTAACACAATAATTTGAGAATTTATTAGCCTCGCATTCATGATATCTGATTTTCTCTCTTAATTCGGGAACACGGTCCCTGTACTTTTCATCCTCAATATCTAGATTGTATTCACACCAGTTATAATCATGCTCATTGGCCTTTCTTCCAAAATGCTGAGATATAAAATTTAGAATGATGGCGCCAAGAAATAACCCTCCACCTATTTTAACCAAAGAAGAGGGGGTCATGTTATTGTCATTTACGTATTTCAAAGTTTCTAAACAAACGTAAATTCCTGCACCACTAATGGAAACAATCAATAAATCAATACGTTCAATACTGTAGTCTATACCATTTGAACTTTCTTGTTTTCGATTTTTATAGTATTCCATTATGCTGTTTTAGTCAAAAGATAACCATAATTTTAACTGGTCCTATCTAGAAGGTCCAATTACATTAGTCTCTAATAATTGTAACGGTAGGTGTTGAGTTTCTAGGTAAATACAAATCAGTAGACAATCGAGTTGATATAATGGACCATTTTTGGAAGAAAATTTAAATAGTATCCCATTTATGACCTAAAATCATTCCTCTTAACCTATGAAAAACATTTAAGGCTGAAAGATTAGAATCCACAACATCAATAAAATCCCGATCTTTACCCCTAATACCATTATCATTGAAATATTTGGTTAATCTTTCAGCAGTTTCTAATCTTAATTTAATGGATTCTCTTGTCTCAGCATAAGTTCCTTTCACAGCATTTTGGGCTTGCATATGTAGGCATTGTAGGTAATGCCTAAAAGATTCTCTTTCACTATATTGTACAGTTGTCGGTTGTGCCCCTGAGAAGAGAATATCTGCATAACCAGACAAATTTTCAGTATCAGTTCTTAAGTCATCCAATATGCTTAAACGTTTTGCCATATCTAAAATTGGAATTTGATATTCTGAAAGGCTTTGTGGGCAATAGTACCAAGTACTTCTCCTGCTTACAGAGTCATCTGGATTGTTGAACTTACTCGCATTAAAACTCCTTACATTTATCCAATTTCCTGAAGCTATTGCATCTGTTTTGGTAAGCGCCAAATTGAGCATTTGATGATTTGCATAACCAACAACAACCTTTTTGTTTTGCAGTTTTATACCAGCTGTCAAATCCATAAGATTGACAAGCCAATTTGGATTATCAACTAAATAACTATTGTTGGAAGGTTCAGGTACTACATAACATCCTTGTATATCCCATGTGTCCAGATATTCTAATACATTATGGATTGTATCTTCTGAATTCATAGCCTCCTTAGATAAACACAAAGTGAAATAAATATTATCGTGAACATCTAAATCCTGTGCTTCCTTTATTATTATAGAATGGTATTTGTACCAGTCATCATTTATTTCCGAACTCCTATTACCAGGTAGGATAAAAAAGGAGGTTTCAAATGGGGTGTTATATTCGTCTCTAAGGACAGTAAGCATTTTCCTGACTTCTGTAGAATTGAAAAGAGCTGTTGAATAATCATTGGGCCAAAACGAATGGGAGGTTAATCTTCCATGATCGGCATGAGGTACATAAAATTGGGGGTCAAATACCACTTGTCCACCTGCTTTATGTATGTCGGGAACAAAATCACTTATTTGACCGATTTCCTGATCCCTTGGGCTCAGAATTACTGTACCTGATTGCCAGCTTTTAATCAGATGCCTGCAATGACCCATCATTCCATATCCAAACTGAAGATAAAGTTCCATTTAGCTTAAAGTAAGTGTTTCTTTTAATGTGTCAAAAATAATTTTCGCTTCCTTTGCCGTATTTGGCCTTCTATTTCTTCTGTGATCTCCCAATAGGCTTATAAATGTTGATAGTTGGAACTGTCCATCACCTTGTATTCGCAATGGGGGTAAAGAGCTGTTTTCCAGCTTTCTTAAAACCTTAAATATATCATTGTCAACATCAAGCATATAAAAATTTTGGCCTCTTAATAATTCGTAACATACCACCCCTATAGAAAATAGGTCAGCTCGTATATCGATATCCTTTTTGTAGTTTCTAAACTGCTCTGATGACGCATAACCCACAGTAAAAAGGCCAAAAGGGTCGTCTGATTTGGTAATGGATTCCATATCGAGATGTCTTGCTATTCCAAAATCTAATAACCAAAAATCATCATTATCATCAATAATGATATTCTCTGGTTTTATGTCCCTGTGTACTAGCTGGTTGTTCTCGGAATGGACTGATATTTCAAGCATCGTGTCTAAAAATCGAACAATGTCACCTATAGTAAACTTTCTGCCACCGTTAATAGCATCTCTTAGGTTTTGCCCAGATATATATTCTTCTATAATCCAAATAAATTCAGGGTTTTTCTCTTCACAATTGTTGGCAATAATTTTAGGGATATTGGGAGATTTATCGAATATAGATACCGCTCTTATCTCTCTTTTAGTTCTCTCTAAACTGTCCGAATGCGGAAAGATTTTCTTGAAGACAATGTCACCATGTATATCATGTGTGCCTCGATAAACCTCTTTTTGCCCCCCATTTTTGATGGGAGTTAAATTCTTTAATTCTTCAATCATAAAACTCATAATGTCGATGCCAACTGTCGGCCAATATATTCATTTATCAGCCACGAGAAATACGATCCTGGTAATTTAGATTTTTTAGCCCTTACTTTCAA
The DNA here is from genome assembly GCF_056857835.1 of Flagellimonas sp. B-3. Lineage (NCBI taxonomy): Bacteria > Pseudomonadati > Bacteroidota > Flavobacteriia > Flavobacteriales > Flavobacteriaceae > Flagellimonas > Flagellimonas sp. B-3. The sequence continues at coordinate 39,898 of NZ_JBSXNW010000017.1, forward strand.
TTTTGCTCCATTTTTACTTTGGGATAAAATCCCAAGATTGCCATTACTGGATGCTAGAACATTTTCATTTATTGCCTCATCAGGAAGCAATACATAAGAATGTGAGGAAAAATTTTCATTTAGCTGAGCTTGCCTAAAGGCATTTTTCCAATCACTGATTTTAGCCTCAATGGAAATGATTTCACGTACAAAAAAGGAACTTTCGAAGTCCTTAATTCTGGCTGTTGTTCCGTTAAAGTCTATTAGTTCTGCATCAACTAACTTTTTAAGAGATTTATTCGAAATCTTTTCAGGATAACCAAGCTCTTCCAATATTCTTTTGAATCGAATACCTCTTTTCCCATTTAAAGAGATGTGGTGCAAAATTTTAATATCTGTTTTGTCCAGATTATTTCTCTTTGGAGACCAACCCCATTTATCCATTTCTTCCCATACTACAATCAGGATGTCTGGAATTCCTGTCTCAGCATAAACTTCTTTTAATACTTTGAACTTGAAGTTTTTTTGCTCAAATTTTTGAATATAATGATTTAGAAAGGCCTCGACCATATCGTTTTCCGGCCCTATTATTTCTTTTCTAAAATTCAATTGCAAATTGTCAAGCATAGAAATTAGTTGGTTTTGATCAAAGATAATACCTTAAAGGTAACTTCTTTTTTAGCATTATACCATCCATTCTAATAAAAAAGACCGTATGCCGTAGCTATATTAATTATTCAGATAGCTATTCCAGGTCCCTGGGAACGGTATTAAAATCAATGATTTCTCGCTTAAAATTGTCAACCAAAAAGCAAAATAACCAAAATCCTTGTGGATGGCAGGGTTTGTGGTGGCAGTTCCAGGCATCAACCTATAAATTACGTTATTCCAATTCCAAACAAAATCAAATTATTAATGAATCTTAAAACCCATTTATCACAAAATGAATGTTCAATATCAAGAACTTCACCCAGTAAATTCTTGCTTTCTCTTTACTTCTTTCATTTGATTCATAAGACTTTGCATGTCTTCTCCAATCTTGTTTTCCAATACCCTGGCATAGATTTGGGTAGTTGAGAGTTTGGTATGTCCAAGCATCTTTGAGACTGTCTCGATAGGAACACCATTAGATAAGGTCACTGTAGTTGCAAAAGTATGCCTGGCCGTATGGAAGGAAATGGACTTGTGTATACCGCAGGCCTTTATTATTTCCTTTAAGTAAGCATTGGTCTTTTGGTTGCTGTATACGGGCAGCAAGCCAATCCCTGCCTGTGGTGTGCTTTCATATTTCTCCATGATTTCAACCGCCTTTGGCAACATCGGTATCTTTAAGGGCTCATCGGTCTTTATCCTTTTGGTATATATCCAATAGTTCCCATCAATCCCCCTACTTACATTGTCTCTGGTCAGTAGCTTGATGTCCATAAAGGTTAGCCCGGTGTAACAACTGAAAAGAAATACATCCTTTACCCTTTCCTTACCTATACTTCTAAAAGTGGTATCCTCAATCAAATCGATTTCCCTTTGTGTAAGATACTTTCTATCGAATTTCTCGAAACGCAATTTGAAGTTTCGAAAGGGATCTTTGTCCATCCATTCCAAGCGAACACCAAGTTTGGTGACTTTCATCAAACGCTCCAGATGTTTCATAGTACCATTATTGGAACAGGTCTTTCGGTTTTTCTTGGGCTTAAAGGTCCTGATGTAGTTTTCAAAGTCCAAAATGAACTTGTGCTTCAATTCTCCTAACGATACATCGTTGGTTTTAAGTTTTGTGGTAATGTAGCTCTTTAAGTATTTCTCGGTGGAATAGTAATTTTTCATGGTGCCAGGTTTAAGGGCATGGACCATGTTTTTATTATGGTATTCAAAAAGCTCAAGAATAGTATGGTTCAATTCATCCTCCCCGACGTACCTTGCTTTGATAGATTTCGCCGTTATCAATTTCCTTTCCATGTGCAAGTCCCTATGAACATTGAGGATTTCACCAAATACGGTGTCAAGGTAGGCGTTCAAATCTTCCATGGTTTTGTTCTTTGGAAAGGCTTTTCCACGTTTTTTGTCCCAATTGCACACCTTTATGCACCTTTTTAAACTGACCTCTGCACGCGCTTTTTTTACCGTAATGCGCAGGTAGATATCATATATGTTCGGGTCATTGCGTTTTTTTCTTACGAAGAAATTAATTCCTAAAGTACTGTCTGTCCGCATGTTGTAATAGTTTAAGTTGAACAAATGTTAGTGGTCGGACTGCCCTTAATCCTCAATTGCCCATACTTAAAACTACAACAATCTGTGCATTGGTGTGCTCACCTTATTGCACACCGAAAATTTGGATTTAGATGATATCAAATGGATACATAAAAAACAAAAAGCACTGATAATCAAACAATTAACAGTGCTTTATTTTAACCTAAAGGGTGGTTGGTCGGGATGACTGGATTCGAACCAGCGACCACGCGCACCCCATGCGCGTACGCTACCAGACTGCGCCACATCCCGAAATCAGCTAAATGCTGATAAAATTCAAAAAAAACAATACCCAAATTTCAATTCCGCCTACCGCTAAGCAGTCTGGGTACCAGACGGAGTCTATCCTGAGCGTAGCCGTAGGGCCACATCCCGAAATCAGCTAAATGCTGATAAAATTCAAAAAAACAATACCCAAATTACAATTCCGCCTACCGCTAAGCGGTCTGGGTAACAGACGGAGTCTATCCTGAGCGTAGCCGAAGGGCCACATCCCGAAAACGGACTGCAAAAATATAAATTTTGGTGACATTTCAATCCTAAAATTACTTTTTTACGAAAACTATATAAAGGATACTCAGATTTGTCAATTCAATATTCTAAATAATAGTTTCTGTTCTTACAAAAATTCTCTTTATCTTCCATAAAACGGACTTTAAATCTGCTGTTTATCTATTGTTTCAATATAAAATCATGCAAAAACACCTCTTATTCCCATATTTTTTTATTTTACTGCTCAGTACATCCTGTGCCCAAAAATCAGATAAGGGCATACACCTTCCTGCAACCATTGATTTTACACCTAAGCTTGTGGTAGGTGGGGTCCAAAATCCTTGGGGCATGGTATTTTTGTCCGACAATAGTATTTTGGTATCAGAGAAATCCGGAAAGCTCCTTCTCCACAAATCCGGAAAAACCATTGAAGTAGGCAATGCCCCTGAAGTATACAACCGTGGACAAGGTGGTTTAATGGATATTGAACTGCATCCCGATTACGACAATAATGGTTGGATTTATTTTTCCTACGCTTCTACCGAAGGCAATGAAAAAGGTGGCAATACGGCCATTATACGCGCCAAGTTATCCAACAACAAGCTCGTAAACATTGAAAAATTGTATAAAGCATCGCCAAACTCCACACGCGGACAACATTTTGGATCTAGAATTGAGTTTGACAATGATGGTTACTTGTTCTTCTCGATTGGCGAAAGAGGGGACAGGGATGTAAACCCACAGGATATTACTCGCGATGGCGGTAAAATTTATCGTTTGCACGATGATGGTCGTATTCCTGAAGACAATCCATTTATTGATGAAACAGGGGCAAAAAAAGCCATCTACAGCTATGGGCATAGAAACCCTCAAGGCTTGGCTCTTCATCCTAAAACCGGAGTGCTTTGGGAACATGAGCACGGACCAAGGGGCGGGGATGAAATCAATATCATACAAAAAGGTAAAAACTATGGGTGGCCCGTAATCACCTACGGCATTAATTATAGTGGCACCGAAATTACCGATGAAACCTCAAGGCCAGGCATGGAACAGCCATTATACCAATGGACACCATCCATTGCACCATCCGGGATGACGTTTGTTACTTCTGAGAAATATCCCAAATGGAAAGACAATCTATTGGTCGGCTCCCTAGCTTTTCAATATTTGGAGCGATTGGAATTAAGGGACAACAAAGTTGTATACCGCGAAAAATTATTGGATGGCATGGGCCGTGTTCGTAACGTGCGCCAAGCACCAGATGGTTTCATTTATGTAGGTGTTGAAGGTAAAGGGATTTACCGATTGGAGCCAAAATAATCTGGGCTTACTTATTTCAAAGCATCAACGGCCAACTTGACCGAACCATATTTTTTGAGCGCTTTTTCGGCTTCCTCATAACTCAGGCCCAGTTCTTCCATAATGTAACGCGTTCCCCTATCCACCAATTTGGTGTTGCTCAATTGCATGTTCACCATTTTGTTGCCTTTTACCCTACCTACACGAATCATCAAGGCGGTGGAAATCATGTTCAGGACCAGTTTTTGACTGGTTCCACTTTTCATTCGGGTACTCCCTGTTAAAAATTCAGGGCCAACGTTCACTTCAATCGGTATATCACTTGATTTAGCCAGAGGAGACCCTGGATTATTGGTAATCCCCACTGTTAGAATACCATTGGACTTTGCATCTTCAATCCCTCCCAAAACGTAAGGAGTGGTGCCCGAAGCAGCAATGCCCACCAAAACATCGTTATCATTAATATTATGTTCCTGAAGGTCTTTCCAAGCTTGCTTCGTGTCATCTTCAGCATTCTCTACCGCCTTGCGAATCGCATCATCTCCTCCTGCAATCAATCCAATTATCCGATCATGTGGCATCCCAAACGTAGGTGGAATTTCTGAAGCATCCAATATGCCCAATCTACCACTGGTTCCGGCCCCTATATAAAAAAGTCTCCCCCCTTTTTCAAAACGTTTGGCCGTTTCATCAACTACTTTGACTACCTGAGGCAATACCTGCTCAACAGCTTCTGCCACTTTCTTGTCCTCATTGTTGATATTGGCTACAATCTCCAATGTATCCATTTCATCCAACCCATCATAGTTGGATGGCTCCTCGGTAATCTTAATGTGTTTTTCCACCACTACTTTATAGTATTTGTACGTTTAAATTTTTGAATGCGTTCAGTTTTGCGTCCCAAGGTTCCAACTCCGTTATCATGGTATTGATTACGTTCAAATCGCATGTTTTAAAGCGATGTTGGGAATTCAATTTCTCCGAAATACATAAAAGTACGGCTTTCTTGGAAGCGTTGATTACGGCTTTTTTCGTCTGCACCACATCCCAATCAAACTCGGTCAATCCAAATTCCGTGTCAACATAACCCGTACCTATAAAACTATAATCCACTTTAATCTGTGACAGTGCATTGATAGTACTGGACCCCATTGCTATTTGCGACCCCTTTGATAGTGTACCCCCAATAAATATGGTTTCCACATTAGGTTTGCGCAGCAACTCCATAGCTACAGGCAGACTCAGGGTGAAACAAGTGAGTTTTAGGTTTACGGGCAACAATTTGGCCAACTCGAGGCAGGTTGTCCCCCCATCAATCAAAATGACACTATTGTTTTTAAGAAGGCCCAATGCCTTTTTTGCGATAGTTATTTTCTTGTCTTGGGCATAAACATTGCTCTGTTGGGGACTGTGATTGGCAAATCCCAGAGAAACAGCACCTCCATGCACTTTGACCAAGAGGTTTTCATCATCAAGCTCTTTGACGTCCCTTCTTACGGTATCTACGGAAACATTGAGCTTGTCCGCCAAATCTGTCAGCAATACCCTGTTATGCAACTCCACCTCATTGAGTATGGAATGCTGCCTTTCTTCTTTAAGCATATGATATCCTTTTCATACGAATTCAAAAGTAGAAAACAATCACGGAAAATATCTTCTACCGGAACATAATGTTTATTTTGCTTAAAAACTGCAAATAATTGCAAATATAATGCGTTTTATTGCTGTTTAATGCTTTTTTTGAATATATTTGCAATGTTAAACAGGTCAAAATCAATAAAAACATGCAAGAGTTAGCCGATAATGTATTAAAAAAGGAACCTCTGGATGCTGAATCCGTGAAGTTCGAAAAAATTGACACCCATATTTATCAAGATGCCCAAAGCGCATCGTGGTACGTTGCCAACGAAATAGCAAGTCTGATAAAACAAAAACAAGACGAAGGCAAAAAGGCGGTTCTTGGGTTGGCAACAGGTTCTACGCCGACCAAGGTGTACGACTATTTGGTTCAGTTTTATAAAGAAGGTAGACTGAGTTTTAAAAATGTTGTCACGTTCAATTTGGACGAATATTTCCCGATGGACCCAGGCTCCATCCATAGTTATGTTCGTTTTATGAACGAACACTTGTTTGATCATATTGATATTGAGCCTCATAACGTTCATATTCCAGATGGGAGTTTGCCCAAGGATGAAATAAGAAAGTATTGCTTGGATTATGAAGAGAAAATAAAAAATGTCGGAGGTATAGACATCCAGATTCTAGGAATCGGAAGAACTGGACATATCGGGTTCAACGAACCTGGCTCGTCACTAAACAGTAAAACCCGTTTGGTTCGTTTGGATCGTGTTACACGCCTTGATGCCGCAAGTGATTTCTTCGGCGAGGAAAATGTGCCAAGAAGAGCGGTTACAATGGGCGTTGGCACCATTATGGATGCCAAAAGAATCATAATCATGGCATGGGGAGAAGGAAAAGCACCCATTGTACAACAAGCGGTTGAGGGCGAAATAAAGGAATCCGTTCCTGCAACTTTCCTACAACATCATAAAAACTGTGATTTTGTTCTTGACGGAGCAGCATCCTCCTATTTAACAAGAATAAAAACACCTTGGTTGGTAACCGAGTGCGATTGGGACGACAAACTCATAAAAACCGCATCAATTTGGCTTTCGGAAAAACTGGGCAAAGCCATATTAAAATTGACCAACGAAGATTATAATGAATATGGTATGGGAAGCCTGATTGCCGAAGTCGGTTCCGCAGAGCAAATCAACCTTTCGGTATTCAATCAATTACAACGCACAATTACTGGATGGCCCGGAGGCAAGCCCAATGCCGATGACAGTCAAAGACCGGAAAGAGCCCAACCCCACCCAAAAACATCTTTGATTTTTAGTCCCCACCCCGATGATGACGTAATTTCGATGGGAGGCACCTTGCTGCGATTGGTGGACCAAGGACATAATGTTCACGTAGCCTATCAAACCTCGGGCAATATTGCGGTTTTTGATGATGAAGTAATACGTTTCCTCGATTTTGCCACCGACGTGCAAAAAGACAACAAGGAACTTAAAAAGAAGTTCAAACAGGTCCGTGAGTTTTTGGCCAACAAAAAACCAGGGGAATTGGACAGTCCCGAAGTTCAGGATTATAAAGGGCTAATTAGAAAAGGGGAAGCCTTGGCCGCGTGCCGCTATTGTGGCGTGAAGGAAGAAAATGCGCATTTTCAGAACCTGCCATTTTACGAAACAGGTGCCGTTAGAAAGAAACCCCTTTCCGACGAAGATGTTCAAATAACCTATGATTTGCTGAACAAACTGAAACCACATCAAATTTTTGCCGCAGGAGACCTTTCCGACCCACATGGAACACACAGGGTTTGTTTGGATGTAATCTTTAAAGCTATTCAGCGCTTGGTGGACGAAGGCTCGGACTGGATAAGAAACTGCTACGTTTGGTTGTATAGAGGAGCTTGGCAGGAATGGGACATTGCGGATATGGAAATGGCAGTCCCAATTGGACCAAAAGATATGGATAGAAAAATCAATGCCATATTTAAACACCAGTCCCAAAAGGATAGTGCCATGTTTCCCGGGAACGACGAAAGGGAATTCTGGCAACGTGCAGAACAAAGAAACAAGGATACCGCAAATAGATATAATGCACTTGGAATGGCAGAGTACGAAGCCATGGAAGGTTTTGTACGGTACCATTTCTAAAAACAACAACATTTCATTTTAAGTTGTTAGTTGTTTAATTAATCTTGAAAAGGCCTACATTTAGTGCATACGTAGGCCTTTTTCTTTTATGTACCTCCGTTAAAACAACATAAAAACTTGACCCTTAACTAAAGTGATACTACCAAATTAGCCTGAACTTCCCGATATTTCAACAAATAAAAGCCAATACTATAAATTAAAACCACAACCAATGAATGTAGCTCCGAAAGATAAAAACGCATGGCTGTGGATTCCCTTTTTATATTTCACCCAAGGGATTCCCTACATTTTGGTGGTAACGGTTTCCGTAATCATGTACAAGCGTTTGGGCATTGGCAATGCGGAAATAGGCTTGTACACAAGTTGGCTGTACCTCCCTTGGGTCATCAAACCCTTGTGGAGTCCCATTGTTGATTTAAATGGCACGAAAAGAAAATGGTTTTTGGGCATGCAATTGGTGGTTTCCCTGGCATTTTTGGGGATTGGACTCTTTTTACCGTCAAATTCGTTCTTTATCATAACGCTAGCATTCTTTTGGATGGCCGCCTTCGCCTCTGCCACCAACGATATTGCCTCGGATGGGTATTATATGATTGGGCTCACCCAGAAAAAACAATCCTTCTTTATTGGACTTCGTAGTACTTTTTACCGATTGGCCATGGTTACGGGGCAAGGGCTTTTAGTGATTTTTGCAGGTTTTTTGGAGAATCAATACGGGGACAATACCAAAGCATGGTCCGTAACCATGATCAGCGCAGCTATTTTAATGCTTGCTTTAACGGTATCCAACTTTTTTACCGCTCCAAAGTTTGAAGAATCAACAACCGAACCCAAGGATAAACCAGCAGGATTCTTCGAGGTATTTGCCACTTTTTTCAAAAAACATCAAATTGGAGTAGCCTTATTGTTCATATTAACGTACCGTCTGGGCGAATCACAATTGGTAAAAATGGCATCCCCCTTTTTACTGGATGAGTTACAAGTTGGCGGATTGGCGTACTCCACTGAAGCCGTGGGTACCATTTATGGTACTGTTGGTGTAATTATGTTGTCGCTCGGAGGAATTCTTGGCGGAATCTTGATTTCCCGGGACGGCCTTAAAAAATGGATGTTGCCCATGTTGCTTGCACTCAATTTGCCCAACGCACTTTATGCTATATTGGCCATAACACAAACCACCAGCATATATGCAGTGGTCGGTACCGTTGTGCTTGAACAATTTGGGTACGGTTTCGGCTTTGCCGCTTTTATGATGTACCTCATTTATGTAGCTGATGGTGCTTCCAAAACATCGCACTACGCTATCGCCACAGGTTTTATGGCCTTGGGTATGATGCTGCCCGGAATGCTGAGCGGATACATTCAAGAATGGTTGGGCTACGACGGTTTCTTTATATGGGTGGTAATTGCCGCCTTGCCTGCTTTTCTGGTGCTTCGCTATTTAAAATACCCAGCAGATTACGGTAAAAAAACAGTAGAATCCAATGACTAAAACCCATCAAGCTTATACACTTCCAAAAAATATACTGACTTTAAAACAAAAAGTGGGGCAATTGTTTATGCCCGCTGTTTTTATCAATGATACCGAAGATGAGGTACGAAAAATGGAGAAGCTCATCAAGGAACATCATATCGGTTCTATCTGTTTTTTCCACAGCAGGGCCAGTGCGGCCACTAATTTTGAAGGAAAGAAAAAGGTGGCTCATAACGAAAAAAGCTACGACCGTTTGTTGGAGCTTATTGCACGGTATCAAAAAGCTGCCAGCGTACCTTTGCTTGTTGCCATTGATGCCGAATGGGGACTTGCTATGCGCATTGAAAACACACCACAATACCCTTATGCCATTACTTTGGGCGCTTTGACCGACAATAATGCCTTAATTTATAAAGTAGGTGAAGCTATTGGAAACGATTGCAGACAAGCGGGAATACAATGGAATTTGGCCCCCGTTGTGGATATCAACAACAATCCAGAAAATCCCGTAATCGGTTATCGTTCCTTTGGGGATGATAGAAATAGTGTATTCCATAAAGCGGAAGCATTCCTAAAAGGAATGGCCAAGAATGGAACCCTAAACTCCATCAAACACTTTCCTGGTCATGGTGATACGGCAACAGATTCACATTTGGGGCTACCTGTAATCGACAAATCGCTGGAAGAATTGATGGAAAATGAGCTTTATCCCTTCAAAAAGGGAATTGAATCAGGGGTAGACTCTGTGATGGTAGGTCATTTGCTCCTACCTCAGTTGGATGCTGAAAACCCATCTACTACGTCTTCCAAAATCATATCGGATCTGCTCAGAAAAAAATTGGGTTTTGATGGAGTTGTAATTTCTGATGCTTTGAACATGCATGCGGTGTCCAAAAAATTTCCTCAAAAAGGAGCCTTGGAAAAAGCTGCTTTTAATGCAGGTATGGACGTGCTTTGTTTTAGTGAAAATGTGGCCGAGGGTATTGAGGGGATATTGGCAAGTGCTTCAGAAGAACGAATCCAAGAAAGTTTTGAAAGAGTTTGGAACTTAAAACACAAAGTGTTTTCTGTAAAAACGCAATCCAGTGATTCCGGTCTTGATGTAAACTTCAAATTAAACCGTAAAATTGCAGAACAGAGCATCACGGAATTGTATGGTAATGCATCAACCGTAGAAGAAATAAAATCTTCAAACTTCTTGAATGTTTCCGTGAATTCCAGCAAGGAAAATAGCTTTTCGGAACAAATCTCATTCAATTTTAGATCAAAAGTGGTTGATTTGGATACGGCCCTGAATTCCAATGATCAGAATGTATTGCTGAGCATTTTCCCTCCTGCTGTAAAACCCAAAAACCAATTTGGTTTTGATGAAAGTACGTTGGCCACTATCCATAAATTGGTGGAGAAAAAAAATACCTTGATCTATCTTTTTGGAAATCCGTACGTACTGGATATTTTAAAATTGAAGCCATCATCCAATGCCGTATTGATGTATCAGGATTTCCCGGAATTTCAAGAAGTTGCTTTTGAGCACTTTTCCGATATAATTGAAGCTAAAGGGAAACTCCCTATCCAACTAAAAACCTTTCAACCATGAATGTTTATAAAGTCTTGGGACTGATGTCCGGCACCTCTTTGGATGGATTGGACATTGCCTATTGCCATATTTGGAAAGAAGATGGAAAATGGAGCTTTTCCATAAAAGAAACTGCTGAAATCGATTATTCCGATGAAATGCGGGAGTACCTCAAAAAAGCGATTCATCTTTCCGAAGAAGAACACGAGCAACTGCACAAGGATTATGGTATTTGGTTGGGACAACAATCCAAGTTGTTTATGGATGAATTGGGCGAAGAGGTCGATTTTATTGCCAGTCATGGGCACACTTCGCACCACCGACCAGAAGATGGTGTTACGTTTCAATTGGGAGATGGACAGCTATTGGCCAATACATCTGGCAAACAAGTTGTCTGCGATTTCAGGACCAAGGATGTGTCCCTAAAAGGACAAGGCGCTCCCTTGGTACCCATTGGCGATAAATTGCTGTTCCATGAATACGATTTTTGTTTGAATTTGGGTGGCATCAGCAATATTTCTTTTGATAAAGATGGCCAACGCATTGCCTACGACATTGGATTGGCCAACATGCCACTGAATTACATCACCCATAAAATGGGACTGGCCTATGATGAAAATGGAAAACTGACCCGTTCCGGTAAATTGGACCACTCCCTGCTCCAAAAACTGAACAACCTTAAATATTATGACCTGCCCTACCCCAAATCTACAGGGTATGAGTGGTTCGTTTCCGAAATTGTACCATTGATCGAGGCTTCCGAGATTTCCAACGAGGATTTATTGCATACATTCATCCATCATAATTGCGAACAGATTGCATTTGCTGTCCTCAAGCACAAGAGCAATGGCAAATCCAACAGTAAACTGTTGGCTACGGGAGGAGGTGCGCTCAATCAATTCTTTATGGATACGCTCCAAATTAAACTGGGTGCCGGTATTGAGGTTGTAGTTCCCAACAAAACCTTGATAGCCTACAAAGAAGCTCTTGTTTTTGCGTTAATGGGTGTACTCCGCTTGGAAGGAAAAACCAATGTGCTGAAATCAGTTACCGGTGCCACTTCCGATTCGTGCAGTGGCGAGGTATTTTTTCCCAAAGAAAACTAAGTCGTTGCCAAACGTTTTCTTCCGGGTTTGTTCACCAAAAGAAAAATAGTCAAAGCACACAGTCCACAAATGGCCAAACCTGCAAAAAGGGGCCAAACGGAATCTTTTACAAATTCTCCGATAAAGGTTGCAATGGGTATGGATAACAATGTCGACACAAACCCATTAATGGCTGCTCCAATTCCGGCAATATGACCGATAGGCTCCATGGCGATGGAACGGAAATTCCCCCACATAAACCCTAGACAGAAAAACTGAACGGATAAAAATCCGACCAAAACATAAATGCTTGGATTAGGGGTGTTGAGAAAAGCAATGGCGTAGGTCAGTGCTACAACGCAAAATACAATGGTTGCCATTAAGGACAACCTTCGCATACCAAAACGCATTACCAAGGTTCCATTCAAAAATGTGGAAAGTCCAATAGAAACCGCAAGGCCTGCAAAAATGTACGGGAATATTTCTTTTAAGGCATATTGATCTTCGAATATATGCTGGGCAGAACTCAAATACACCAAAAATGCTCCCGTTACCAAACCAGATGTCAAGGTAAAGGCAACAGTCTCTTTATATTTTACAAACTCCTTTACACCATCAATAAAAACGTGCCTCGTAAAGGGAATTTTATATTCTGGGTGCAGGGTCTCTTTTTGTCGTTTCCAAAACCATACGGCAATCACAAGTACAAAAAACATTTGCACATAAAAAATGGCTTGCCAACCTGCTGCGTCCAAAATCAGTTTACCCACTGCGGGGGCCACAACTGGCACCAAAATAAAAAAAGCGGTGACAAAGGACATTATTTTGGCCATATAATCGCCCTCGTATGTATCCCGAATAATGGAGATGGAGATGGTTCGGGGTGCGGACAATCCAATTCCCTGCAAAATCCTTCCTACGACCATTACTTCCAAAGATGGGGCATACAAACAGATGATACTCGCAATCAAAAAGATGGAAAAACCCATATAAACCACCGGTTTACGTCCAAAACTGTCGGATATAGGGCCAAAAAACAATTGCCCCACGCCTAGTCCCAAGAAAATCATGGTGACCAACAATTGATTATCCGTAGGGTCGGTGCTATTAATGGCAATCCCAATGTTGGAAATTGCAGGCAGTATGGCGTCAATGGCCAAGGCTACAATGGACATCAAAGCGGCCATCATGGCCACAAACTCAAAGTTGGGTTTTTGATTTAACTTTTGCATCTGGCAAAATTAGGCATACCCAACGGACCAGTAAAGCTTTTAAGAAAGGTTTAATGATAAGAAAACATATCCAACGTTGTAGTTTGAGATTATTGATGGTCCAAGGGAATATCTCCTTCCAAATCTGTTCAAAAAAAACAGATAACCTTATCTTTAAAGCTAAATTAACTAGGCAATGAAACAATTAAAAACCTTAGTGGTCGGATGCGGCAATATGGGAACTTCCCATGCCCGTGCCTACCACCAGTTAGATGGATTTGAAATAGTGGGATTGGTAAGTAGAGGTGCTAAAAGCAGGGAACGCCTTTCCGAAGAATTGGATGGAGCACCTACTTTTTCGGATTATGCCGAAGCATTAAAAACAACCCAACCCGATGTGGTTTCCATTAACACATACCCGGACACGCATTACAATTATGTAAAAACGGCCCTTGAGGCCAATGCCCATGTTTTCGTAGAAAAACCGTTGGCTTTGACCGTGGAAGAAGCACAAACACTGGTTGATCTTTCCCAAAAGCAGGATCGCAAAATGGTTGTAGGCTATATTTTGAGAGTGCACCCTACGTGGGCCAAGTTTACAGAAATGGCACAGACCTTGGGCAAACCCCTGGTGATGCGAATGAACCTAAACCAACAAAGCTCGGGGGAACAATGGTACACCCACAAACAGTTAATGCAATCCATGTCTCCCATTGTGGACTGTGGTGTACATTATGTGGATGTCATGTGTTCCATGACGCGCTCCAAACCCATTAGCGTTTCTGCCATTGGTGCCCATTTGTCTGATGAAGTAGATTCCAAAATGTACAATTACGGACAGCTACAAGTACGATTTGAAGATGGTTCCGTAGGCTGGTACGAAGCAGGCTGGGGGCCCATGATGAGCGAAACTGCATTTTTTATCAAGGATGTTATCGGCCCAAAAGGTTGTGTATCCATTAGTGATGCTGACAAGGGGGCATCTGAAGATATTGAAGGACATACCAAAACGGGAAGTCTAAAATTACACCATAGTGAGCTCGATGCCAATGGTAATTTTACTAAAAAGGATGAAATCATCAGCACAGCGGACGAACCCGACCATGATGGGCTTTGCTTGTTGGAACAGGAATATCTGCTCGATGCCATTGTAAACGACCGCGACCTAACAGACCATTTGAATGATGCAGTGAACAGCCTTAAAATTGTTTTGGCTGCGGATGAATCCGTTAAAACGGGGAAGACGGTGATGTTGTAGATAAAATGTCAGGTCGAGTTCAGATTTAGGTTTTTGTGAAAATTGGTGGAATTCGTGTCAAACACTTTACCATTTAACTATTCAACCTTTGCAAAGATTCTTCGCTACGCTCAGAATGACAATCGTGGCGTTGATGTATTATTGTGTCAATCGGTTATTTTGTTATGGAGTTTGATGCTTGAACTTGAACTTTTTGTGCAATTCGTGTCAAGCCTTTGACCTTTAACCCTTCACCTTTCCAACCTTACAACGGAATATTCCCATGCTTCTTCCAAGGGGTTTGCACGGCTTTTTTCTCCAACATGGCAAAAGTCTTCAATAATTTGCTTCGGGTATCTTTGGGCAGAATTACCTCATCGATAAAACCGCGTTTAGCTGCTCGGTAGGGATTGGCAAACTTATCGGCATACTCGGTTTCTTTCTCTTTTAATTTGGCATCGGGGTCATCGGCGGCGGCAATCTCCTTTCTAAAAATAATTTCACTGGCACCCTTCGCTCCCATCACTGCAATTTCGGCCGTTGGCCAAGCAAAGTTAAAATCGGCACCAATGTGCTTGGAATTCATTACATCGTAAGCACCGCCATAGGCTTTACGGGTAATTACGGTAACTCGTGGCACGGTCGCTTCACTCAGGGCATAGAGTAATTTTGCCCCGTGCATAATAATGCCGCTCCACTCTTGGTCAGTTCCCGGCAAAAATCCAGGAACATCAACCAACACCAACAATGGAATATTAAACGAATCACAAAAACGGGTAAAACGCGCTGCTTTTGTGGAGCTGTTCACATCCAAAACCCCAGCCAAAAACATAGGTTGATTGGCAATAATCCCAATACTTCTTCCCCCTAATCTAGCAAAACCTGTAATAATGTTTTCCGCATAATCCTTGTGGATTTCATAAAACGAATCGGCATCAATGATTCCTCCTATAACATCATGCATATCGTAGGGCTTGTTGGGATTGTCGGGCACAATACCAGACAGTTCATCCCTCGTTTCATCACCAAGCTCATAAGGTAATAATGGTGTGGTTTCCTTATTGTTTTGAGGTAGATAGTCCAACAAGTTTCGAATATCATCCAAACAAGTGGCATCATTGGCAGAAGTTTTATGGGCAACCCCAGATTTTACAGCATGGGTACTTGCACCTCCCAACTCTTCCGAAGTAACTGTTTCGTTGGTCACGGTTTTCACCACATTGGGTCCAGTAACGAACATATAGCTGGTTTCCTCCACCATAATAATGAAATCCGTCATCGCAGGCGAATACACCGCTCCTCCGGCACAAGGGCCCATAATGGCAGAAATCTGTGGAATTACCCCTGATGCTTGCACGTTGCGGTAAAAAATATCGGCATATCCCCCTAATGACCTCACTCCTTCCTGAATTCGGGCACCACCGGAATCGTTGAGACCGATTACGGGCGCTCCCACTTTCATGGCCAAATCCATCACCTTACATATTTTTTCGGCATGGGTTTCGGAAAGCGCTCCTCCGAAAACGGTGAAATCCTGGGCATATACATATACCAATCTTCCGTTTACGGTTCCATAGCCCGTTACTACCCCATCACCATAGTACATTTCCTTGTCCATACCAAAATCGGTGGTGCGGTGGGTCACCAAAATGCCCATTTCTTCAAAAGAGCCTTCATCCAAAAAGTAAAGTACCCTTTCGCGAGCCGTCAACTTTTTCTTTTGATGTTGTTTTTCGATACGTTTTTCGCCTCCACCCAAATGGGCTTGTGCTATTTTTTCTTGTAGTGCTTTTATTTTGGGGTCCATAGGATTCAATTTGAAGGTAATCGTACTATTTTCTTGTCTTCCAGAAATTGATAAAGGGCTATCATGGCGGCGACCTCTGCTCCGTTGGCCGTTTGCTGCTTGATTTTTTCCGGAGAATAATAATTCTTCACAAAATGGGTGTCAAAATCACCTGACCGGAACGCTTCATGTGCAAACACAAAACTTCCGAAAGGCAGGGTGGTCTGCACCCCTTTCACTTTATACTTTTGAATGGCATCGAGCATCAACTCTATGGCCTCCTCGCGGGTTTTACCATAGGTAATGAGCTTGGACAGCATGGGGTCGTAGTAAATGGGGATATCCATTCCTTCCTTAAAACCATTGTCCACCCTAATCCCTTCACCAACGGGCAATTGATATGCTTCGAGATTTCCCACACTGGGCAAGAAATCGTTCAATGGGTCTTCGGCATACACGCGAAGTTCCACCGCATGACCATTGATTTTTAAGTCTTCCTGTTTCATTGGGAGTTCTTCACCACGAGCTACTTTTATTTGCAATTCCACCAAGTCCACCCCCGTGATCAATTCGGTAACGGGGTGTTCCACTTGCAGGCGCGTATTCATCTCCAAAAAGTAGAAATTAAGGTCGGCATCCATCAAAAACTCGACGGTACCTGCTCCAACATAATCACAAGATTTGGCCACTTTGCACGCTGCAACGCCCATTTCTTCACGCAATTCTGGGGTTAAAATGGCAGAAGGTGCCTCTTCCACCACTTTTTGGTGGCGACGTTGCACACTGCATTCCCTTTCAAAAAAATGGAGGACATTACCGTGCATATCGGCCATGACCTGTACTTCGATGTGCCTTGGCGATTTCACATATTTCTCCACAAAAACGGAACCATCGCCAAAGGCGGAAGTGGCCTCGCTAATGGCTCTTTTCATACCCGATTCAAGGTCTTCCTCCTTTTCCACGATCCGCATTCCTTTACCCCCGCCACCGGCAGAGGCTTTTATCAATATCGGGTAACCTACCTCATTGGCAATCTCCTGGGCCTTGGCCACGTCGGAAATCGCTTCGTCAATTCCGGGCACCATGGGAATATCGTAGGCTTTCACAGCTTCTTTGGCCGCCAACTTGCTGCCCATGATCCGAATGGCCTTGGATTTTGGCCCTATAAAAGTGATGCCGCTTTTTTCTACCGCTTCGGCAAAATCAGCATTTTCACTTAAAAAGCCATAGCCTGGATGAATTCCATCAACATGAAGCTTTTTGGCCACCTCAATAATTTTGTCCCCTCGCAAATACGATTGGTTGGAAGGTGCTTCGCCAATACAAACGGCTTCGTCAGCAAATTGTACGTGGGGGGCATTCCTGTCCACTTCAGAAAACACGGCAACAGTCTTTATGCCCATCTTTTTTACGGTTTTCATAACCCTTACCGCAATTTCGCCGCGATTGGCTATCAATATTTTTTTCATGATGTTTTATTGAAATTCAATCAACAATTGTTTCTTGTCAACGGCATCACCTTTCGATACTCCTATTTTTTTGATAACGCCGTTTCTCGGAGAGGTAATAATGTTTTCCATTTTCATGGCTTCCAGAATCAATAGTTGGCCTTCTTCTTCAACTTCCTGACCTTCTTCCACCAAAATATCCAAAATTAATCCTGGCATAGGTGCGGATATGGAATCTATATTTTTACTGCCATTGGTAGCAAAGCCCATTTTTTGGATAAGTTCATCCAAAGGGGTTTGGATTAAGGTTTGGTATTCCCTTCCGTTAACACTTATGGTGTAGGTTCCATTATTAAAGTTGGAATCCAAAATTTTTATATGGTACGATCCTCCATCTTTTAAAAGATGAAAGGCATCATCACCGGTTTTGATCAAATCCAACGAAGAAATAGTGTCCTTGGAAAGTTTAAAGTCAAAGTCATCGCCAACCTTGACCGTATAAGTATCATTCATATATAAAATTTCCATTGGTTAGCTTGATAAATATAAGGGTAATGCATTAAAATCACACAAAGCTAAACGCTTAAACCAGTAAGAATTATGACATTGATCATTCATTTTTTGATAGATGATTGCTAATTATGCTGTATCCTAGTAAACTGCCTCGGGGCAAGCCTGTCTGCCGACAAAGGCAGGCTCACGAGGCACCTGCCTGGCCGGTAGGCAGGTTGATAGGAAAAACACATTTTGATTTCGGGGCAAGCCTCGGAGCAACATGCCTAACGGCAGTCAGGTTTAAATCTCGATTATCGAGTTAAGCGGTAGATATAATCATTTGTTTATTTTTGATGACAAATTTTGAACTATGTTGATTCTTGGGATTGCTGGTGGCACAGGGTGCGGAAAAACAACGGTAGTAAACCAAATTGTGGAGCAATTGCCCGAAAACGAGGTAGGTGTGATTTCGCAGGATTCCTACTACAACGACCTTTCCCATATGAGCCGGGATGAGAGGGCCAAAATTAATTTTGACCACCCTAATTCCATTGATTTTGAGCTATTGATTAAGCATATTGAACAATTAAGGGCAGGTAAAACAGTGGACACTCCTATTTATTCCTTTGTAGAGGAAACCCGAATGAAGGAAACCGTGCCTACGCCACCGCGAAAAGTGATGATTGTGGAAGGGATTTTGGTGTTGAGTAATCCCAAATTAAGGGATATGTTCGATATAAAAATATTTGTTCATGCAGATTCGGACGAGCGTTTGATTCGAAGGTTGCAGCGGGACACGCAGGAACGGGGCCATGATTTAAACAAGGTACTCACTCGATATCAGACCGCGGTAAAACCAATGCACCTTCAATTTATAGAACCCTCGAAGGAGTTTGCGGACATCATTATACCCAACAATCGTTACAATACGGTTGCCGTGGATGTTGTAAGGACCATCATCAACAATAATCTTACGTAACATGGGCCTAAAAGAGTTGAGGAAAAAGAAATGGTTCAAGATTATGACCAACACCTATATTTTGGTCCTGACCATTTTTGTGATTTGGATGGCTTTTTTTGATACCAATTCCCTAATGATTCATTTGGAACTGGAAAACGAAATAGATAAGTTGGAAAAGGAGAAGGAGTTTCTAAAAAATGAAATCGCCAAGGATAAGGAGATTTTGGAGAAAATGTCGGATAAGAAAGAGTTGGAAAAACTTGCCCGTGAAAAATATTACATGAAAAAGGAGAACGAGGAAATATTCCTGATTGAATATGAAGATAGCCTAAAGAACAAACAAGATGAGTAACACTGGCCTATTTAACGAATTTCCCGAGGTTTCCGCCAAACAGTGGAAACAAAAAATCCAGATGGACCTCAAAGGTGCCGATTACAACGAAACCTTGGTTTGGGAATCTTTGGAGGGCATCAATGTTAAACCTTTTTACCATCAAGAAGACCTAAAGAACATTCCAACTTATTCCTTGCCCAAAGACCACGATTGGTCTGTAGCGCAATCCATTTATGTAGGAGATACCGAAAAAGCCAATGCAAAGGCTCAAGAAATACTCGAAAAAGGTGCGGAAAGCATAGTTTTCACTATTCCCAGTGAGAAAATTGACTTCGAAACCTTGGTTTCGGGCATCAATCTAGAGACAGTGCAGCTTTACTTCAATTTTGAGTTTTTGGCCCTGGAACCTGTCAAAAAATTAGTTTCACTTCTAAAAGACAAAAAAGCAAAGGCCCATTTGAACATCGACATCATTGGGCATTTGGCCAAAGATGGCAACTGGTACCATAATTTGAAAAAGGACCACGAGATATTGACCGAATTGGTTTCATTGGGCACTTCGGACATATCAATTACTGGAGTTGACCTGTCCCTGTACCAAAATGCAGGTGCCAACATGGTGCAGCAATTGGCCTACGGTTTGGCCCACGCCAACGAATATCTGAATCATCTTGTTCCTTCGAGCGGAGTCGAGAAGTCACTCCCAATTACCTTTAAAGTTGCCGTTGGCAGCAACTATTTCTTTGAAATAGCCAAGGTTAAAGCGTTGCGATGGCTTTGGAACAGCTTGGCCTCCGAATACGGCATTCAAGGTGAGTGCAACATTTTGGCCATACCCTCCAAGCGCAACAAAACCTTGTACGATTACAACGTGAATATGCTCCGTACTACATCAGAGTCCATGTCGGCAGTTTTGGGCGGAGCGGATACCGTTTGTAATTTGGCCTATGATGCCATTTACCATAAAGACAACGAGTTTGGAGAACGCATTGCACGTAACCAGCTATTACTTTTAAAAGAAGAATCCTATCTGGCCAGAGCTTCACAAATTTCTGAAGGCACCTATTATATTGAATCACTTACCAATCAACTGGCAGAAAAGGCCTTGGTCCTTTTTAAACAGATTGAAAAGGCCGGCGGTTTTTTGGATAGTTTGAAAAAAGGCATGGTTCAGCGTAAAATAAAGGAAAGTGCGGACAAAGAGCAACAGCTTTTTAATGAAGGCAAGATCGTTTCTCTTGGCACCAACAAATACCAAAATCCGCAGGACCGCATGAAGGACGAATTGGAACTCTACCCCTTTGTGAAAACCAAGGCACGAAAAACCATTATTGAGCCTATTATTGAAAAAAGATTGGCCGAAGCATCCGAACAAAAAAGATTGAACAATGAGTAGAAAAGACCTTCAACATATAGAATTAAGTTCAGAGTTCGGAGTTCAGAGTTCAGAGTTGGAGAATACCCATAACCCAAAACCCATAACTCATAACTATGGCCATACCAACTTTGCTGCGGGCATATCTCCATTTTTACGGGGGCCCTACTCCACCATGTACGTTAGCAGGCCTTGGACCATACGTCAATACGCAGGGTTTTCAACTGCCGAGGAAAGCAATGCGTTTTACCGAAGAAATTTAGAGGCGGGCCAAAAAGGACTCTCCGTAGCCTTTGATCTCCCCACACACCGGGGTTACGACTCGGACAACGACCGCGTAGTCGGGGATGTGGGCAAGGCTGGAGTCGCCATAGATTCCGTTGAGGACATGAAAATCCTGTTCAATGGTATTCCTTTGGACAAAATGTCCGTTTCCATGACCATGAACGGTGCCGTAATCCCAATCATGGCCTTTTACATTGTAGCAGGATTGGAGCAAGGTGTGTCCATGGAACAACTTTCCGGAACCATCCAAAACGATATTTTAAAGGAATTTATGGTTCGGAACACCTACATTTATCCTCCTACCCCTTCCATGCAGATCGTGGCGGATATTTTTGAGTTTACCAGTAAACATATGCCGCGCTTTAACAGCATCAGTATTTCTGGATACCATATGCACGAAGCAGGAGCCCCTGCATCCATGGAATTGGCCTATACTTTGGCCGATGGCATTGAGTACATCCGAACTGGAATAAAAGCAGGGCTTAAAATTGATGAGTTCGCTCCAAGACTTTCCTTTTTCTGGGGTATTGGGATGAATCACTTCGCTGAAATTGCAAAAATGAGGGCCGGACGCATGCTATGGGCCAAGTTGGTACAACAATTCAACCCTTCAAATCCAAAATCGTTGATGCTCCGTACCCACAGCCAAACCAGCGGATGGAGCTTGACGGAACAAGACCCTTTCAACAATGTGGCCAGAACTACCATTGAAGCCATGGCAGCAGTTTTTGGCGGTACCCAGAGCTTACATACAAATGCATTGGACGAGGCCATTGCATTGCCAACGGACTTCTCCGCCCGTATTGCAAGAAACACACAAATCTATCTACAGCAAGAAACCCATATTACCAAAACGGTAGATCCTTGGGCAGGTAGCCACAAGGTGGAACAATTGACCCACGAAATTGCCGAAAAAGCTTGGGAATTGATTCAAGAGGTGGAAAAGTTGGGCGGGATGACGAAGGCCATTGAAAAAGGCATCCCAAAAATGCGCATTGAAGAAGCCGCAGCTAAAAAGCAGGCCCGTATTGATAGTGGACAGGACATTATTGTTGGTGTGAACAAATACCGATTAGAGAACGAGGACGACCTTCAAATTTTGGAGGTGGACAACGCCAAGGTACGCAAGCAACAAATGGCCCGCTTGGACCAAATACGAAGCAGCAGGGATTCCAAAGCTGTGGAAAAGTCACTTGATGAAATACGTGTTGCTTCCAAAAAAGCCATGGAAAATGATTCTGACCGTGGAAATTTGTTAGCTTTAGCAGTAGAAGCGGCCAAAAAGCGTGCTACCCTTGGTGAAATCAGTGATGCCATGGAAAGTGCCTTTGGACGCTATAGAGCAAAAATTCAATCTTTCACCGGAGTGTATTCCAAAGAAATTAAAAACGACGAAAGTTTTGAAAAGGCCCGTAAATTGGCAGACAAGTTTGCTGAGCAAGAAGGCCGCAGACCTCGTATTATGGTTGCCAAAATGGGTCAGGATGGACACGACCGTGGCGCCAAAGTGGTTGCCACGGGTTATGCCGACCTGGGCTTTGATGTGGATATTGGGCCTTTGTTCCAAACACCGGCCGAAGTCGCAAAGCAAGCTGTGGAAAACGATGTGCATGTTTTGGGCATTTCCTCACTTGCCGGAGGACACAAAACCCTAGTTCCCGAAGTGGTTCAAGAACTAAAAAAGTATGGTCGGGAAGATATTATGGTCATTGTTGGGGGCGTAATTCCAAAGCAAGATTATGACCATCTGCTAAAAAATGGTGCCATAGCGGTTTTTGGACCAGGCACAAAAATTGCGGATGCTGCTACAGAAATACTGAATATTTTACTGGACTGACCTCCCTAACAATCACGTAAATAAAACTTTAACTTTCTTTAACGTGGAATGCAGGGGTTATTCACCCCCTGTTAACAAATTACATTTTATCGCATCCTAAATAATCGTATTTTTAGCACCTAACTTACTATGAAATGGGCAAGATTATTGCAATTGCAAACCAAAAGGGCGGTGTAGGTAAAACTACCACCACGGTAAACCTTGCAGCCTCCTTAGGTGTATTGGAAAAAAAGGTGTTATTGATTGACGCCGACCCCCAGGCCAATGCAACATCGGGTTTGGGTGTTGATGTTGACTCTATTGAAAAAGGCACATATCAACTTTTGGAACACACCATGAGTGTGGAAGAAGTGACGATTTCCACCGATTCCCCTAATGTGGATTTGGTACCAGCGCACATCGACCTTGTTGCCATCGAGATTGAATTGGTGGATAAGGACAACAGAGAGTACATGATGAAAGAAGCCCTTAAAAATTTGGGCGACAAGTATGATTTTGTACTGATAGATTGTGCTCCTTCCTTGGGACTGCTCACCCTGAACGCGCTTACAGCAGCCGATTCTGTAATGATACCCATACAATGTGAATATTTTGCCCTGGAAGGTCTTGGCAAATTGTTGAACACTGTAAAAAGTGTACAAAAGATACATAACAACGATTTGGACATTGAAGGAATGTTATTGACCATGTACGATTCTAGGTTACGACTTTCCAACCAAGTGGTTGAAGAAGTGAAAAAACACTTCGCAGATATGGTTTTTGACACCATCATCCAGAGAAACGTTAGGCTAAGCGAAGCACCAAGTTATGGCGAGAGCATCATAAAATATGATGCAAGCAGCAAAGGTGCTTCCAATTATCTTAACTTAGCCAACGAAATTTTGAAGAAAAACAAGGAGAAAGTTTAGATGGCGAAAGCAACAAAAAAACAGGCACTGGGAAGAGGCCTGTCCGCTCTATTGAATGATCCAGAGAATGATATTAAGTCAGTTTCGGATAAAAATGCGGACAAGGTTATAGGCAATGTAGTGGAACTGGATATCAATTCCATTGAAGTCAACCCTTTTCAGCCACGTTCCAATTTTAACGACGAAAACCTTGAGGAATTGGCCAGTTCCATTCGTGAATTGGGCATTATACAACCAATAACGGTCAGGAAACTCGATTTCAATAAATTCCAATTGGTTTCCGGTGAACGTAGATTTCGTGCCTCCAAATTGGTCGGATTGGAGACCATTCCAGCCTATATTCGAATTGCCAATGATCAGGAATCCTTGGAAATGGCCTTGGTGGAGAACATCCAAAGGCAAGACCTCGACCCCATCGAAATTGCCCTCTCTTATCAAAGACTTATCGATGAAATCGAGATCACTCAGGAAAAATTGAGCGACCGTGTTGGAAAAAAACGTTCCACCATCACCAATTATTTGCGCCTGTTAAAATTAGACCCCATCATCCAAACAGGAATGCGCGATGGATTCATCAGCATGGGTCACGGTAGGGCCCTTATCAACATTGATAAAAAGAAGGACCAAATCGCCATTTATGAAAAGGTGGTTTCCGATGGTCTCTCCGTTAGAGCTACCGAACAATTGGTGAAAGACCACAAAGAACCTAAAAGTTCAGGCTCCGAAAAGAAAAAGAGCAGCTCAGATGTTCCCGACTTTGTTTCAAACAGCTTGGATTCCATCAAAGAACGATTAGCGACCAAAGTGGATATTACCACATCCAAAAACGGAAAAGGAAAAATTGTGATACCCTTTCATTCAGAAGAAGACTTTAAGCGTATCAAAAAATTGTTGACAGGTGAATAAAAACCTCCTTTTATTGTTCTTTGCCTTTTTGTTGTTTCACACAGGATTTTCTCAGGAAGAAGAGGAAAAAGAAAGCAAAAAACAGCCCCAACAAACCAAAGAGGTGGATTCTCTTTCACAAAATATGAAAGGGGAAGGCGTTACTTTTGAAGAGGTCACCAAAAAGGAGAACATTAATCCCCTTGCCCCTAGCAAGGCTGCTTTTTATTCGGCAATTCTCCCAGGTCTTGGACAAATTTACAACAAACGCTATTGGAAGGCCCCCATTGTTTGGGGCGCCATCGGAACAGGTATTTACGTGTACTCCTATAACAACACTGAATATCGTAGGGCAAGAAACGCTTTCAAGCGCAGGCTTGCAGGTTTTGAGGATGATGAGTTCTGGGATTTGAACGGAGATGGAAGCGGACCGGATCTAACTTCGGAAGCGCTCCAGGAAGCACAGGAAAACACACAAAGGGATAGGGATTTGGCCTTGGTCATAACCATTGCGCTCTATGCCTTGAACATTATAGATGCCAATGTGGACTCTCACTTAAAGCAATATAATGTAAGTGATGATCTGGCAGTTGACTTCAACCCTTATTTAGATATAAACCCTTTTACCAATCGGCCAAACTATGGTATGGCCATGGTGATAAAATTTTAATATATGAAGATCGGTCTGTTTGGATATGGCAAAATGGGAAAGATGATAGAGCAGATTGCTCAGGGCAGAGGCCATTCCATTGTAGCAAAAATTGACGACCCTTCGCAAGATGTAGATTATGCTTCCTTGGATGTTGCCATTGATTTTAGCACGCCCGAGGCTGCTTTTGACAATATTACCAACTGTTTTAAGAACAAGGTTCCCGTAATAAGCGGCACAACGGGTTGGTTGGACAGGTTTGAGGAGGCCATCAAAATTTGTGATGACAATAAAAGTGCTTTTATCTACGCCTCCAACTTTAGTTTGGGGGTCAATATTTTTTTTGAACTCAATAAACATCTTGCCAAAATAATGGCTGGATCGGGGCAATACAAGGTTTCCATGGAAGAAATCCATCACACCCAAAAATTGGATGCACCCAGTGGAACCGCCATTACCCTTGCCGAGGGAATCATTGAAAACACCCCCTACGAAAACTGGAAATTGGAACAATCGGGAGATAAAATCATCCCTATAAAATCCATCAGGGAAGGTATGGTTCCTGGAACGCACAGTATTTCTTATAAAAGTTCGGTGGACACTATTGAGATAAAACACGAAGCACACAACAGGGAAGGTTTTGCTCTGGGAGCAGTTATTGCATCGGAATGGATACACGGAAAAACAGGTGTTTTTTCCATGAAAGATGTGTTAAACCTAAGCTAAAAAACGTAACAAGAATTTAGACCCAGGGTCTAACAAAGAAACTTTTTTATATGGACGGTACACAATGGATTATTTTTATCCTGATCATTCAGGTTATCCATTTCTTGGGAACATGGAAACTCTACGTTAAGGCAGGCAGAAAACCATGGGAAGCCGCCATACCTATTTACAATGGCATTGTTTTGATGAAAATCATCAACAGACCATGGTGGTGGGTGCTGTTGTTGTTCATTCCCATCATTAATTTATTGATGTTCCCCGTAGTTTGGGTGGAAACCATCCGCAGTTTTGGAAAGAACTCGCTTGTAGATACTTGGCTGGTAATCCTTACCCTTGGTTTTTACATTTTTTACCTTAATTATGCGGAGGACGTACAGTACATTGAAGATCGTAGCCTAAAGCCAAAAACGGGATTGGGCGAATGGGTCAGCTCCATTGTATTTGCCATTGTGGCAGCAACCTTTGTCCACACCTATTTCATTCAACCTTATGTGATTCCGACAGGGTCTCTGGAGCGTACCTTGCGAGTGGGTGATTTCTTGTTTGTAAGCAAGTTCCATTATGGAGCAAGGGTTCCTATGACAACCTTGGCCGCCCCCATGGTGCATGATACACTTCCTGTTCTTAAAACAAGGTCATATTTGGCCGATGTGAATCCAGACACTTATAAAACTTCTTGGATAAACAAATTGCAACTCCCTTACATGCGGTTGCCCGGTTTTGAAAAAGTGGAGAAAAACGACATCGTTGTCTTTAGTTTGCCCGCTGATACGCTGTATCAATTCTTTAAGGCACAAAAGGCCGTTATAAAGCCTATCGACAAAAAATCAAACTACGTAAAACGATGCGTGGGAACCCCCGGGGATTCTCTCGAAGTTATCAATGGATATGTGTATATCAACGGTGAGCAGCTTCAACTTTCGGACAGGGCAAAACCCATGTATATGTATGACATTTATGCTAAAAATGGGGTATCCAGTAAATATTTGGAGGATGTTGATGCTTCCGACTACGTTCGTAAATATATTGCCACCAACATCAATGAATCCCAATATAATGGGTTGGCGCCATACATTTCCGGTGCAAGACCAACGGACGATGGCAAAATTGAGCTTTACACACAGGAAAATGGTATTCCAACCGATGTTATTCGTCAATTGCGGCTTTCGCTCACCGAGGAAAAACCCCGCTCCCGGATGGCCAACCTTACCAGTGAAATGGTTGATGCCCTTAGGAACAATCCTGCCATAGATTCAGTGGTACAAACCATCGACCCGAAAGGGCAATATGGCGGCGCATTTCCACAAAAACCCAACCTCTACCCTTGGAACAACGATAACTTTGGACCGATTTATATTCCTAAGAAAGGAACCACGGTGGAAATCAATTCGAGAACTATTCCGTTGTACAAAAAAATCATCCGCGATTATGAGCACAACGATGTAAAAGTAACAGGAAACAAAGTGCTCATCAACGGAGAAGAAGCCGATTCCTACACTTTTAAACAAGATTATTATTGGATGATGGGTGACAACCGTGACCACTCCGAAGATAGTAGGACTTGGGGCTACGTTCCTGCCGACCACATTGTGGGCAAGCCTGTTTTCCTTTGGATGAGTTTTGACAACTTTAGACAAGGAATCGCCAATTGGAGAGTTCGTTGGGACCGTGTATTTACTACCGTTGGCGGAAGCGGCGAACCTGTATCCTATTTCTGGTATTTCATCGGGCTTTTGGCAGCTTGGTTCATTTTTGATTTCTTCCGTAAGAAAAAGAAGAGCAAAGCATAGATAACCGTTAATTACATTGTTCTTTGAAAATACTCGTACATCCCTCTTATTTTCCAAGTATTGCCACTTTTGCGGCCATAGTGCAGCATGAAGTGATTTGGGAAGCCCATGATAATTTTCAGAAGCAGACGTACAGAAACCGCTGTTATATTTCCACAGATAAGGGCAAGCACATGCTCAACATCCCCATTAAGCACGTAGGTGGCCAAGAAGGTCGACAAAAATATGTTGATGTAAGCACGGAGAACAGTTATAACTGGAAGAAAGAACATTGGCGCACTTTGGAAACTGCATACAGGACCTCACCTTTTTTTGAATTTTATGAGGATGAGCTAAGACCACTTTACGAAGACTCTGAAGACTCCCTATACGACTTCAATTTAAAAACCATAGAAACGATTGCAGATTGTATTGGGCTGGCAATCACAACAGAAAAATCCGAAAAATACGAACTTTCACCAGCAAGCCTTTTTGATGCTCGGTTTTTGGTCGATGCGAAAAAGGAGAAAGATTGGAACGTGGAACCCTACACCCAAGTATTTGAGGAACGCCACGGATTCATCCCCAATTTAAGTGTGCTTGATCTCCTGTTCAACGAGGGCACCAACACGCTCAGTTACCTAAAAAGTCTATCTTTGGATTTAAAACATGCTTAGGCATCTACTCCATTACGGCATACACTTTTTAATCCCTATTTTGATAGCCGTTTGGTTTTTCAAGGACAATAGAATCAAAGTGGCACTAATACTGCTGGCGGGAATTATCATCGATGTAGATCACCTTTGGGCCACTCCCCTATTTGACACCAACCGTTGTAGTATTGGATTTCATGCCCTACACAGTTATTGGGCAATAGCCATCTACTGCATTTTGCCATTTTTTAAACCCACACGAATCATTGGATTGGCCTTGATCATCCACATTTTTGCGGATACATTGGATTGCCTACTCATGTGAGCTGAAGCGCAAAGTGGCCATAACAGGATAGTGATCGGACAGGCGTTCATCAAAATTTTGATGGGAAAGTACTTCAAACTTTGGGTCTGCCAAAATATAGTCAATACGCAGTGGAATCTTCCAAAAATCATAGGTACGACCAAAGCCCTTACCTTTTTCCAAAAAAGTATCTTGTAAATCTCCTTTTACAATTTTGTAGATGTTGGAAAACTGTGTGTTATTTAAATCACCACAAACTATATTGGTATAAGGGCTGTTCTCAAAATGCGCCCTAAATATTTCCGCCTGCTCCAACTGCTTCGAAAATGTATGGACCAATCTTTTATATGTCCTCTCCGATTTTTCCCCATCTGAAAAATTATCGGTACTGGGTCTTATTTTAAACGATTGCAAATGCAAATTATAAACCCTAATGGTATCTTTTCGTAATAAAATATCTGCATAAATAATGTTATTCTGTGTGCCGGGAAGATCTAACGAACCGCTACTTATTATTGGGAACTTGGAGAATATGGCTTGCGTTGCTCTTTTATTGGCATGCGGGGTTTCACTACGGTAAGGATACTGTTTCAATTGCTGATACCGTGCCCTACTATGCTCCTGCACACAAAATATATCGGGGTCCTGTTTCTTAACAAGTTCAACAATACTATCGCCAACACCTGGTTCTTTCATCCATCCATTTTTATTGAAGCCCCACACATTATAGGACATAATTTTCAAGTCGGATGATTCTTTTTTGGGAATAGGGTCATTGCCCAATCCATAAAAAGGTCCAAACATTAAATAACCAAGAACAATCGCAACCAAGGAAAGAACAAGTTGTCTTTTTAGTTTGATGCCCCAGTAAACAAGGAATAAAATATTAAGTAAAAAAAGAAAGGGAACAACCAAACTTAGAACAGATAAGGCCGAAACAATTTGGAGCGGCATATAGGATAGTATGCCGGTGACTATCAATAAAACTGCAACTAACGCATTGATTACATACACAATCCTATCAATTATCGAGGTAGCTTTTTTCACGGTCTAATCTTCCTTACCTGCCTTAAACAAAAAGTCTTTTTCCTCTTTAGACAAGCTCTCGTAACCAGACTTGCTGATTTTATCCAAAATCGTATCTATTCGTTTTTGCTTGGCCTGCTTATCGTAATCCGCTTTGCTCTTGGTCGCTGCTTTTTTCCTGTATACCGTTTTCATTGGCGCCTTCTTTTCTTTTGGCTTGAAAAGGTCCAAAATGACATTTCTGAACTTGGTAAAGCCAGCACCTATGTCATTGCCTTTGAACAATTGCCGAGCATACACATAGCCCAAAAAGGCTCCACCTAAGTGGGCCATTCCACCACCAATGTTGTCCCCCATACCTATCAGCACCAAATCCTTAACCACCAAAGCAACCCCGATATACCATAGTTTGATGTTGAAGAAAATCAAACGTACTTCTTGATTGGGAATATAGGCACAAACAAAAATAAGTACTGCGTTAACTCCTGCAGATGCTCCGATTAAAGCTGTATTGGAATTGACCAAGGTTGGAAAAACATTATAGCTGAGCAGAAATACCAACCCACCCAATATCAATCCTAAAAAGTAGACGTTGATAAAGCGTTGGGCATCAAAAAGGTTCAAAAAGATTCGACTGGCAAAGTAAAGTACGAGCATATTCCAAAAAATATGACCAAAACCTGCGTGGAAAAATGAATATGTGACCAAAGACCATGGTTGTGCCAAAAATTCAAAGAAATCCTTCGGCAAATGGAACCAATGCGAAAAGGACTGCCCCAGTAACGCTCCGGATAGACCATCCAACAAAAACAACAGTACGTTTACCGCTATAAGTTTCTCTGCAATACTAAGCCTCGCAAATTGATATCGTAGTCCACCGTTCATCATAAGTTAATCCCACCGATTACTGTTGAACTGGTTCTTTTTCCAGTACCACATCATTATAAAACCAATTAAAGCACCGCCAATGTGTGCAAAATGTGCCACCCCTGTATTAACATTGCCTATTCCAAAAATAAGGTCAACGGCAATAAGAATCGGCACAAAGTACTTCGCCTTTATCGGTACGGGCAAAAAGATAAGCATCAGTTTGGCCTCCGAATACATAAATGCAAAAGCCACCAAAATACCGTAAATAGCTCCCGACGCACCTACTGCTGGCGTATTGAAAGCTGTCAGCATACTATCCACCGTGCTTTTTCCAGCAATATCGTACCAACCGGGGCTATACTGCCCATTGGCCAAAATATCCAAAATCTGTGTACGGGCAATACCTGCACCTTCCAAAGCACTCATTCCCTCGTTGAAAAGAAAATAATTCACCCCGGTATGCAAGGCAGCAGAACCCAAACCTGCCGAAAAATAGAAGAAAATAAACTTGTTCTTGCCCCAAATACGCTCCAAAGGCGTACCAAAGGCCCAAAGCGCGTACATATTAAAAAGAATATGCATAAAGTTACCATGCATAAACATGTGGGTCACCACCTGCCACCATTCAAAATTGGAATTTTTGGGAAACCAAAGTGACATCCATTGGTACATTTGGTCTCCGTATAATTGTGTGGCAAGAAACATAATCACGTTAATGATCAAAATATGCTTTACTGCCTCGGTAAGTCTACCCATTTAATTAAATTTTTTATCTATATCCCCTTCTGAGATAATGGTATATGTTATTTTTTGAAAAGGGCTCAAATTGGGCTCCTTGCAAGCAAAAAGGTTGTTCACCAAGGTCAATTGCGATTCTTGGTCCAACACATCCCCAGTTCTTACGGCCAAATTCCTACTCAATGCCTTTGCCAACATTTCGGCCTGCGAAATGGAGCCATCGGCATAACCCTCCATGTAATCTGAAATTAAGCGATCCAATACCGTGCCAATCCCACTCTCGGGAACCATCATGGGCACGCCTGTCACTTTTACAGTTTCCTCCTCCAAACTCTGGAAAGCAAAACCAATGTTTGTCAGACTTTCTTTAATTTCTTGCAGCACAGCCAATTCCTGTTTATTAAAGGTCAGTTCCAAAGGAAACAGCAATTGTTGGCTCACACCTTCTTTTACCGTAATCTCACCTAAAAACTTTTCAAAGAGAATCCGTTCGTGAGCTCTATTCTGATGGATGACCAACATCCCGGATTTTACCGTGCTTACCACATATTTTCGGCGCAATTGAAACGTACTGGCCAAATGTTCTTCAATATCCTTGCCCGAATACAACGTTCCTTGCTCCTCACTTTCCGACTCAATAATCACACTACTAAACTCGTTGTGGTCATTTTGATTGCCAAGACCTTCGTACAAATCTTCCCAGCCTTTGGCGCTTTGTTTACGGAAACTATTACCTGTATTTTTCTTGGTCGGTGTTTCCTGAAACGGATTAAACATAGCGTCCACGGTCACTTTTGGAATCACGACTCCTTTTTCTTTGTAGGAATAAGGAGTGTCCAAATTGGGGTCATGGTCAAAATCCAATACAGGGGCCACGTTGAACTGTCCCAAGCTATGCTTAATGGTTGACCTTAAAATGGCATACAAGGTGTTCTCATCATCAAACTTCACCTCGGTTTTGGTGGGATGGATGTTGATATCGATAGAGGATGGGTCCACATCCAAAAACAAAAAATACCCAGGGTATGTATCGGATTTTATCAAGCCTTCAAAAGCAGCGACCACTGCGTGGTGTAAATACGGGCTTCTAATATAACGGTTGTTGGCAAAAAAGAACTGCTCTCCCCTGCTCTTTTTGGCGAACTCGGGTTTACAGATGAAGCCGGATACTTTCACTACCTCGGTCTCTTCGTTCACCGGCACCAAACGGTGCTCCATTTTACTGCCAAAGATGTGCACAATTCGTTGGCGGTGCTTTGTGCTGGGCAGGTTAAAAATTTCAGAGCCGTTATTGTAAAAATGGAACTCAATATTGGGATGTACCAAGGCCACACGATGAAACTCATCGGTAATATGGCGAAGTTCCACTTGGTTCGACTTTAAAAAGTTCCGACGGGCAGGAATATTGAAGAACAGGTTTTTGACAGATATTGACGTTCCTTTTGGAGTCGCTACAACTTCTTGGGAAACAATCTTGCTGCCTTCAATCTTAAGATGGGTTCCCACCTCATTGGACGAGGTTCTGGTTTGCATATCCACATGGGCAATTGCGGCAATGGAGGCCAAGGCCTCTCCCCGAAAACCTTTGGTTTCCAGATTGAACAAGTCCTGCGCCGATGATATTTTGGAAGTCGCATGCCGCTCAAAAGACAATCGGGCATCCGTCTCGCTCATACCAACACCATCGTCAACGACTTGGATAAGTGCTTTGCCACCATCTTTGATGATTAATTTAATGGAAGTTGAACCTGCATCAATGGCATTTTCCAAAAGTTCCTTTACAACGGAAGCGGGTCGTTGGACCACCTCCCCTGCGGCTATTTGGTTAGCGACATGGTCCGGTAAAAGTTTAATGATGTCCGCCATTATGGATTCAGGAATATTGATAAATCAAAATCGATGATAAACAGGAACAGCAACACCAAAACGGCCACAATAATCCAAAAACGAAGCTTTAAGTTTTTATCCCCTTCGGTCTGTAGGTCATCTACTGCAGAAGTCAACTTATTCTTGAGCCCCCTTGTAGAATGTGCCGTACTTCGAAATTTATCGAGTTTGTGCTCAATTTTATAAGGATTTCCCTCTCCCTTGTAATATCTGGGGGAGTAATCGAAGCTCTTATTTTTCCTAAGTTTTAAAGGGTTTCGCATGGTATCCTTATCGCTGTAGCCTCAAAGGTACTTAAAATAGGAAAAAGGGATTGAACGATCATCCCAAAAAATGTTAACAGCTATCTGGATATTTGTGCAACCAGGGGATTGGCCTTATTGGATTCTTGGATGTTCAGAAGTTGGATTGTCGAAGTATTGAACTTGAACTTGAGCTTGAACTTGACTTTTACTTGCCCAACACAGCCATTTGTATGGCGGCAATGGCCGCTTCGGTTCCCTTGTTGCCGTGCTTGCCCCCACTCCTGGCCCTGGACTGCTCAATGTTATCATCCGTCAACACACAAAAGATCACGGGAACATCATACGCCACATTTAAATCTTTTATGCCTTGTGCGGTGGCACTGCAAACAAAATCAAAATGACTGGTTTCGCCACGGATAACACTACCAATGGCTACAATGGCATCAACTTTTTCCGTTTGAATCATTTTTTTACACCCAAAAGTGAGTTCAAAACTCCCGGGCACATCCCACCGAAGCACATTTTCGGGAAGCGCGCCGCAATCCACTAAAGCTTCTTCGGCACCTTGATAAAGGGCCTCGGTAATTTCACCGTTCCATTCAGAAACAACAATCCCAAACCGAAGGTTCTTCGCATTTGGGATTTTGTTTTTATCGTAAACGGATAAGTTTTTGTTCGTTGTAGCCATGGTTTAGTTTTGCGCCAATCCGATCAGTGCATCAACGCTATTTGCTTCTTGTGAGTTGGGAAATTCTTCTTTGATGCGTTCAAAGTACCCTAAGGCTTTGCTTTTTTCCCCAAGTTCCAAGGCAATCACACCTGCTTTGTGTAAAAATCTTGGTGCAGTAAACTCGTTATCGCTATGTGCAATGGCTTTTTCGTAGTAGTCCAATGCATCTTCAGGCTGGTTCAATTGTGAGAAAGCATCTCCGATTCCACCTTTACCCATGGCTCCCATAATATCATCATCAGAAGAAAAGCCCTCCAAATGCTCAATGGCTTGATCGTACTGTTTCAAGTTCAAATACGTCATGCCTGCCGAATACTTGGCCAAGTTCGCTGCTTTGGTACCGCTGTATTCCTCGATAATATCCAAGAACCCATATTTACCTTGGGCCCCGTTCAATGCCAAAGTGAACAAAGAATCTTTCTCTGTTTCACTTGCCAAGGCTTGATCAAAATATTGTTGTGGGTAAAAAAGTTCGTTTGCTGCGGCAGCTTCTTTTGGGTTCTGGATGAATTGATGATAACCCAAGTAGGCCAAAACACCCACGGCAATTACACCAATAACGCCCAAAATGTAGTTTTGGTTCTTCTGAACCCACTCTTCGGTTTTGGAAGCACCCTCATCCAAAGTATTGAAAACTTCAGCGGTTGTACTGTCGTGTTCCTCTAACTGAGCTTCCTCTTCCTTATTTTTTGGCTTAAAGCCTCTCTTCTTGTATGTTGCCATCCGTCATTTAATTGGTCGCGCAAAAATAAAGTTTTTATCCAAAACCAAAAGGTAATTTATTCGTTATTTTTGGAATCCCTTTTTGGAGGGCTACCTTTTAATTCCAAATTGTTTCTCTAACTTTTTATGTTTTTAAGACATTTATCTTTAGTCAATTACAAGAA
Source organism: Flagellimonas sp. B-3 (assembly GCF_056857835.1). Classification (NCBI taxonomy): domain Bacteria; kingdom Pseudomonadati; phylum Bacteroidota; class Flavobacteriia; order Flavobacteriales; family Flavobacteriaceae; genus Flagellimonas; species Flagellimonas sp. B-3. The sequence goes on from NZ_JBSXNW010000017.1 coordinate 75,021, forward strand.
TTTCGATTCCAAGGCGCTAGATTTCGACCCCGTAATCAACTGTTTGGTGGGTGATAACGGAGTGGGAAAGACCAATGTTTTGGACTCCATTTACCACTTGTGCTTTGGCAAAAGCTACTTTAATCCCGTGTCCACACAAAATATAAAGCACGACACCGATTTTTTTGTTATTGAAGGTGAATTTGAGAAAAAAGAAAGAACCGAAAAAATACTCTGCTCTTTTAAAAAAGGCACTAAAAAGGTGATAAAACGCAATGGAAAACCCTACGAAAAGTTTTCCGAGCACATTGGTTTTTTGCCTTTGGTGATTATTTCCCCATCTGATCGCGACCTTATTTTGGAAGGAAGCGAGACCCGAAGAAAGTTCATGGATGGGGTAATATCGCAATCCGACAAGGTGTATCTTCAAAACCTCATCAAATATAACAAGGTGGTTTCGCAACGAAATTCCCTACTCAAATATTTTGCCGCCAACCGTACCTTTGACCCAGATACGTTGAGCATTTACAACGAACAGATGAATACCTTGGGAACAGCGATTCATCAAAAGAGAGTTGAGTTTATTGATTCCTTTCTGCCCATTTTTAAGGAACAGTATCAAAATATCTCCGAGAAAGACGAGCAAATAGACCTCTCCTATGAAAGTCAGTTGAGCGATGACCCCCTATTGAACCTTTTGGAAAAGAATATTGAAAAGGACAGAGCGTTGCAATACACATCGGTCGGCGTTCATAAAGATGACCTCAGCTTCACGATAGCGGGGCATCCCATCAAAAAGTTTGGGAGCCAGGGGCAACAAAAATCCTTTTTGATCGCATTGAAACTGGCGCAATTCCATTTCATCAAGCAATTGGCGGACACCACCCCAATTCTATTATTGGATGATATTTTTGACAAACTGGACGAAAACAGGGTTTCTCACATCGTCGGATTGGTGAAGGATGATAATTTTGGACAGATTTTTATCAGCGACACGCACGCCGACAGAACAGAAGAGGTCGTTAAAAACATTCACCAGAGCTATAAAATATTTAACTTGTAGCACCATGAGACAAATCCTTTCCCTATTATTGGTTTTGACGCTTTGGGGATGCAATGATTCATCCGTAAATAAAGATGATTTGCATTATTTGAACGGCTATTGGGAAATATCCGAAGTAGAATTCCCCGATGGATCCATCAAGGAGTATGGCTTAAACACAAGCATCGATTTCATCCACTTAAAAGAACAGAGAGGATATCGAAAAAAAATGAAACCGAAGTTTGATGGCACCTACAACACTTCCAAGGATGTGGAGCGTTTCACTATAACCCAATCCAATGAAAGATTTACCTTATATTATGAAAGCGGGTTTAGCGAGTGGGAGGAAAAACTGCTGCAATTGGATTCAGTTTCTTTTTCGGTAACCAATCAAGAGGGTGTTGTCTACAAGTACAAACGCTTTGAACCCATCAAAATTCCACAGTAATGGCCAAACGGCATAGCTCACACATACCATTAAGCGAAGCTTTGAGCGAGTTTATCAAAGAGAACAAGCTCCAAAAGGGCATGGACAAAGTGGACGCCAGAGAGGCATGGGTTAAATTGATGGGCAATGGGGTGAACAACTACACTACCGCCGTTGAACTAAGGAACGAAACGCTCTTTATCTCGCTCTCATCTTCTGTACTGCGAGAAGAATTGAGTTTGGGCAAGTCCAAGATCATTAAGATGATCAATGAAGAATTAGGTAAAGAACTGGTGAAGAAGTTGGTTTTAAAATAATCGCAATGTCATTTCGAGAGAGCTAAGCGACGAGAAATCTAGAAGTAATGTAGATTTCTCAATCGATGCTTTGCATCTCATTTCGAAATGACAAGTATAATCGTATTGTCATTTCGACAGGGCAAAGCGACGGGAAATCTAACGTAATTCTTCATGCTGAACTCGCCTGCCGGCATAGGCAGGTTTCAGCATCCCATCCATTCCATTGCTTATGAGATTCCGTGTCGTGCTTCGACTCATTTCGACTTCGCTCAATGACCAGCGCTCAGCAACCGCACGGAATAAATAAAAAAGCCACCCAAAAAGGTGGCTTCCACTAAAATATCTTTGTATCGCGATTAGTAAATTTCCCTTCCTGAGAAGTGAAAAGCACCCTCTATAGCAGCGTTTTCATCACTATCGGAACCGTGTACTGCATTTTCACCGATACTGGCCGCGTACAATTTTCTAATGGTTCCCTCAGCAGCTTCCTCCGGGTTGGTGGCACCGATCAAAGCGCGGAAATCATCCACTGCATTGTCTTTTTCCAAAATAGCGGCCACAATGGGCCCTCTTGTCATAAACTCTACCAACTCGCCAAAAAATGGACGCTCTTTATGGATGGCATAGAATATTTCGGCATCCCTCTTGCTCAATTGTGTAAACTTCATGGCCACAATCTTAAAACCAGCAGCCGTTATTTTATCCAAAATTGCACCAATGTACCCGTTTTCAACGGCATCAGGCTTAATCATGGTAAATGTTCTATTTCCAGTCATTTTTTAAATTTTGCGCAAACTTACGCTTTTTCAAGCAAGGTACAAGGCTCAATAGCTTTGTTTTAACTCTTGGAGAACAGTACCATTATCTCCCATAATCTTGAATTCTGCCTTTCTTTCTTCAATATTTAGGTTGATGATACCGTAACTTTTATCCGAAACCACCTCCCCTACCCGATACTGATTGGGTTCACCGCTAAAGCTAGAGTAGGAATGGGTAAGTCCGCTGCTGGTAAAATCTACCAAGGGATAGGAAAGACCGTCAATATCCGTTTTGGAGAATTCGGAAATATGTCTATCCCCAGATAGGATGATCACCCCCTTGGCTCCTGATTCAGCAATCATATTCTCCAATTTATCCACTTCCAAAGGAAAATTGCCCCAAGTTTCAAAACCATGCTCTCCCGAAAGTACCTGGATACTGGACATGATCAAATTGAAATCGGCATCTGAATCGTTAAGTTCGTTTTCCAACCATTTCCATTGCGCTTCTCCAAGTACAGTTGCGGTAGAATCCGTAGTGGGTTTATACCTTTTTTTGGAATCCTCATCTTTGATGAGTTCGCTCCTGAAATAGCGGGTATCCAGCACAATAACTTTCACTTTTCCCGATGAAGCCTTATATTCGTGGGAAGCATACACTCCCTTTTGGTCTCTTCTTTCACTATCCTTGGGCACACCCATAAAGTCCAAAAAAACCTGTTGGCTTTCGGCCTTTATGGAAAAATCGGAGCCCCCATCGTTCACACCAAAATCATGGTCGTCCCAAGTACCTATTATGGGCACTTCATTTTTCAATTTGGCATAGCCTGCAACAGTGTCCTGCATCGCATAAATAGTACGTAATCTTTCCACATCATCCGTATCTGCGTAGACAATATCCCCGCCCCAAATCCACACATCGGGTTTTTCCGCCAAAATATCGTCCCAAAAAGGATTCGGTTCCTGCGACATGTTACAAGAGCCAAAGGCCACAACAAAATCCGGTATTGGACTATCCGCAACCCCAACTGTTTTTTCCGCTTTCTTTTTACAAGCCGAAAAAAGAACCAGAACCGTCAGTAAAATATAAAAATGTTTCATGATGTGTTTTTACCGAACCAAAAATACGGATAAACCAAGTTTCCTCTATATTATATTATTGTATATTTGGTCGCATGAATTCAGCGGATATCACGACAATAAAGTCGATTCTTTCCCAACCTCAGAAAATAGTAATCGTTCCCCACAGAAACCCCGATGGAGATGCCATGGGTTCCTGTTTGGCCCTCTATGCTTTTTTAAAAGAAAAGGGACAAACGGTGCACGTTGTGGCACCTAATGACTACCCTAAATTTCTGAAATGGTTGCCAGGAAACGATACGGTCATAAATTTTGAAAAGGAAAACTCGCAAGCCAAAGAACGTATTGATCAGGCCACTGTAATTTTTACCTTGGACTTTAACGACCTTTCCCGAGTTGGACAAATGGAAACTGTTTTGCAAGAGGCCAATGCAGATTTTATTATGATAGACCATCACCAACAACCAAGTGATTATGCCAAAGTGACCTATTCCGATGTTACCATGAGCTCCACCTGTGAGATGGTCTACAACTTTATCGACTTTTTGGGTGAAACCAGTCTTATTGATGCCGACATCGCCACGAATTTGTACACAGGCATCATGACGGATACAGGTTCGTTTAAATACCGTTCCACATCGAGCAAAACGCACCGTGTAGTGGCCGAACTTATTGACAAGGGTGCGGACAATATGGAAATCCATCAAAAAGTTTTTGATACCAATTCACCCTCTCGCCTGCATTTGCTGGGCATTGCCTTGAGCAATATGGTGATCCTGCCCGAATATAGAACGGCATACATTACCCTTAGCCAAGATGAATTGGACCAATACGATTTTAAAAAGGGGGACACAGAGGGATTCGTAAATTATGGGCTAACTTTGGAAGGTATTATTTTTGCGCTCATTTTTATTGAAAATCGGGAAGAAGGCATTATCAAGATTTCGTTGCGTTCCGTTGGGGATTTTTCCGTGAACGAATTTGCGAGAACACATTTTAATGGAGGCGGACATACCAATGCTGCCGGGGGCAGGAGCGAGGTGAGCATGGAAGAGACCATATCCAGATTCAACGATATTTTAAAAACGTATAAAGACAAATTGAACCCATGAGATTTTTGCTAGCCGTTCTGTTGATTGCGATTGTTGCCAGCTGTGGGGGTCCAGAACCCAGAAAACCTGTAGAGGTTAAATCGGGCAGTTTTTACAAGGAGTCCATTGAACGTACCAAAAAATTATTGGCCGCAGAGGAAGAAGCCATTCAGGAAATCATCTCCAAAGATACGGTTCACGAATACCTGTCCAGTCCAGATGGATTTTGGTACTATTACGAGTCCAAAAACGATACGGCAACATATCAATTAAAAACGGGAGATCAAATTTTGTTTTCCTATAATTTGATGAGCTTGGGCAACGACACCATTTATACGGCGCAAGAAATTGGACCAATATCTCACGTAATAGACAAGCAACAACTGTTTCCCGGGCTTCAAAATGCCGTGAAACTTTTAAAAATAAACGAGAAGGCTACATTTTTGTTCCCGTCTCCCCTAGCCTATGGCTATCAAGGAGACAACAAGGCCATTGGACCAAAAACGCCACTTAAATCATCCGTAGAATTACATACAATCATAATAGACAACGACAGTTTAAACTAAATTCTTAAACAATGAAGAAATTATTTTATATCATACCCGTATTTCTCCTAGTAATCATAGGATGTAAATCGAGCAAGTATGCCGATTTGGGTGATGGCATTTTTGCCGATATCCAAACTACCAAGGGAGATATCATCATTCAATTGGAATACAAAAAAACCCCGGTTACCGTGGCCAACTTTGTTTCTTTGGCCGAAGGCAAAAACCCATTTGTGAACGATGAGTACAAGGACAAAAAATTCTATGACGGCATTGTTTTCCACAGGGTCATCAAAGATTTTATGATACAAGGAGGAGACCCTACAGGCACAGGCAGTGGAAATATTGGATACACTTTTAAGGACGAGTTCAACGATTCGTTGAGGCACTCCAAAAAAGGAATCCTTTCCATGGCCAACAGAGGCCCCAAGACAAACAGCAGCCAATTTTTTATCACACACAAAGCAACGCCATGGTTAGATGACAAACATACTGTTTTTGGTGAAGTGGTCGCAGGAATGGATGTGGTGGACACCATTGCCAATGTAAAAACCGGAGCTGGCGACAAGCCAACTACCGATATTGTAATGGATCATGTGGAAATTGTTCGCAATGGCAAGGAAGCTCGACAGTTTGATGCCGTTCAAATCATGAGCGATTATTTTGAGGAAGCCAAAGCAGCCGAAGAAGCATTCAAAAAAATGAAAGAAGATCTGGCCGCTCAGTTTACGGAACAAATCAATGAGGCCGAAGAAACTTCCAGTGGCTTGCGTATTTTAACTTTAAAAGAAGGTGATGGGGAGCAGCCTAAAATAGGTCAAAAAGTATTGGTCAACTATGCAGGATGGTTGTTCAATGGTGATTTGTTTGATAGCAATATCCAAGAAATTGCCGAGCAATTCAACCAATTGAACCCTGGAAGAAGAGATCAGGGCGGTTACCGACCATTCCCAATGGATTATAGCCCCGATGCTCAATTGGCGGCAGGTTTCCGCGAAGGGTTATTGACCATGAAGGTCGGTGACAAACTCCGCTTGTTCATTCCTCCGCATTTAGGATATGGAGACAATGATTATGGCCCTATTCCCGGTGGCTCAACCTTGGTCTTTGATATAGAAGTTGTTGGAATTCAATAATAACAACTCAAACAGATTTAATATAAAAAAGCCGTACTTTTCTGTGCGGCTTTTTATTTTTCAGTGCTCATAACACTTTGCTTTCGTTTTTGATGGGACAAAAAACCAAAACAATCATAGCTCTAGCCCTTCCAGTACAAATACTATTGGTAAAATGGCTCAGCAGCTACCCTACCTTTGTTGAGGATTATTACAGTAATGGGATTTACAGCTACATTTCCCGTTTGCTACGAACCTTGTTTGGTTGGATTCCCTTCTCTTTTGGAGATTTGTTGTACACTGCTCTGGTGATTTTAGCCATTGGATATCTTTACAGGCATTGGAAAAGTATCAAAAGAAAACCGCTATTGTTCTTAAAGGATATTGTTGTAGTACTTTCCATCGTTTATTTTGCCTTTCATCTACTTTGGGGCATGAACTATCACCGCCAACCCATTAACTGGAAATTGGGCATTGAACGTGAATACACGGTTGACGAATTGGTTGATTTAACCCGATACATTGTCGAAAAAACAAACCAATATCAATTTGAGTTGACAGGGGATACCGTGTCACCCGTACATATACCCTACTCCAAAAAGGAAATCTTCTCAAAAACGGAAGAGGCCTACGGGAACTTTGCAAAACAATACCCCGATTTTGGATACGAACACCGCAGTCTAAAGTCTTCCATATACAGTATTCCACTCACTTTTATGGGATACGGCGGCTACCTAAACCCTTTTACCAACGAGGCACAGGTAAACGGGATTACCCCAAAATTTAGATTGCCCACCGTTAGCGGGCACGAAGTAGGTCATCAATTGGGCTACTCGGCAGAAGGGGCCACTAACTTTATCGGTTTTTTGGTCACTTCACAAAGTGAAGACCCTTACTTTAAGTATTCTGCTTACAATCATGCCTTAGGCTATTGTCTCACCGACCTTTTTCATAAAGATGAGGAACAATATAATAAGATAGTTGCCACCATAAACAAGGGGGTAAAGGAGAACTTTAATGAATTACGCAATTTTTGGGAAAAATATGAGAACCCCATGGAACCCATATTTAAATCCGTATTCAACACTTTTTTAAAGGTAAACAACCAAAAGGACGGCATCAAAAGTTACAACTCTGTTGTTGGATTGATGATTAATTACCGAAATCAACAGTTAGACTCTCCTTGAAACTTGTGGAGTCCTTAGAGTTAGGTTATATTTAAACCGACTAATTCAATTAAAACCTTATGAAACTTAAACTTTTAGCACTGTTTCTCTTCATGGGCAGTGTTTCTTTGTTTGCGCAGGACTACTTTCCAAAAAATGATGGCGTAAAGGCAAAGAAAAACAACAATTACACGGCATTCACCAATGCCAAGATCTATGTAACCCCAACACAGGTTATCAATAACGGTACCTTGCTCATCCAAAACGGCAAAGTGGTACAAGTGGGGAAATCCGTAAGCATTCCCAAAAATGCTGTTGTAGAAAACCTTGATGGAAAATCCATCTACCCATCATTCATCGATGTATTCTCAGGATTTGGCGTGAAACTTCCCAAAAAAGCCAACGGCGGCGGAAGATCGGCACAATATGGGCCATCCAGGGAAGGATTCTACTGGAACGACCATATTATGCCAGAGAAAGATGCCATCAATAGTTTTACGTATGATGAAAAAGAGGCCAAAGAACTTCGAAATGCAGGTTTTGGAACCATCAACACACACATTGAAGATGGTATTGCCAGAGGGACAGGACTTTTGGTTGCTTTGAACGATGAAGCATCCGAAGCACAACGTATCCTATCCGATAAATCTGCGCAATATTTTTCTTTTGAAAAAAGCATTGCTTCGAGACAATCCTATCCAGGCTCACTAATGGGAGCCATGGCATTGATGCGTCAGGTTTATTACGACATGGACTGGTACAGCAAAGGCAATGTGGACACCAAGGACCGTTCCTTGGAAGCACTTATTGCCAACAAGGGATTGACCCAGATTTATGCTGCCGGTGATAACGGTAACGTTTTACGCGCCGATAAGATCGGAGACCTTTTCGGCATACAGTATACCATTTTGGGCGGGGGCGATGAGTACGAGCATATTGACCAAATTAAGGCCACAAACGCCAAATTGATCCTACCGCTGGACTTTCCGGATGCATTCGATGTTTCCAACCCATACGAGGCAAAATACATTGCCTTGAAAGATATGAGACACTGGAACTTGGCTCCATCAAACCCAAAGGTTTTGGCCGATAACGGTGTGGATTTCTCCATTACTTTGCACGGACTTAAGTCCCCCAAAGAGTTGAAGGAAAAAATTATGAAAGCTATTACCTATGGCCTATCCAAGACTAAGGCATTGGAAGCTTTGACCACTGTTCCCGCCCAGATCTTGGGAAAATCCAACGAAATAGGGTCACTACAGGCCGGAAGCCAAGCCAACTTCTTGATTACCTCTGGTGATATTTTTGACAAAGGGACCACGCTTTACGAAAACTGGGTCCAGGGAACCAAGAATGTTATCGAGAGCATGGACATCATCGATATTCGTGGGGATTATAATCTCGCTGTTAACGGAAGCACCTACAAGGTTTCCTTGACAGGAGATGCCGATAAACCAAAAGCGGAAATCAAAAAAGGTGACGAAACAGTAGATTCCAAGATAGATTATTCCGCCGATTGGCTGAATATTTCTTTTAGTGAAGACAATGTAGGTTCTTACCGTATGGTCGCCCATGTTCTGCCGGACACTAAAACCATTACGGGAAGTGTGGTTCTTCCCAATGGTGATGAAACTTCGGCAACAATGACCAAGACTTCACCTTTCGAAGAAAAATCCAAAGACAAAGAAACTGCCGAGAAGCCCCAGCTTATGGCTTTGACCTATCCCAATGTTGGATATGGCTTCAAGAAAAAGCCTGAGCAGGAAAATATCCTATTCAAAAATGCAACCGTTTGGACGGGAGAGAGCATTCTGGAAAACACCGATGTATTGATCAAAAATGGTAAAATTTCCAAAGTCGGTAAAGATTTGCGTGCTGGGGGAGCTACCCTGGTTGATGCCACCGGAAAGCACTTAACTGCTGGAATTATTGACGAGCACACACATATTGCTGCGCTATCCATTAACGAAGGAGGACACAATTCTTCCGCGGAAGTACGTATGGAAGATGTAATCGACCCAAAAGACGTTGCCATTTACCGTGATTTGGCCGGTGGAGTTACTACTGCCCAATTGTTGCACGGTTCTGCCAACCCAATCGGTGGACAGTCTGCCATTTTTAGATTGAAATGGGGAGAAAGTGCCGAGGATATGGTATTCGACAACTCACCCAAGTTCATCAAATTTGCTCTGGGAGAAAACGTAAAGCAGTCCAACTGGGGGAGCTATTCTCGTTTCCCACAGACAAGAATGGGCGTTGAGCAGGTATATACCGATTATTTCCAACGCGCCAAGGAATATGATGAAAAGAAAAAGAGCGGAGAACCTTACCGTTATGATGAGGAGATGGAAACATTGGCCGAAATCCTAAACGGAGAACGATTCATCTCTTGCCATTCTTATGTACAGAGCGAAATCAACATGATGATGAAAGTCGCCGAGAAATTTGGTTTCCGTGTGAACACTTTCACACACATTTTGGAAGGTTACAAAGTAGCCGATAAAATGGCCGAACACGGTGTTGGTGGAGGTACATTCAGTGATTGGTGGGCGTACAAATATGAAGTGAACGATGCTATTCCTTACAACGCCGCCATCATGTCCAGCCAAGGTGTTACCGTCGCCATTAACAGCGATGATGCGGAAATGTCCAGAAGATTGAACCAAGAAGCCGCCAAAACCGTAAAATATGGAGGCATGTCTGAAATTGAAGCCTGGAAAACGGTAACCTTGAACCCTGCCAAATTGCTTCATTTGGACGACCGCGTGGGAAGTATAGAGGAAGGCAAGGATGCCGATGTAGTGCTTTGGAGCGACCATCCCCTATCGGTTTATGCCAAAGCTGAAAAAACATTGATCGAGGGTAAAGTTTATTTTGACTTGGAAAAGGACAAAATGCTACGAGAATCCATCAAAAAGGAAAGAAACCAACTTATTGGTATGATGTTGAACGAGAACAAGAAGGGTGAAAAGTCCCGTACTCCCGTTCAAAGCAAGAAAGAAGAGTTTAATTGTGACACCCTTTAAAAATAGATCATGAAAAAAATAGTTTTAATCATAGCAATTGTTTTTGGGGTTTCATTGAACGCACAACAACCCCCTGCCCCACCTCAATCCGAACAAGTTGCCATTATTGGGGCGACGGCCCATGTTGGTAATGGCGAGGTGATAGAAAACTGTACCATTATTTTTAATGATGGAAAGATTACCGCTATCGGTGCAGATGTTACGACACCGACTACCGGGACAACGATCAATGCAGAGGGAAAACATGTTTACCCAGGCTTTATCGCTCCTTCCAAGCCCCTTGGTTTGGTAGAAGTCGATGCCGTTAGAGCAAGTGACGATCAAGATGAAATTGGCGAGATGATTCCCCATGTCCGTAGTTTGATAGCCTATAACGCAGAGTCCAAGGTTGTGGAAAGTATGCGTCCCAACGGTGTATTAATCGGACAGGTAACCCCACAGGGCGGGACCATTTCCGGAACTTCCAGCATTGTTCAGTTTGATGCATGGAACTGGGAAGACGCTGCCTTAAAAACAGACGATGGGATCCACATGAACTGGCCAAACTTTTTTAGAAGAGGCCGCTGGTGGATGGGCGAAGAAAGAGGATATATCCCCAACAAGGATTATGGGAAGGAAATGGAAGACATCAAAATGTTTTTCCAAAATTCCAAAGCCTACGGAAAAACAAGCGAGACGGAGAAAAACCTTCCGTTTGCCGCCATGCAGGGTCTTTTCGATGGTTCTCAACGTTTGTACATCCATGCCAATGGCGAAAAGGAGATGACCGATGGTGTGACCATGGCCAAAGCAATGGGCGTGAAGCACGTGGTAATCGTTGGAGGATATAGAGCCAACAAAATAGCTGATTTTCTAAAAGAAAACGATGTAGCCGTTTTAGTGGAACGTACACACGCCTTGCCAAGTTTTGATGATGATGATTACGACATCACCTACAAACTACCAAAATTATTGTTGGATGCCGGTCTTTTAGTAGGCCTTCAAAATGAGGATGCCGCCAATTTCCAAGCTAGGAACCTTGCCTTTTACGCAGGCCAAACAGTAGCCCATGGACTGGATAAGGAAACTGCCCTACAATTACTAACTGGCAACACAGCCAAAATTTTGGGTATTGATGATATGTACGGAACTTTGGAAGAAGGTAAGAGTGCCACCCTTTTTATTTCTGAGGGAGATGCATTGGATATGCGTACCAATAAACTCACTAAAGCCTATATTGATGGTAGGGATATTTCGTTGGAAACCCACCAGACCGAACTTTGGAAACGGTACATGGGCAAATACGAAAGAGAAAAAGAAGGACAATAGATTCCAAAATAAAAAACGGCGCTCGGAAGGGCGCCGTTTTTGTTTTGTGTGATTAATTCATCTTAATGGGCACATATTCCCCATTTTCCGGTTTTTCATAAAACCCTTTAGGTTTGGAGATCTCACTCAAGCCAACTTCTTCAAAAGTGACCGTACTTGCAGGCTCTAGAATTTTTCTTTCCTCAAATTTGTGCCATGTAATGGATTCAGGAACAATCAATCCATTTACCTCTTGCCAATTATCATAACGAATCCATTTAACATTATCCGAACTTTCCCCAGATTTGTAGGTCACCGTATAGCCCAACCATGCCATTTGATGGCTTTCTGGGTCAAAATGGATAAAATACTCATCTTTAGATGAGGCCCCAACTCCCGACTCATAAGCTATTTGGAGGCCGGGATATTTCTTCCCTTCGTATTCCAAATCTTTAGTTGCGGAATACATAATGCCATCATCGGCCAATACAAAAGGCATTGCATAGAAATAGAACATCAAATTATGGTAAAACCCCGCATCACCTTTATAAATTTCGTCGGTGTTCAACAACCACACTTGTTCGCCATCAAAGCCCATTGAAAATTGTTCGGTGTCGATTCTATCTCTTCTGGACCACAAGTCAATAGTATGTGTTTCGGGCAACTCAGGTTTTGGAAGCACATAAGACAATGTTCGTTGCTTTTTCCATTGCTCCAAACCTCCATGTGCATCAAAAACTTTGACCATGGCATCTGGGTACTTCGTTTTGGATTCGTCAATTTCCTGAGGAACAGGCTCTTTAACTGTTTCGGTTTTAGGCGTTTGTTTGCAGGCTAAAACGACCAGAAAAAACACTAGAATGGTTAATTTGTTCATGATATGAATTTTATCAATTGGTCGAAAACCCCTTTTTATAATTACAGGAATGGCTATTTTTACCATGCGTATGGAAGCTAAATTGATCAGTAGTGCCCAAAACCCCTTGGTGAAAAAAATTCTTCAACTGAAAGAAAAATCCCGTGAACGAAAAAAGACCGGGCTTTTTGTTGTGGAGGGACAACGGGAAATTGAACTGGCGCAAAAGGGAGGGTATACTTTGCAAACCCTTCTTTTTTGTCCTGAAATTATGGGTGATATTTCCATTGAGTCCATTACAAAGTCCTTAAATCCTGAAATCATCCAAGTTTCTGAAAGCGTTTATGGCAAAATTGCCCACCGTGGCACCACAGAAGGTGTTCTCGGGTTGATGCTTTCCAAAAACCATGCATTGGAGAACATCTGCTTTAAAAACAAAACACCTTTGGTGCTGGTGGCCGAAGCTCCCGAAAAACCTGGAAACATAGGCGCGCTATTGCGAACCGCCGATGCGGCCGCTGTGGACGCCGTTTTAATAGCAAACCCCAAGTCCGACCTATATAGTCCAAACATTATACGTTCCAGCGTAGGTTGCCTTTTTACCAACCAAATAGGCGTGGGGACCACGGACGAAATCATTGCTTTTTTACGAACCAACCAAATCAAAATTTACTGTGCTGCCTTAACCGCTTCCAAAAATTATGTGGATTGTGATTTTAAAGCCGCTTCGGCCCTAGTTATGGGTACGGAGGCTACTGGATTAACCGAAAATTGGCTTAAAAATTCCGACCAAAACATAATTATACCGATGCAGGGAGAAATAGACTCCATGAATGTTTCGGTATCCGCTGCAATACTTATATTTGAGGCGAAGCGCCAGCGCGGATTTTAAGCTATGGAAAAAAATACTCTCTTTTATGTCATTCTAGTCATCCTTGTAGTCCAATATCTCGTTCACCAATATTTGGAGTACCTGAATGCCAAGCGTTTCAAATCAACACTGCCCCACGAACTTGCCGATATTTATGATGAGAACGAGTATCGAAAATCGCAACAGTACAAACAGACCAATTATAAATTTGGGGTAATTTCCGATGGATTCTCTCTGGTTTTGACAGTATGTTTTCTGCTGTTTGGAGGTTTTGAATGGGTAGACCAACTCACTCGCTCCATCACCGATGAACCCATTCCAATGGCTTTGATTTTCTTCGGAATCATTATGTTTGGAAGCGCCATTCTGGGATTACCTTTCTCTTACTACCGAACTTTTGTGATCGAAGAAAAATACGGATTCAACAAGACCACTAAATCCATTTTTTTATCGGACAAATTAAAAGGTGGAATCCTTACCATTATTTTAGGAGGAGGTATTCTGACTTTGTTTATGCTGTTTTACCAGTCTACCGGGCCCAATTTTTGGATGTATGCATGGGCCATGGTTGCCGTGGTTATCCTTTTCATCAATTTGTTCTATAGCCGCTTGATCGTACCACTGTTCAACAAGCAAACACCACTTGAAGATGGGAGCCTAAAAAGCTCCATTGAAAACTATGCCCAGAAAGTGGGTTTTGAGCTCCAAAACATCTTTGTGATCGATGGCTCCAAGCGTTCCACAAAGGCAAATGCTTATTTTTCGGGCTTTGGAAAAGAAAAACGCATCACCCTATTTGACACCTTGATCAATGATTTGAGCGAAGATGAAATTGTGGCAGTATTGGCCCACGAAGTAGGTCATTACAAGAAGAAGCACATTATTGTCAACCTTATTGTCTCACTTTTGACCACAGGTCTGACATTGTTCATACTTTCATTGTTCATCAACCACCCTGAAATATCGTTGGCCATTGGGGTATCCACTCCAAGCTTCCATGCCGCTTTGGTAGGTTTTGCCCTGTTGTACAGCCCAATCTCCGAAATCACCGGTTTGGTCATGAACTATTTATCGAGAAAATTCGAGTTTCAAGCCGACGATTTTGCCAAAACAACATTCGCGGCAACCCCGCTGGTATCTTCTTTAAAAAAATTGTCCAAAAAAAGCTTGAGCAACTTAACACCACACCCCGCCTATGTTTTTGTGCACTACTCCCACCCACCACTGGTGGAACGTATCCGAAACCTAAAGGCATAGTTTTTGTTGTTTAGATAATAAGATTGTAGTAAATTTAAAATACTATGACAGAGGCTGCTATTGAAAAAGAGAACAAGGAGATTGCGAAGCAGTACAAGGAATTACTTCGCATAAGCTACCAGACGCTCACGGATGAGGACAAGAAGTTGATTCGTTCTGCGTTTGATGTGGCCGTGGATGCCCATAAGGATCAACGACGTAAATCAGGGGAAGCGTATATTTTCCACCCGATCGCAGTGGCCAAGATCGTAGCATCCAAAATTGGCTTGGATGCCGTTTCCATTGCCTCTGCCCTACTCCATGATGTAGTTGAAGACACGCCATATACTTTGGCTGATATTGAGCGGATGTTTGGCGAGACCGTTGCCCGAATTGTGGACGGACTCACTAAAATTGCCCATCTGAAGAAGGACAAAGACATTAGTCAGCAAGCTGAGAACTTTAGAAAAATGCTGCTGACCTTGCATGATGATGTTCGGGTAATCATTATTAAGATCGCAGACCGTTACCACAATATGCTCACCATGGAATCCATGCCGGAGCATAAACAGGTAAAAATCGCATCCGAAACGCTTTACATCTACGCTCCCTTGGCACATCGGATAGGTCTGTACAACATCAAGACTCATCTGGAAGACCTTTCTTTAAAATACACGGAACCTGAAGTGTACAATGACATTCAGGCAAAAATAGAAGGGACCGAGGAGGAAAGTTCGGCCTATATCGAAGATTTTGCCAACGTAATACGGACATCCTTGGACAAGGAAGGGCTGAATTACTACATCAAAGGCCGAATGAAGTCCATCTTCTCCATTCGCAAGAAGATGAAGACCCAAAATGTTACTTTTGACGAAGTCTACGATAAATTCGCGATTCGGATCATTTACAAATCCGATAGAAAGAACGAGAAGTTCCTCGCTTGGAAAATCTATTCCATTGTTACCGACCACTTCACTCCTAACCCTATCCGATTACGCGACTGGATTACCTCACCAAAATCCACAGGTTACGAAGCGCTCCATATTACAGTAATGGGGCCTAAGGGCAAATGGGTAGAGGTACAGATCAGAAGTGAACGCATGCACGAAATCGCCGAAAAAGGCTATGCAGCACACTTTAAATACAAGCACGGAGCACAAAAAGAACAAGGTATAGAAGAATGGCTGAACAAATTACAAGAAGCACTGGAAAGTGCCAATGGCAATGCTGTTGATTTTGTTGAAGAGTTCAAACTGAACCTATACTCCAAAGAAATATTTGTCTTTACCCCCAAAGGAGATTTAAAATCCATGCCCAAGGGAGCAACGGCATTGGACTTTGCGTTCAACATTCACACAGAAATAGGTTTAAAGACCCGTGGTGCCAAAGTAAATGGCAAACTAGTTCCTTTAGGTACCAAACTTCGCAGTGGCGACCAAGTGGAAATAATTACCTCAGATAGTGCCAAACCCACCCAAAACTGGTTGGATTATGCCGAAACAGCGCGAGCACGTTCCAAAATAAAATCATCACTTAGCGAAGAGAAAAAAGAGGTTGCCGAAGAAGGAAAGGAGATATTGCGACGCAAGCTGAAAGCTCAAAAAATAAACCTGAACGAGGACACCATCAACAAACTGGTAACTTTCTTTAAATTAAAGACCAGCTTGGATTTGTTCTACAGGGTGGGTATCGGGGTTATTGACAACGATAAGCTGAAGGACTTCTCTTCTTCCTATCATAATGCCTTCATCAATTTCTTTAAAAACAGGATGCGCAAAACACCTGTTCCAAAAGATGTTGATAAAAACGAAATTACCACCAAATACGATTTACTTGTATTTGGAAAGGAAGAAGAAAGGCTAAACTACAAATTGTCCCAATGCTGTAACCCTATTCCTGGCGACGATGTCTTTGGTTTTGTAAGTGTAAATGATGGCATCAAAGTGCATAAGAAGAATTGCCCCAATGCCATCTCACTGCAATCCAACTATGCCTACCGGATCATAAGCGCTAAATGGATAGATTCCAGTCAAGAGGAATTCTCCGTTGACATTAAAATTACGGGAATCGACAATATGGGATTGGTAAAGGACATTACAAAAATCATCTCCGAAAATATGCACGTGAACATGCGCAACCTCAACTTTAGTGCAGATGGCGGTACCTTTAAGGGAAAAATTACCTTGGTCGTAAAAAACAACAATATCCTTAAAAGGTTGATGAACAGTTTAAAGCAGGTCGAAGGGATAGATAAAGTAAGCAGAATTTAATTTTTAACTGTACCTTTGTGCCTTAGTATAGGTAGAAAGCCATGGGAAACAATAAAAATCAGGAAATTGTAAAAAACGTGTTCACCTCGTTCCTTGAGGAAAAAGGACACCGCAAAACCCCTGAACGCTACGCCATTTTACAGGAAATTTACGAAAGTGACGATCATTTTGATGTGGAATCGCTCTACATTAAAATGAAAACCAAAAACTACAGGGTAAGCCGTGCCACCCTCTACAATACCATTGAACTATTATTGGAGAGCAAATTGGTACGCAAACATCAATTCGGCAAAAATCAGGCACAGTACGAAAAGTCATATTTCGACCGTCAGCACGATCACGTTATCTTGACCGATACAGGCGAAGTAGTGGAGTTTTGCGACCCACGCATTCAATCCATCAAAAAAACAATTGAAGAGGTTTTTGACATTAAGATCAACAATCACTCATTATATTTCTACGGAACTCGAAACAAAGAAAAAAACCTAACTGAATAACCCGAACATTACATGGTAGATTTATTGCTTGGACTCCAATGGGGAGACGAAGGAAAAGGAAAAATTGTTGATGTACTGACCAAGGAATACGATATTATAGCCCGATTTCAAGGAGGGCCCAACGCAGGCCACACCTTGGAATTTGATGGCATAAAACACGTTTTGCACACAATTCCCTCTGGGATTTTTCATAAGAACGCCATAAATGTTGTGGGGAACGGAGTTGTAATAGACCCCGTAATCTTCAAAAAAGAACTGGACAACTTGGAGCAGTTCAATATTGATATTGAAACCAAGCTTTTCATATCCCGTAAAGCACACTTGATTCTACCAACACATCGCTTATTGGATGCTGCCTCGGAAGCTTCCAAAGGCAAGGCCAAAATTGGTTCCACCCTTAAAGGCATTGGTCCAACTTACATGGACAAAACTGGCCGTAACGGTATGCGTGTCGGTGATCTTGAGTTTGACGATTGGAAAACAAAATACCGTGCCCTGGCCAATAAGCACGAAGCCATGATTGATTTTTACAATGTGGACATCCAATACAATTTGGCCGAACTTGAAGCAGAATTCTGTGAAGGTGTGGAAACACTTAAAAAATTAACCTTTATAGACAGCGAGGAGTACATTTTTAAAGCCCAAGCAGAAGGCAAAAAGATTTTGGCCGAAGGTGCCCAAGGCTCTTTATTGGATATTGATTTCGGCACATATCCTTTTGTAACCTCATCCAACACTACGGCAGCCGGTGCATGTACCGGATTAGGCGTGGCTCCCAATAAAATTGAAAGAGTTTTGGGAATATTCAAGGCCTATACCACCCGTGTGGGCAGCGGACCGTTCCCTACCGAACTTTTTGACGAGGATGGGGCAAGAATGGCAAAAATAGGTAACGAATTCGGCGCCACTACTGGACGGCCAAGACGTTGTGGTTGGTTGGATTTGGTCGCCCTAAAATATGCCGTTCAAATTAATGGGGTAACCGAGCTTATGATGATGAAAGCCGACGTTTTAAGCGGTTTTGAAACCATCAAAGTTTGTACGGCCTACAAATACAAGGGAGAGGAAATTCAGCATTTGCCCTACAATATCGAAGAGGAATATGTAACACCTGTTTACACCGAAATGAAAGGTTGGGCCAAAGACCTAACCAAACTTACAAAGACAGAGGAATTACCTACTGCGCTGAACGACTATATCACGTTCTTGGAAGATCAATTAAATGTACCCATTAAAATCGTATCCGTAGGCCCCGACAGGCTTCAAACTATTCATAGGTAAGCTATCAAAGTAGTTTTTCAGTATCCAAAACATTGCCTTATGTGACTTATATCACTTTAAGTGCAAGACATTTGCTTTATCTTTAATTCAATCTAAAAATAAAGCGATATGACTGATAAACTCAATCAAATAGGGCTAGATAAACAAGCTTCGAGCGACCTATCCGACAAACTGAACGAACTTTTGGCCAATTATCAACTATTCTACATGAATGCCCGTGGATTCCATTGGAACATTAAGGGTGAAAAGTTTTTTGAACTTCATGCAAAGTTTGAAGAGCTCTATAACGATTCATTGATAAAAATTGATGAAATTGCCGAAAGAATCTTGACCTTGGGCTTTACACCTTTACATAACTATGCCGATTATTCAGCGCTATCCAAGATTAAGGCAGCAAAGAATGTATCAAACGGCAAGGAAGCTGTTCAGGCAATCCTAAATGGCTATGAAGTGCTGCTACCTTTGGAAAGGGAGCTTCTGGAAATGTCCGGAGATTCCAACGATGAGGGTACCAACGCCTTGATGAGCGATTACATCCGTGAACAGGAAAAATTGGTTTGGATGTACTCTGCATTTTTGAACAAATAAATACAGGGCAAAGGTGGTTCTTTATCACAACACCTGGCGTTTTGGACGTATTACGCTTTCCTTAAAACAGGGAAAGTAAAATGTGAGGCTGCAACCATTTGGAGCAGAAATGCCAAAGCTTTCTAAACGGTATATGCCACGTCCTTTAAAAATCCTACTTTTGGGCAAAATTCCATGAATTTGAAAAGCATTTCATTTTTCATTCTATTTTTGGCCGCTTTTAGCGTTTTTGCCCAAGAACAAGAACCCAAAGGAGAAAGGCAAATCAACATTGTCTACGGAGCCAACTTTACCAAAGATGAAGCGCAGTACCCAGGTGCCTCCATTTTCAGCAAAGACGATGAGCGCCAAGTTCAGTTTGAGCATCAAGGTGCCGACCTTTGGTGCGATATTGCCGTTTTTTATGCCGAGGAAAATCGCTTAAAGGCCATTGGGAACATCCGTTTGCAACAAGGGGATTCCATAGAAATGAACAGTGGCAAAATGGATTATGACGGTAACACCAAACTGGCCAAAGCCTGGGAAAAAGTGGATTTGACGAACGGCCAGATGACCTTGACCACCGACACCCTTTATTTTGATCGAGAAAAACAGCAGGCATACTACAACTCAGGCGGTAAAGTGGTAGATTCCGCCAATGTGCTTACCAGCAAAGTGGGCACTTATTTTATGACCCCGAAAAAGTATCAGTTCCAGCAAAATGTACACATAGACAATCCAGATTACATCATAGATTCCGAGCAGTTGGACTACTACACTACCTCCAAAAATGCATACATGTACGGTCCATCCACCATAACAGGTGAAGAATATAAAATTTACTGCGAACGTGGGTTCTACGACACCAAAATAGAACAAGGCTACGGCATTAAGAACACCCGCATTGATTACGACAATAAAATTATAGAGGGGGACAGTCTCTATTTTGATAAGGCTACCGAATTTGCTTCGGCCACCAACAATATCCAGATTACGGATACCATCAACAATGGAGTGATCAGGGCCCATTATGCCGAGGTGCACAAGGCCAAAGATTCCGTTTTTGCGACCAAAAGGGCGGTTTCCATCAGTTTGGTGCAAAAAGATTCGCTTTACATGCACGGAGATACTTTGATGGTAACAGGAAAAGAAGAGGAACGCATCGTAAGAGCTTTCAGAAATGCCAAGTTCTATAAAACCGATTTGAGCGGTAAATCCGATTCCATTCATTTTGATGAGAGAACGGGGATCACCGAGTTGATTACAGACCCGATTTTATGGAATGTGGACAATCAAATCACAGGCGATAGTATTCATTTGATATCCGACATGGAAACCGATAAGCTCGATTCACTAAAAGTGATAGAAAATGCCTTTATTATTTCGTTGGATACCATTAGTGGAACTGGATACAATCAAGCCAAGGGCAAAAACCTCTTTGGCAAATTCGTAGAAAACGAGCTCAAAATCATTGATTTGGTCCAAAACACCGAGGTGATTTACTACGTCTACAACGATGACGAAGAGCTCATTGGAATTGACAAGACCATTTGCAGCAAGATTCGATTGCTCATGGCCGATAACGACATTGAAGACATTACTTTTTATGTGAATCCTGATGGGGATATATTCCCCGAGACCGACTTGCCCGTTGAAAGCCGAAAATTAAAAGGTTTTGTTTGGCGTGGCGATGAGCGGATCATGTCCAAAGAAGAAATTTTTGATGAAGACGACAATAATATCGAACTAGTTAAAATTAGGGGAATAGACAGCCCTATTGATATTGATGCAGAGGAAAACGAACGGCAGAAAAACCAAAACGACCCTATAAATGCACCTAATTCCAAGGCTGTAAAACCCAAAAAGCCCGTTCTTAAAAAGAAAGCACAGACCCCATAATGTCCAAAAACGACTTTTTCACATACCAAGCCCAAACTTCCCCCCATCCATTGGCCTTGGAAGTCTCCCATGCCAAGGGCAGCTACATCTACGACCAAGATGGTAATGCCCATCTGGATTTTGTGGCTGGGGTATCTGCATGCGGTTTGGGACATTCCCATCCAAAAGTTGTGGATGCCGTTAAAGCACAAGTGGACAAGTACATGCACGTGATGGTCTATGGCGAGTATGTGCAAAAACCAGCGGTCGAATTTTCAAAATTATTGGCGGCACACTTACCCGACAATCTGAACACCACTTATTTGGTCAATTCGGGAACGGAAGCCATGGAAGGAGCCATTAAACTGGCCCGAAGACACACAGGTCGCTCACAAATTATTGCTGCAAAAAAGGCCTATCACGGTAACACCATGGGCAGTTTAAGTTTGATGGGGCTGGAGGAACGCAAAAGTGCCTTTCGACCACTGATTCCAGATGTGAGGTTCATCCAATTTAATGCGGAGGAAGAACTGGACAACATTACCGAGAAAACCGCTGCCGTGGTCTTGGAAACCATTCAAGGGGGCGCTGGATTTATATTACCAGAGAACCATTACTTAGAAAAAGTAAGAAAACGTTGCAACGAAGTAGGTGCTTTATTGATTCTGGATGAAATACAGCCCGGATTTGGCCGTACAGGTAGATTGTTCGCATTTGAACATTTTAATTGCACGCCGGACATCTTGGTCATTGGAAAAGGAATGGCTTCAGGTATGCCAGTAGGAGCCTTTGTGGCATCGCACGAGTTCATGGCCGAATTAAAAGAAAACCCAAAATTTGGACATATCACAACTTTTGGTGGCAATCCCGTGATTGCTGCGGCAAGTTTGGCAACCCTAAAAGAAATCACCGAAACAGACCTTATACCACAAACGCTGGAAAAAGAAAAACTGTTCCGAAAATTATTGGATCACTCCTTAATTAAGGAAATTAGGGGCAAGGGCTTAATGCTCGCCCCCATTATGGAAAGCAAGGAAGTGGCCGACTATTTAATCCTTGAGGCCGCTAAACAAGGACTGATTCTCTTTTGGCTTTTATTTGAACCCAAAGCCGTAAGAATATCACCTCCATTAACCATTTCCATGAAAGAAATTGAGGAGGGTTGCGACCAAATCCTCAGTATTTTAAATAACTACAAACCCAGTACTGTTAACTAATTTGTTGATAACATACCCCGAATTTGGACTTGAAGAGCACCGCAAAGGGTTAATTTTAAGTCCATAGTTCAACCAAAAACGTTCCTATGGCGTTAGAATCTAACGAATATCCTGACAAATCCATAAACAAATTTGAGTCCATGCTCAAGACGGATGACGTCTACTTTTTTGATGCGGAGGACTTTGAGGAAAT
This sequence comes from Flagellimonas sp. B-3, assembly GCF_056857835.1. Lineage (NCBI taxonomy): Bacteria > Pseudomonadati > Bacteroidota > Flavobacteriia > Flavobacteriales > Flavobacteriaceae > Flagellimonas > Flagellimonas sp. B-3. The sequence continues at coordinate 97,702 of NZ_JBSXNW010000017.1, forward strand.
TATTCACCACTACCTGAACAACGGTAAAATCTCCTTGGGCAAAAAAGCCATTCAGATTGGCTTGGAACAACATCCAAATTCCATGGAACTGAAACTTTTACAGGTAGAAGTATTGGCTTTTGAGGACAAGTTTGATGCTGCAGAAACACTTCTGGATGAAATTCAGACCATTAATGCGGCCAATGAGGAAGTCTATATCCAACGGGCCAATATCCGCTCCAAACAGGACAAACACCAAGAAGCCGTAAATCTTCTACTAGAGGCATTGGATATTACGGACCACTCGTTCGACATTCACTCCCTATTGGGAATGGAGTATCTATTTATGGACAACTACGAGCAGGCAAAACTTAGTTTTATGAGATGCGTTGAGATTGATGATGGAGACTACTCATCACTCTATAACGTAGTATACTGCTTTGAGTTTTTGGAGGATTATGATGGCAGTATCCTATACCTTAACGATTATCTCGACCGAAACCCTTATTGCGAGGTGGCTTGGCACCAATTGGGGAAAATGTACTTGGCCAAAAAGCTCTATATCGAGGCTTTGACCGCTTTTGATTTTGCAGTGATTTCGGACGATTCCTTTATCGGCGCCTATTTTGAAAAAGGTAAAGTGCTGGAAAAATTGGGCAGGTACAACGAGGCCATCGAGAACTACGAGTCCACCATATCCATAGAAGACCCTACATCGTATGCCTTTCTAAGGCTTGGTAAATGCCACGAAAAACTGGGGAACTACGATCTGGCCAAATATTATTACTACCACACCGTTCACGAAGACCCTTTATTGGACAAGGGATGGTTGGCCATTACCGATTTCCATTTTAGGCAAAAAGACTATGAAAAAGCCATATACTACATCAACAAGGCCATAAATATTGATGGGGAAAACCCAAAATATTGGAAAAAAGCCGGAAAATTATATGCTGCCCTAAACAATTGGGACGAGGCAGATTTTGCCTATAAACAAGCAGTGGACTTGGGCAATTACGAACTGGAAACATGGAGGAACTGGGCACAAGTACTCAATAAAATCGGAGATTACAATTCGGCAATACAAGTGTTGATCCAAGGGTTGGAATTTTATCCCGACAATTCGGACCTTACCTATAAATTGGCAGGTATCCATTTAAAAAATCACGATTTGGATGAAGCAAAAAGCATCTTATCCAAGGCTATGAAATTGGATATTGGTAAATTGCAGCAGTTTGAAAAAGAATTCCCTGAATTCATTGAAGTTGATTGGGTAAAAGCGCTGGTTTCAAAAATCAGAAAAACAGCCAAGTAGCCCCACCTTATTACCAAATTAATGCAAGCACGTCGTATACTGGACTACGTTTTTATTACCCTGAAAGGAATGGCCATGGGTGCCGCGGACGTTGTCCCAGGAGTATCGGGAGGAACCATTGCCTTTATTTCTGGCATTTATGAAGAACTCATAACCTCCATAAATAACATAAACCTTTCCCTGATTTCAATTTTAAAAAAAGAAGGCATCAAGGCCCTTTGGAACAAAGTCAATGGAAACTTTTTATTGGCTCTTTTTCTCGGAATATTTATCAGTGTGCTTTCCTTGGCAAAATTCCTGAGTTGGCTTTTGGAAAACGAACCCATTTTATTATGGTCCTTTTTCTTTGGATTGGTGGTTGCCTCCATTTTTATGGTAGGCAAAGAAATTACCAGATGGAATTTGGGAAAAGTGATTGTATTGATCTTGGGCGCTGCCTTGGCTTTCTTTATAACCGAACTCCCTGCAAGCGATAACTCGGGTAGCCTGCCCTATTTGTTTCTTTCGGGCGCATTGGCCATTTGTGCCATGATCCTCCCGGGTATTTCGGGAGCGTTTATCCTTGTACTGTTAGGCTCCTACAAAACCATTTTGGATGCTGTCCACGAAAGGGATATCAAAATAATTTTGACTGTGGGCGTTGGGGCCATTTTTGGGCTTTTGAGCTTTGCTCGCCTGCTCAAATGGATGTTCAATCACTACAAAAACATCACTTTGGCACTGCTAACAGGGTTTATCTTGGGTTCCTTAAATAAAATTTGGCCGTGGAAAAAAGTCTTGGAAACCAAAACATTTGGCGAAAAAACCATTGTTGTGGATGATATGAACGTACTTCCGGGCGCTTTTGAGGGCGATAGCAAATTAATACTGGCCATAGTCTTAGCCATCCTAGGTTTTTCACTTATTTTTATCCTGGAAAAAGTAGCTTCCAAAAAATAAGTAAACTACCTCGGGACAAGCCCACGAGACATCGGTAGGAAAACATATTTTGATTTCGAGGCAAGCCTCGGAGCATTTAAATCTCGATTATCGAGAAAACCATCAGGTCTTATGCCACAGCAACCTAGAACATTTCTGGATAACTTCTTCTTGGTCATCAAAGGCCTGTGCATGGGGGCCGCCAATAAGGTTCCCGGGGTTTCGGGCGGTATTGTAGCCTTTGTTGCCGGATTTTACGAAGAATTCATCTATTCGCTGCAAAAACTGAATTCCAAAGCGGTGAAGTTGTTCTTCAATGGCAGGTTCAAAAGTTTTTTCCGATACACCAATGCCAAATTTCTGGGCTTGCTGATTTTTGGAATGCTGGTCAGCTATTTTAGTGTCTCCCGGATTCTAGATTATTTTTTGGACCATAACGAGGTCTTTGTTTGGGCCACTTTCTTTGGAATGGTCATAGGCTCCATTTACCATATAGGGAAAGATTTTGCTCCTTGGAACAAACGTACCATTCCAGCAGGTGTCATCGGGTTTATCATTGGAATTTCCATTAGTTTTTTAAACCCTGCCAAAGAGAACGACAACTTATTTTTTGTTTTTTTCTGTGGGATTGTTAGTGTTTCCGGGATGACACTTCCCGGGCTGTCCGGCTCCTTCATATTGATTTTATTGGGCAACTATGTCCTGCTACTGGTAGATTCCGTCAACGCACTCTACGATACTTTTTCTGAAGTTTTATCTGGGGATTTTAGCTTCGTAAAAAATTCCGAACGCATACAAATCTTAAAGATACTAGGTGTTTTCACCTTGGGGTCCGTCACCGGATTGGTTACCTTTTCACATTTGCTCAGTTATGTCCTCAAACATTTTAAAGCTACAACAACTGCGGTATTGCTAGGTTTTATCACGGGATCTTTGGGCGTACTTTGGCCTTGGAAAAGAACCATTTTTAAGGTGGACGAAGCCGGCAACCCCTTATTGGATTCCAACGGGGATAAAATAATTCTCAACTATAAACGTCACCTTCCACAAATGGCAGAGGCAGAAACTTGGTGGGCCATACTTTTTATTTTAATGGGGATTTTGGTATTATTGATTTTGGATTGGTATGGCAACAACAGAAAAAAAAATGAACAGGTTCGGGCTACTCGGTAAAAACATCTCTTACTCGTTTTCGCAAGGATATTTCACCCAAAAATTCAAGGCTTTGGGATTGAACGACCACAGCTACGAGAATTTTGATCTTCAAAAAATCGAAGAGCTAAAAAACGTGCTCACCCAAGATAATCTTAGAGGACTTAACGTAACCATACCCTACAAACAAGAGGTTATCCCCTATTTAGATGAATTGGATTCCAAAGCAGAGAAAATAGGTGCCGTAAACACCATTCAATTTTCAAAAAAAGGCTTAAAAGGCTTCAACACCGATGCCTATGGCTTTAAAAAATCCTTGGAACCTTTCTTGAAACCACATCATACCCACGCATTGATCCTAGGAACAGGAGGCGCATCCAAAGCGGTTCGTTTTGTTCTGGATGAACTGGGAATTGCCAACACCTATGTTTCGCGCAGTAAAAAAGATGGGCAGTACACCTATGGGGAACTGGATAAAGATATCATGGAAAAAAACACCTTGATCATCAACTGCACCCCTTTGGGAACATATCCCAATATTGAGGACAAACCAGCACTCCACTATCAGCACATTGGTCCTCAACATTTGCTGTACGATCTTATCTACAATCCCGAAAAAACCAGTTTTCTAGCTTATGGCGAAGCCAAAGGGGCAACCATTTCCAATGGATTAAAAATGCTGGAGCAACAAGCCGAAAAAGCTTGGGAAATCTGGAACAATGCTTAAAAACGAGTAATCGACATAGGGATTTTACCAATCCGTACATCTGTAAACTTCATCAAAAGAAGAATCAATACTTTTGCTATTAGACAATTAAGTTGTTAAATTGGCTATAATTTTCATCAATCAATAGGTAAACAAGCTACGAATGCAGGAAAACGATCGTAAACTTCAGCAAGCTGAAGGTGGAATAGAAGAAACATCAGAAAACACAAAAGGACAATTGGAAGAAGCTACACAAGCCGAATCTGAAGTGTCCGAAGAAACTGTATCTGAAACTGAAGAGTCCCAAAAACCCAAGAAAAAGGTCGTTTCCGAATCCGAAAGCGAAAAGAACAATACCGAAGAACATATAGACGAGATTGACGAATCCAACGCAGAGGATGCTGAAGATGCCGAAAACGAAAAACGGCATACCATACCAATGCTGGATTACCACTCCATGACCATGGAAAACCTGGTCGGAGAGTTACAACGTTTGGTAAAAAATGAAAAAGTACAGGCAATTAACAAACATGTTAGTTCCATTAAGTATGAGTTCGACCAAAAATTCCAAGAATTCATTGACGAGAAAAAAGAAGAGTTTATATCCAAGGGAGGAAATGAAATTGATTTTCGATATAATTCCGTTGCCAAAAGGCAATTCAACGAGGTGTATTCGGATTTCCGGGAAAAACGCGATCAATATTACAAACAACTCGATCAATCCCTAAAGGCCAACCTGCAAAAAAGGTTGGATATTATTGAAGAGCTAAAAGGCCTCATTGATATTGAGGAGGACATTAATACTACCTATAACAATTTTAAAGACCTCCAAAATAGATGGAAAAATGCAGGACCCATTCCGCGTACCAATTACAACGATGTTTGGCGCACCTACCATCATCACATGGAAATCTTTTACGATTTTCTGCACCTAAACCGTGAATTGCGCGATCTGGATTTTAAACACAATCTGGAAGAAAAGCAGAAGTTGGTGGAACGTGCCGAAGCTTTGGCGGAAGAACCAGATTTGAACAAAGCCTTTAGGGAACTGCAAACGCTTCATAAAATTTGGAAAGAGGATATTGGTCCCGTAGCCAAGGAACATCGGGAGGAAATCTGGGAAAAATTCAGCACAGCCACCAAGGCCATGCACCAACGTAGGCAAGAACATTTCCAAGAATTGGAAAAGGTCTACGAGAAAAACTTGGAAAAAAAGCAAGAGATCATAGCTAACATCGCTAAAATAGCCGAAAACGTTGCGGATAACCACAGAGGCATCCAACAACAAATAAAAGAGGTGGAAGCGCTAAGGGATTCATTTTTTAAGGCAGGTCGGGTACCCCAAAAAGTGAACGAAGAAACTTGGAGCTATTTTAAGGAAACCGTCCGTAAATTCAATAGGACAAAAAACGCATTCTATAAAAATCAGAAAAAAGAGCAACAGCAAAACCTTGAAAAGAAAAAGGAACTGTTGGAATTGGCCATTTCTTTGAAAGATAGTGATGATTGGGCCGAGGTTACCCCACAAATGAAGCGTATTCAAAGGGATTGGAAAAAAATTGGCCATGTTCCCAGAAAATATTCCGACAAAATCTGGAAAGAATTCAAAGATGCTTGCAACCACTATTTTGACCGTTTACACGCAGAAAAGAACGAGGCACACAAGGAAGAGTTTGAAAACTTTAAAAAGAAAAGCGAATGTTTGGACCGTTTAAAAGAGTTCCAACTGAGCGGTGACAAGAAGAAGGATATTGAAGACGTTAAAGCCTTTTTGGCCGAGTGGAAACAATACGGTCGTATTCCATATAACAAAAAGCACATCAACAGCAAGTTCAATAAAATTGTGGATGCCCTCTTTAAAAAATTAGGGGTAGGCAAACAACAATCGGAACTGCTCAAATACGGGAACAAAGTACAGGAACTTGCCAAAACAGAGGATAACTACGCCATTGGCAACGAACGTGTTTTTGTTAAGCGTAAAATTGATGAGGTAAAATCCGAAATTCGTCAGTTGGAGAACAACCTTCAGTTTTTCTCAGATGATTCAGAGGACAATCCTTTGGTCAAAGAAGTCGTCAACAAATTGGACAAACAAAAAGAAGCACTTCAAACTTGGAAAGAGAAAATGAAGAAGCTGAATATTTTGGAGCACAAACTCAACAAGGAGAGCGAAGAGGAAGAAACGGACAGCAACGAAGAGGAATAAGATTCAGTTTTCTATGGAAAAATAAAATATTAAAGGGCCGCTAAAACTAGCGGTCCTTTAACTTCTCCCGTCTAAGATTCAATACATTCCAACAAATAGTTGATTAAATCCGTAGTGGTGACTATCCCCACAAGTTTGCCGTTATCCACTACAGGCAGCGCATGAAATTCTTTTTTGGAGAGAAAACGTGCCACATCCTTGATTGAAGTATCGGATGCTACACTCATAACATCGTTGACCATCACCTGAGGAATGGTGAACATATTATATACAATGGTATCCACAAATTCCTCATGCTCATCCACCGCATCCGCAAAACTGATACGCAACAAATCGGTGTAGCTCAGTATTCCCAAGATGGAACTACCTTCAACAACAGGAATATGTCGAATATGATGCTTCTTGAAAAGCCTTTCTGCAGTAACCAAATCATCTTTGGTCGTGAGCGTGACCAGTTTTGTGGTCATTATTTTTGAAACGGGCACACTATTTTTCATCACTCAAGTTATTTATCAATTCCCTGAATGAAATTAGCCTGATTTTGGTTAGAAAAATATGATAAATATCAGCCCTTACTTGGCCACGTTCACCGATCGTGTTTCACGGATTACGGTAACCTTAACTTGACCGGGATAGGTCATATCGGTCTGTATTTTTTGTGATATTTCGAAAGAGAGTTCCGCTGCTTTGTCATCGTTCACTTTTTCGCTTTCCACAATTACACGCAGTTCCCTTCCCGCCTGAATGGCGTAGGCTTTCTGTACCCCATTGAAGCCGAAAGCAATATCTTCCAAATCCTTTAATCTTTGAATGTAGGAGTCCAAAACTTGTCTCCTAGCTCCAGGGCGTGCACCGCTGATAGCATCACAAACTTGGACTATGGGAGAAATTAAAGTGGTCATCTCAATTTCGTCGTGGTGGGCTCCGATTGCATTGCAAACCTCGTCCTTTTCACCATATTTCTGCGCCCATTGCATCCCCAAGATGGCGTGAGGGGTTTCCACCTCCACTTCGGCCATGGGCACTTTACCAATATCGTGAAGCAATCCGGCTCTTTTAGCCAATTTTGGGTTAAGACCCAGTTCGGCGGCCATTACCCCGCAGAGTTTGGCAACCTCTCTGGAGTGTTGTAATAAGTTTTGTCCGTAGGAAGAACGATATTTCATTCGGCCCACTGCTTTGATCAATTCCGGATGCAATCCATGGATACCTAAATCGATTACGGTACGCTTGCCTATTTCGGCTATTTCTTCGTTGATTTGCTTTTCGGTCTTCTTCACTACCTCTTCAATGCGGGCAGGGTGAATTCTTCCATCGGTGACCAATCGGTGCAACGACAAACGTGCCACTTCCCTCCTAACGGAATCAAAACAGGATAGGATAATGGCTTCTGGGGTATCATCTACAATGATCTCAACACCTGTGGCCGATTCCAAAGCACGGATGTTTCTACCCTCTCGGCCAATAATACGGCCTTTAACGTCATCCGACTCCAAATTGAACACCGACACACAGTTCTCCACAGCTTCCTCGGTTCCGATACGCTGAATGGTGTTGACCACGATTTTTCGGGCCTCTTGCTGTGCGGTGAGCTTTGCTTCTTCCAAGGTGTTTTGAAGATATGCCATGGCATCGCTTTTGGCAGTTTCCTTTAAAGATTCCAACAATTGGGCCTTGGCATCTTCTGCGGAAAGTCCAGAAATTACTTCCAACTGCTGTACTTGGCTCTTGTGGAGCTTTTCAACCTCAGATTGTTTTTTGTCGAGTATCTCACTTTTGTACTCGATTTCTTTTATTTTTTGTTGAAATTGATCGTTAAGCTTTTTGTTCTTGGCCAATTCGCTGCTAACTTGTGACTCTTTGTCCCTTGTACGCTTTTCGGCCTCTGCAATTTTTTTATCCTTATTGATGATGACTTTCTCGTGCTCCGCCTTCAACTCCAAAAACTTCTCCTTTGCCTGAAAAATCTTATCCTTCTTTATGCTCTCGCCTTCTTTACTGGCTTCCTTTATAATATTGGCTGCTTCTTTTTTTGCATTGGCAATGGTCTTGGACGCTTTGCCTTTCTCCATCATCTTGGCAATTGCAAATCCTATTGCCAGCCCCACAACAGCTGCGCCAACAATAACTATGATATTATCCATGTTTGCTTGTGTTTAGTTAAAAAAAAAGCCCACATCGGAAGAAGTTTTGTACAAACTCCAAAATACAAGTTTAGGGCTAACAGACTGATCAAGGATCCCTATACAAGTAGGGCCTGCTTTTACAACCTAAACTCACCCTTTCTAATTATAATAGTGTTGAGTTTGTCAAAAATAAATTACCAATGTGGGCAGTAACAATATTTTATTTTAAAGAACTTATTCTCCCAATTTGGAGTGAACCAATTCATCCAAGGCCCTGAGGCGCTGCATGGCGGCCTCTGCATTTTCTGAACGTTCTATTCCACCTTGCTCAATTTTGGAAGCAAATTGCAGGGCACACATGGCCAAAACATCCTGCTTATCCCGAACGGCATAGTTTTGCTCAAACTTTTTTGCCAAATTTTCTATGTTCTTGGCCGCTTTTCGCAACCCTTCCTCTTGCTTGGGGTCAATCGTTAAAGGATATACCCTGTCGGCAATGGAAAGCTTTATTTTGAGCTTCTCGTCCATAATCTCGGTATCCGTTAATCCGCCAACTTGGCTATGCAAACATCAAGTTCGCGAATCAATGTATTTATTTTGAGCTTAGCTTCTGTTTTACTACTAGTATTACCACCCAGCATTGTGTTCGCCATTTTCAGGGAGTCATATTTTTCTTCCCATTCTTTTAGAGCACGCTCTTTGAGTTCGTTTTTCTCCTTTTGAAGTTCCAATTCCTGTTTTAGTTTGGCATTCACTTGGTGCAACAGCTCCATTTTGTGCAGCAGTTTGCTCACCTTGTTCTCCAAAGAATCCACAATCTCAACAAGTTCGCTCATATATGCAAACAACAATACGTATTACACAAAGTTAACCAACCTAGCACAACCTCGCAATACTTTTTGGATTTATTCTTAGAGCCTGTTTGGGGAGTTGTCTTAAATCTTTTTATCAAATAAAAACATTGGTTACTTTCGTAAGGAAATATTGATTTTTATATGCGCCACAACTTTTTTTTAGCCTTTTTTTTTACTGTATTATACCTGCCTGCCCAAAAAAAATATCCTCAAGGCGAATTTCGCTCCCCTTTGGACATTCCCTTGGTGCTAGCCGGCACTTTCGGTGAACTGCGCTCCAACCACTTTCATTCGGGAATGGATATTAAGACCCAACAACGGGAAGGACTGCCGGTTTATGCCATTGCCGATGGTACTGTAACGCGCATCAAAGTTTCTCACTGGGGCTATGGAAAGGCCCTGTACGTAGCACACCCCAATGGATATACCTCGGTATATGCTCACCTTAAAAAATTTGGCCCTGAAATAGAGGAGTATGTAAAAAAAGTACAGTACCAGAAACAATCCTACGAAGTGGAAATGTTCCCTGATTATGGTGAACTTAAAGTCACAAAAGGGGGCACTATTGCCTATTCGGGCAATACAGGCGGTTCTGCGGGGCCCCACCTCCATTTTGAAATACGAAGCAGTGTAAGCGGCAAACCCACCAACCCCCTGCTCTATGGTTATGAAGTAAGGGATGCGACAGACCCAACTTTGCTAGGGCTGTATGGCTACCCTTTGTCCGAAGGCGCCTTGATCAACCAAAGTGCTGAGAAAATTCAGTTAAATTATACAAGGCAGTCCGATGGTTCTTTTTTGGCAGATAAAGTAACTGCCATTGGTACCATTGGTTTTGGCATCGATACTTTTGACCGTTTGGACATGGCAGCGAACAAAAATGGGGTATATGCCGTTAAGCAAACGGTAAATGGCAGGGTATTTTCCGAGTTTGATTTTGAATCTTTCTCCTTTGGAGAAACACGATACATCAACACACTTATTGATTACGCTCATTTTTATGACCACCGGCAGCGTATCCAAAAATGTTTTAAGGAGCCCTACAACCATTTGAGCATCTACAAATCACTGTACAACGATGGTAAAATCAATGTGGAAGAAGGAATGTCCTACAACGTGGAATTGCACATTTCCGATTTGGCCGGAAACACAACCAAGCTCGTTATTCCGGTTGAAGGGAAACGAGAGGAAGAAAAAATTAGCAAAGTTGATGAAACCACCGATAATTTTGTGATAGCCGACAAACCCAACAACTTTGACCTAGGTGCTGCCAAAGTGTATTTCCCCGCCAGTACATTTTATGAAGATTTCTTCATCAACCTGGAAAAAGGGAACGATACCATCACCATACACGACAATAGTATAGCGGCGCACCGAAATTTTACTATTAGTTTCGACCCGTCAAAATATTCGGCTGAAGAAAGAAAACAACTATTTATTGCACATTTGGACAGTAGAATGAACCCTTCCTATTCCAAAACCTATAAAAGGGATGGTTCCTTTACCACCCGAACCCGTACTTTGGGCACCTACACATTGGTAAGGGATAGCATTGCACCCGTAATACGGCCCAAGAATTTTAAGGAAAAACAATGGTTGAGCAATTATAGTTATTTGAGCCTTACCATTTCGGACGATCTTAGCGGTATTGACAGCTATTCGGCCACCTTGAACGGGAAATGGATCTTGATGGAGTACGAACCCAAGACCAATACCATAACATACAGTTTTGATGACAATATCTCCAACGAAACGGAATGTGAACTAAAAGTTACGGTTACCGACAATGTGGGCAATTCCACAACCTATGAGGGCACATTTTTCAGGAAATAGCGTTATTTTTGCAAACGAAAAATCGCCTAGACCGATTTCCTTAAAATTAATCAACGGCTCTAGGGTAAACCCATGAGAGATGTTCAAACTCAACTTTTTATAAGCTTCGGCCAATTAATTACCGAGTACTCGACTAAATAAAATTTGATGAAAAAAATTGTCTTTGTCTTTGTTCTTTTTGCCTCGACCTTAACCATGGCGCAAAAAAACATTTATGAGAGCATACGGTTTGACGAATACACCAATGACCATGAAATTTTGGCGATTGTTCCCTTTATAGCTCATTTGGAACTCAAAAAAGCCGTGGACAAGGATGAGTTAAGCATATTGGCCGAAAAAGAAGGGTACGCGGTGCAGAATGCATTGGAAACCTATTTTTCCAAACGAAAAAAGCGGAAAAAGTTCAGTGTGGATTTCCAAAATATCAGGAACACCAATGCTATTTTGGCCCAAAACAACATCAACTACAACAATATTGACACCTACACCACCCAAGAATTGTGTGAAATTTTGGATGTTGATGGAATTATCAGCGGCAACCTAAACCTAAACATTTTACTTTCCGAGGGTGTGCCCACCGATTTCAGTATTTTGGATTACTTCAGTGGAGATGCCAATTATGGTCGCATCGGGGTAAAAATCAGTGATGGCGAAACCGGAAAATTGCTGTGGAAGTACGAAAACGAAATCTCCAAGAAAACCGGTAAAAACACCACGGAGCTCATCGACAAAATGATGAAAACCGCATCCAGAAAATTTCCTTACGACAGAGAAAAACGCAGGAACAGAAACTGATTAACTGTTCGCAAATTCCTTTAATACCTCAACAGCGTAGTCGAGTTCTTCCTTGGTATTGTATATGGAGAAAGAAAAGCGTAGACTTGGCTTTTCCAGCTCCTCACCGGACAGAATCTCGTTAAGCACATGCGACCCTTGGTTGCTTCCCGATTGGCAGGCACTGCCTTTGGAGCAGGCAATTCCCTTCATATCCAAATGGAACAAGAGCATTAGCCCTTTTTGTTTGTCAAACGGCAAGCGAATATTGGCCAAGGTATAGGTACTTTTCTCCAAATCACCTGAAAGTCCATTGCATTCAGCTCCCGGTATCTCCTTTAAAACTTGGTCTACAAAATATTTTTTAAGCTCTTTTACGGTTTTGGCCTCTTCATCCAAGTGCTCGTAAGCCCTGACAAAGGCCTCTTCCAAGCCTACAATGTTGTGAAAAGGTTCTGTTCCCGCTCTAAAGCCCCTTTCTTGGGCCCCACCAACGATCAATGGTTTTAATCCAGAATTTTTTCTGATAAAGGCAAATCCGACGCCTTTGGGCCCATGGAATTTATGGGCTGCCGCAGTCATAAAGTCAATATGTATAGCCTGCGCGTCCCAAGGATAATGTCCAATGGACTGAACAGTATCCGAATGGAAAAGTGCATTGTTTTCTTTGCAAAGTTCACCAACGGCAGCGATATCCGTAATATTGCCAATCTCGTTGTTCACATGCATCAAACTTACCAACTTCCTGGAACCGTCCTTCTTGAGCAAATCCTCCAAATGTGCTATGCTGGGACTGCCAAATTCATCTAAATCCACATACCGAACATTTGTATTGTACTCTTTTTCGAGTTCTTCCACGGTATGCAGCACGGCATGGTGCTCTATTTTGGAGGTAATAATGGTCTCAACCCCTAAATCCCTAACAGCACATCGCAAAATCATGTTGTCGGCTTCGGTCCCCCCTGAGGTGAAAATGATTTCAGAGGGTTGGGCATTCAAGGTTTTGGCAATGGTCTTTCTTGCTTGTTCTACGGCGGTTTTTGCCGACCTTCCAAAACTGTGCGTGGAAGATGGGTTGCCATAATGCTGCGCAAGCGCTTGTTGCATGCGCTGAATAACCTCTTCCCTTACCTGCGTTGTAGCAGCATTGTCCAAATACACTTTTTGCATGGTTGAGTTCACTTTTAACAGGGGTAAAAATACGGGAAATAAAGTTAATTTCTTTTAAAGTAGATCTTAGTATTGGCGTATTATAATGGAATTGCTTTAAATTTGGCGCATGAGAAAATTTATCTTTTCAATTCTTACTTTGGGCTTGCTATTTTCTTGCAGTGATGGCGACCTTCAGATTGAAACCATTGATTTTGACAGTGTTGCCGTTCAATATTGCTCTGCCCCGGTCAGGAACGCAGGAAATCTGATGTTCAAAATAAATGAGAGCGAAGCCCTTATCTTACAACTGCAAAGTGGGGTCTTGAACAATGGTGTTGTAGGAGACACCATTGTCACCGAAAGTACAGTGCCCGGTCAATCTCAAGTTACTTACAGGGTTTTCTCGGATGCTGTGGACAATGCTTATTTCTGTGATGATATTCCAGTAGTAGAACCCACAGTTATTGATGAAGTTGTTGCGGAAGATGGATTGGTAATCGTGGAAACCATGTTGGCCGAAAACGACAGCACCCTTTTTGTTCACAACATTAGCCTGAGCGGAATATCTTTTGTTACCGGCAACGGGGAACGCATTACCAATTTGGCCATAAACGAGTTTGGGGAGGTGACCACCACCGTTCCCAACTAGCTGTTCTGATAAATATAAACCTCGGTGGCACCTAATCCGTATTTTTGATACTCGGCATCGTAAAATTCCACATTGTCATATTTCTTGAACAAGTAGTGCAATTCCTCTTTTAGAACGCCTTCACCCACCCCATGGATAAACACTACTCGTTGGATGCGTTTTCGTATCGCAAAATCCAATTGCCGTTTGGCCGTATCCAATTGAATGTTCAGCATATCGTAATTGCTCATTCCCTTACTGGATTTAACCAATTGATGAATGTGTAGGTCCACCTCCATTTTGGGAGCGCTGCGCTCTTTGGGTTTTATGGTCGGTGCTTTTCTTCTTTTGGGCAATTCCTTTTCTTTTTTGATTTTGGCCACTTCATAATTAGTCACCGAAATATGGCCTTCGATTTTGACAAGGTCACTGATTGCATATTGCATGGGGAAACCATCATCGGTAATCAAGGTTACCCTGTCACCATCCACTTTTTGTACAATTCCCGCAATTGCTTCGTCCAACACCTCTGCCCTATCTCCAATAGAAAATTTGCCCATAATTGATCGCTGTGGTAAAAAATGATGTAAAAATTAAACCCGAATACAAAAATAATAGTATTTTTCGGGCACTACAGCCTATGATGAACCTAACACCAACCATAAACGCCTTTAGTTTAGAAAACTACATGCTGCCGTGCCTCAATAAAAAAATATTGGGGGTGGATTGCCCAGGTTGTGGGTTGCAACGCTCCGTTGATTTGTTGTTGCATGGTGAGTTTGTGGCGGCTTTTCAGATGTATCCGGCTATTTATACCATTATACCTCTGTTTGTCATGATCATTAGCAATAAAGTATTCAATTTAAAGGTAGACAACCGATTGATCACCGGTTTAGGCGTAGCAACTGTTGCTCTAATTTTAATAAATTATATATTCAAATTTATCCATTAAACATTATTAACCATGGAACAAAAAAATTTACCTAATGTAACTATCGCCCTAGTTTTGGCCATTTTATCATTTCTTTGCTGCTGTTTCGGGGGAGCACCCGGTCTTGTTCTAGCTGGAATAGCTTTCTTTTTGGTCAAAAAAGATGAAAAAACGTATGCTGAAAATCCAGAGGTATACAAAAATTACAGCACACTAAAAACAGTTAGGATACTTGCGATAATAGGCATGGTCATTGGACTACTTTATCTATTGTATACTTTATGGTCGATCAACCAAATGGGAGGCTGGGAAGGCTATATGGAAAAAGTACAGGAAATGACAGAACAATATCAATAAAATAAATAAACCACTATTGGATTTGAAATCCATAGTTTTAAAGATAAGAATGAAATTCTTTGTCATTGGGAATCAAGTCCTCCCTCAATCCCTCCAAAGGAGAAAAGTTTCTCCCTTTGGGGAGACCGGAGAGAGGACATTTATATAAACACAAAAGTAACTGTAATAAAACCTGACCGCCTTTAGGCAAGTTTGCAGGCCTGCCGGCAAAGGCAGGATTTTAACCTTTAACTAGAAAATAAAATGAACCAACAACCCTTACCTGGGGCAAGCACTGTGTTGACAATGGGGATTCTCTCCATTGTCCTCACTTTGGTATGCTGTGGCCCTTTTGGTGCTATATTTAGCATCATAGGATTGGTGAAAGCCAAGACTGCCAACCAATTGTACCAACAAAACCCAGAAAATTATACCGATTACAGCAATGTAAAAACGGGTAAAATCCTTTCCTATATTGGATTGGCTTTATCACTTATCTCCTTGGTATTCGTAATTCTTTACTTTGGATTTATTGTAGCGGCAATTACTACAGGTGAGTTAAGTGGCGAATTTTAATTCGCCACTTCACTTATAAATTTTAGACGGTACAAGCGGAGTTCCTCGTCTTCGTAATCGCCTTCGAATTCTTCAATGGCGGCAGAAATGGAATCTGTTTCCGCTTCCAAGAAGTAATCGTGGATTTCTTCTTGTTGGTCCTCGTCCAAGATTTCATCTATCCAGTAGCCAATGTTCAACTTGGTACCGCTGAACACGATTTGTTCCATTTCTTTAATAAGCTCCGGTAGTTCCAATCCCTTGGCAGAGGCTATATCGTCCAACGGCAGTTTTCTGTCCACACTTTGAATTACATAAAGTTTAAGTCCAGAATTCGCCCCGGTACTTTTCACTACAAGGTCATCGGGCCTGGTAATATCATTTTCATCCACATATTTGGAAATCAGCTCCACAAAAGCTTTCCCATATTTTTTTGCTTTTCCCTCACCAACTCCTTGAATATTTATCAATTCTTCCATGGTTACGGGGTACTTTAGCGACATGTCCTCCAAGGATGGGTCTTGGAAAACCACAAAAGGGGGCACATCCCGTTTTTGCGCCTCTTTTTTTCGAAGGTCACGGAGTAGTTTCAATAAATGTTCATCCGCAACAGCCCCATTGGATTTCTGGGCCGTAACAATATTTCCAGTCTCTTCTTTGGAGTAGACATGATCCTTCGTCATCATAAATGATTCTGGATTCTCCAAGTACTTTTCACCCAATTCGGTTAAATGGAGAATCCCGTATCGTTCAATTTCCTTCTTCAGAAGCCCCGCTACCAGAACCTGTCTGGTCAAGGCCATCCAAAATTCCTTGTCATTGTCCTTACCAATTCCAAAAAAGGGTTTTTCATCAGTTTTATGCGAGGATATCATGGCATTGGTTTTACCAATCAAAACCTTGACAATTTCTTTGGTCTTAAACTTTTCTTTGGTATCCCTAACCACACTTAAAAGTTTAATAACCTGCTCCTTGGCCTCTTCCTTCGGTTTGGGGTTTCTGGCATTATCGTCCATATCGGCCCCTTCTCCATTCTCCTCATCAAAATCTTCACCGAAGTAATGCAGTATAAATTTTCTACGGGACATGGATGTTTCGGCATAGGCTACAATTTCTTGCAATAAAGCATTGCCGATTTCTTGCTCCGCCACGGGTTTTCCTGACATAAATTTTTCCAGCTTTTCCACATCTTTATAGGCGTAATAGGCCAAACAATGTCCCTCGCCCCCATCTCTACCGGCACGTCCGGTTTCTTGGTAATAGCTTTCAATACTTTTTGGAATATCATGATGGATCACAAAACGCACATCGGGTTTATCTATTCCCATTCCGAAGGCAATTGTTGCCACAACCACATCAACCTCTTCCATCAAAAACATATCCTGATATCTGGAGCGAGTCTTGGCATCAAAACCGGCATGATACGGAACTGCGCTTACGCCGTTTACCTGAAGTACTTGTGCCAATTCCTCCACTCTTTTACGGCTCAGGCAATATATGATTCCCGATTTTCCTTGATTTTGCTTTACAAAACGAATAATATCGGCATCTACATCCTTGGTTTTGGGACGAACTTCATAAAATAAGTTAGGGCGGTTAAACGATGCCTTGAAAACTTTGGCATCCGTCATACCCAAATTTTTGATGATATCCTCTTGCACTTTGGGTGTGGCCGTAGCGGTAAGACCTATAATAGGAATATTGTCCCCAAGTCTGTTTATAATGCCCCGTAGGTTTCGGTATTCCGGTCTAAAATCGTGCCCCCATTCCGATATACAATGGGCCTCGTCTACCGCAACAAAGGAAAGTTTCACATTTTTTAGGAAATCCACATTTTCCTCCTTGGTCAAGGATTCCGGGGCCACATAAAGCAATTTGGTAATACCGTTGGTAATATCTTCTTTAACCTGTTTTACCTCTGTTTTGGTCAGGGAAGAGTTCAACACATGTGCAATACCATGCTGTTCGGATATGCCGCGTATGGCATCGACTTGGTTTTTCATTAAGGCGATCAAAGGAGAAACAACAATTGCTGTTCCTTCTTTCATAATTGCCGGCAATTGATAGCATAGGGATTTTCCACCGCCTGTTGGCATGATCACAAAAGTGTCGTTGCCGCTAAGAATGTTCTGGATTACATCTTCCTGTAATCCTTTAAATTTTGAGAAACCAAAATATTTTTTGAGCGAGGAGTGCAAATCAGTGTTCATTAGGCTCATTTCCGCATTTTCAATTTGTTACAAGCAGCCTAAAAGGCAGTTGAAGCTTTTATTTTAAACCATTCAAATACAGATGAATCTATTCTCACTTCTAGAATAGTCTGTAAAAGATAGTTTGATTAGTTTTGTAATCTTAAATATAAGACATTCTTTTAGGAATACAATCAGTTAATCGGTTAATTACTTTGAGCGACATTAAGTCAATTTTATCCATAGCCAAACGGACCCTTGAAATAGAGAGCAAGGCCGTAGCAAATTTGATCAGTCTGTTGGACGATCAATTTGCACATGCAGTAAAGTACATTTTGGAATCGGAAGGAAGGGTCATTGTTTCCGGAGTGGGCAAGAGCGCCATTGTAGCCAACAAAATTGTAGCGACATTGAACTCCACAGGAACCCCGGCCATATTTATGCATGCCGCGGATGCCATTCACGGCGATCTGGGCACCATTCAACAAAACGATGTGGTCATCTGTTTGTCACAAAGTGGGAACACTCCAGAGATCAAAGCTTTGCTTCCTTTAATCAAAGTAGGAAAGCACAAGCTTATCGGCATTACCGGGAACATGGATTCCGTATTGGCCAAACAGGCCGATTTTGTCCTGAACACCTATGTGGAAAAAGAGGCCTGCCCCAATAATTTGGCACCTACCACCAGTACTTCGGCCCAAATGTCCATGGGCGATGCACTTGCTATCAGTTTATTGGAGCTAAAGGGATTCAGCAGTTCCGATTTTGCCAAGTACCACCCTGGCGGAGCATTGGGAAAGAAACTATATTTGCGCGTTGCAGACATTGTGGTGAACAACCAAAAACCACAAGTTGACATTAACTCGGACATTAAAGAGGTTATCGTAGAAATATCCGAAAAAATGTTGGGCGTTACCGCTGTAATGGACAAGGACAAAGTAGTCGGCATTGTAACCGATGGAGATATCCGAAGAATGTTGAGCAAATACGATAATATAAATGGACTTACCGCAAGGGACATTATGACCTCCAATCCCAAAGCAATAGACGTAGATACTTTGGCCGTAAAGGCCTTAAAACTATTGCAGGAAAAGAGCATATCCCAATTATTGGCCTTTGATGGCGACACCTATGCCGGAGTGGTCCACATCCATAACCTTATAAACGAGGGAATCCTATAATGGCTAAAAGAGAAAGAAAAAATCCGGATGAAATGTCCTTTTTGGATCATTTGGAAGAATTGCGTTGGCATTTGGTGCGCTCCACTTTGGCAGTTGTGATCATTGCTTGTTTTGCCTTTGTATTCAGGGGCTTTATTTTTGACACCATATTATTCGGTCCCAAGAACATGGACTTTCCTACCTATCAGTTCTTTTGTAACATCGGAAAGTTCTTTGGGGTAGATTCCGAATTCTGTGGCGATTCAATGCCGTTTACCATTCAGAGCCGTTTGATGGCTGGACAGTTCTCCGCACATATCTGGACATCCATCTGGGCGGGGGTAATCCTTGGGTTTCCTTATATTTTGTGGGAATTGTGGAAATTCATCAGCCCTGGGCTTTACGAGAACGAAAGAAAACATTCCAGGGGATTCATTATTACCGCCTCGGGATTGTTCTTTCTTGGCGTACTGTTTGGATATTATATCGTGGCTCCTTTATCCATCAACTTTTTAGGGTCGTACCAAGTCAGTAAAGAAGTATTGAACGAAATCGATCTAGCCTCCTATATTGGAACAGTAAGAGCTTCGGTGATCGCCTGTGGAATCATGTTTGAATTGCCAATCGTTATTTTCTTTTTGACCAAAGTGGGATTGGTAACCCCCGAAATCCTAAAAAAATACAGAAAAATAGCCTTGGTAATCATTTTGATTCTATCCGCAATCATTACACCTCCGGACATAACCAGTCAAATTATTGTCTGTATCCCTGTACTTATTTTGTATCAGGTGAGCATATTCATTTCCAAAATGGTAGTTAAAAACGAAGCAAAAAAAGAGAAAGCCAGAAACAATGCCAAATAAAGTAGAAGAGTTCAATGCCTATCGTGCCAAAATGAACGATAAGCTGCTTGCCGAGAACAACAAGCTCATAAAACGTATTTTTAATCTGGACACCAACGCCTTTATGGAAGGTGCCTTGGATGTCAAAACCAAAGAATTACTGGGATTGGTCGCCTCAGCAGTGCTCCGTTGCGACGATTGCGTAAAGTACCATTTGGAAAGCTCCAAAGAAGCCGGTGCCAACAAAGAAGAGGTAATGGAAACCTTGGGCATTGCCACTTTGGTGGGCGGGACCATTGTAATACCTCATTTACGGCGTGCCTACGAGTATTGGGAGGATTTGGAGGAAACCGAAGCTTAAAAAAAACCAAAAGACCATACGGCAGAAAAAGAATATGTTTAGTTTTGGCAAGTTCCTATGAAGCTACGCGCAGAAAATATAATGAAGGCCTACCGCGGTCGAAAAGTTGTTAAGGGCATATCCCTGGAAGTAAACCAAGGTGAAATTGTTGGGCTTTTGGGCCCCAACGGAGCGGGTAAAACCACTTCGTTCTACATGATTGTGGGATTGATAAAACCCAATGGCGGAAATATTTACTTGGATGGCACCAATATTACCAGTTTCCCCATGTACAAAAGGGCACAGCACGGTATCGGTTATTTGGCGCAAGAGGCTTCCGTTTTCAGAAAATTGAGCATCGAGAAAAACATCTTGAGCGTACTCCAGCTTACCAACTTGAGTAAAAAGGAGCAGCACATGAAGATGGAATCCTTGATCGATGAATTTGGTTTGGGACATATCCGTAAAAACCGTGGGGATTTACTCTCTGGTGGTGAACGCCGCCGTACCGAAATTGCACGCGCATTGGCCACCGACCCTAAATTTATTTTGCTGGACGAGCCTTTTGCCGGGGTAGACCCCGTAGCCGTGGAGGATATTCAGCGTATTGTGGCCCAGTTGAAGAACAAAAACATCGGTATTTTGATCACCGACCACAATGTACAGGAAACCTTGGCCATTACCGAACGCTCTTACCTGATGTTCGAAGGTGGTATCCTAAAAGCAGGGATTCCCGAAGAACTCGCTATGGATGAAATGGTGAGAAAAGTGTACTTGGGCCAGAACTTTGAGCTACGGAAAAAGAAATTGGATTTCTAAGAGCCTGTTTAGGAATTTGTGATTGGAATTGATATAGGGCATTTTTGATGCAGTTTGAGGCATGATTTTTAAGCATAGCCGTGGCTAAGGTTCAAAATTATAACGAAGAAATGCGCAAAAAGGGGCATAACAAAACAATTGACAAATTCCTAAACAGGCTCTAAACCTACTTTTCCGAAGGCATCAACAAAGAAGCCAAGACATAAAATAAGATTATTACAGGAATCGCCAAAAAGCGTAGTGTTAACAAGAGCACCAAACTTCCAACAATAAACAAATAACGGATTCCATTATCCTTAAAACTCCTGTTTTTAAACTTTAAAGCAAATAGTTTGATGGGCGAGTTCAACAAGTAAGAGCTCAAAACCGTCAAAATCACCAAAAACCACGGGTTTAGGATAATGTTGTTCAGCACCTCGTTGTTATGATACAAGAGAATCATCGGCAACGAGAGAATCAAAAGTGCATTTGCTGGGGTTGGCAGCCCAACAAAAGAAGACACTTGGTCCTCATCCACATTAAATTTGGCCAATCGGTATGCAGAAGCCAAGGTAATGGCAAAACCCACAAAAGGCAAAAAGGTCAACTCCGTATCGTGCCCAATAAATCCAAGGTTCCATCCACCACGTTCTGCCATGCTCAACAATTGGAACATAACCACTCCAGGTACCAAACCGCTGGTAATCACATCTGCTAAGGAATCCAACTGAATCCCAACCTCACTCTGCACATTCAAAGCACGAGCCGCCAAGCCATCAAAAAAATCAAAGAAAATCCCGATAAACACAAAAAGTGCGGCCCATTCCAAATGATTGAGTACTGCAAACACTGTAGCAATGCAGCCGCTCAACACATTGAGCAAGGTTAAAAAGTTGGGAATATAGGACTTCATACAGCTAAGATTTCCGTAAAAATAATGGAAAAATTAAACTGTGGGCAACAGATGGTAGACCGAGTCATTTTTATTCTGATATTTGCTCTGATAAAAATCGGAATGAGACGAAAGCTCCATCTTTTATTTTTTTTCTTCATTATCGGGAAGTTCCTCTTTTCTCAAGCTCCCCAACTTACGGAAAATTCAAAAATAAGCCTTCTCACCTGTGCCGCTGGTGACGAACTTTATTCTGCCTTTGGGCATAGTGCATTTCGGGTGCAGGACCCCGCCTTGGGCATCGATGTGGTCTATAATTATGGTACTTTCGATTTTGACCAACCTAATTTTTACCTGAATTTCACCAAGGGAAAAATGATTTATTCCCTTTCCCGTAGAAGTTTTGAAGCATTTCTGTACGAATACGAATTGGAGAAAAGATGGGTAAAAGAGCAAATTTTGGACCTCGACTTGGAACAACGCAACCAACTCCTAACTTTTTTTGAAGAAAACTATCTGCCCGAAAATCGGGATTACCTGTATGATCCTTTGCTGAACAACTGTTCCAGCATAACAGGGGATATTTTAAAAAATCAATTTGGTGACGCCATTGTTTTTGATGACTCCCATTTAGAAAAAAGATATACTTTCCGGCAATTGGTGCGCCAGTTTATGGATGTAAACACCTGGTCCATGTTCGGTATTGATTTGGCCTTTGGGTCGCCCGTAGATAGAAAGGCCACCGTGCGGGAGCACATGTTTTTGCCCTACTACGCCATGGAACAATTTCGAAACACCACTTTAAACGGAAAACCATTGGTAAAGCGAGAGCGGACAATTTTGGATTACAATGAACACATCCTAAAAGGCTTTTTCCCGCTCTCCCCACTGTTTTGGTTTATTTTGCTGATGGCGTTTACCGGTATCATCACCTATTTTGATTACAAACACAAAGCAAGAAGCCGTTGGTTGGACTTTTCCCTATTGTTCATAACCGGATTTGCAGGAACGTTCTTATTCCTGCTTTGGGTAGCGGCCGATCATACCTCTACCCCATACAATTTCAACATTTTATGGGCATTTCCCGTAAACATGATAGTTGCCTTTGCTGTAGTGTTTCAAGATAAAGTACCAAAATGGGCACCAAAATATTTATGGTCCGCTCTAGGGCTAATGGTCATCATGCTTTTGCTGTGGATAATTAAGGTGCAGATTTTTTCTCCTGTGCTGATTCCACTACTTTTGACCCTGACCATCCGATACCTGTACATGATCAAGTATTCCAAATTATAAAGTTGGTCCACAAACAACACCCATGAACTTATTAACGGTCGAAAACATATCAAAATCGTATGGTGAGCTGGTGCTCTTCTCCGATATTTCCTTTGGAATCAATAAGGATCAAAAGATTGCGCTTATTGCCAAAAATGGAAGCGGGAAAACATCCATCCTTAATATAATGTCCGGAAAGGACACCTCCGAAACAGGCCAAGTGACCACCCGAAAGGGCATCAAAATTTCATTTTTGGAGCAAGAACCCGACCTGAACCCGAATTTGACCATTGAGGAGACCATTTTCGCTACGGACAATGATATTCTGAGGGTAATCGCCGCCTATGAAAAGGCCGTCGACAATCCTGACGACACCGAACAATACCAAAAAGCCTTCGAGGCCATGGAGCGGCTTAATGCCTGGGATTTTGAAACGCAATACAAACAAATCCTTTTTCAATTACAGCTTTCCAAACTCGATGCCAAGGTAAGTACGCTTTCGGGCGGACAAAAAAAACGCTTGGCCTTGGCCAATGCCCTGCTCAACAAACCTGATTTGTTGATTCTGGATGAGCCCACCAACCATTTGGACCTTGAAATGATCGAATGGCTGGAAGCTTATTTTGCCAAAGAAAGCATCACTTTATTTATGGTGACGCACGACCGTTATTTTTTGGACAGGGTGTGCAATGAAATCTTGGAGTTGGACAACAACCAACTGTACACCTACAAGGGCAATTACTCCTATTATTTAAGCGAAAAAGAGGCCCGAATGGAGCGTGAGGCAGTGGAACAGCAAAAAACAAAAATGCTCTACAAAAAGGAGTTGGATTGGATGCGCAGACAGCCCAAGGCACGTACCACAAAATCCAAATCGCGTATTGATGATTTTGCCGAAATAAAAGCACGTGCCCACCAACGCCGCCAAGAGCACGAGGTGCAACTGGAACTGAACATGGAACGCCTGGGCAGTAAGATTTTGGAATTGCACAATATTTCCAAATCCTACGGAGATAAAACCATATTGGATAAGTTCGATTACAACTTCACCAAAGGTGAACGGGTCGGAATCATCGGAAAAAACGGAACAGGGAAATCCACTTTTTTGAATATCCTCACACAACAGGAAGATATTGAAGGAGGAAAAGTGGTGGTCGGCGACACAGTTAAATTTGGATACTACACCCAAAAGGGCATCCCCGACAAAGAAGGTCAAAAGGTAATTGATGTGATTCGCGAGTTCGGAGATTACATTCCCTTGAAAAAAGGACGCCAAATTTCTGCCCAGCAATTATTGGAACGTTTCCTTTTCGACCGTAAAAAACAATATGATTTTGTTGAAAAATTGAGTGGTGGGGAACGCAAACGATTGTATTTGTGCACGGTGTTGATCCAAAATCCAAATTTTTTGATCCTGGATGAGCCCACGAACGATCTGGACATTGTTACTCTAAACGTACTGGAAAGCTTTCTGTTGGATTTCCCTGGTTGCTTGATCGTAGTCTCCCACGACCGTTACTTTATGGACAAGATCGTAGATCACTTGTTTGTATTTCGCGGGGAAGGTGTTATTGAAGATTTTCCTGGCAACTACTCGGATTATAGAACATACGAAAGCAGTAAAATAATTGAGGAACGCGAAAACAAGACCGCTTCTTCAGAAAAAACAGAGAACAATTGGCGGGACACCAGCGGCGGCAAACTTTCCTATTCCGAGCAAAAGGAATACAAACAATTGGAGAAGGACATTCAAAAGTTGGAAGAGAAGAAAACAAAGCTCCAGAACAAGTTTACGGACCCTAAACTGGACGGAGACGAAATCGCCAACCTATCTATCGAACTCAAAGAAGTAACCGATGCCATCGAGGAAAAAACAGAACGCTGGTTTGAGCTTTCTTCCATTTTAGAGGGGTAAAATGTGGTTCCGATTCATTTCATATCTGAATTTTTTAGCCAAATCCACCAACCAACATGGAGTACATTCCCCTTTTGTGTTCCAATATGTAACGCAATGTCTCTACTCCAAAAAAAAGTTACATAAGAACAAAAGCATCAATGTATTGCTCAAGACCATCGACTATTTTGGCTTTCAAAATGTCAGCATTGAAAATAAAACTGAAGTCAAAGAATTGGTAAAACAGAACTTTCCTCATATCCAATTCAATGAAAATCCCGTCGACCTTCTTTATGTGGATGAAATGGATACGCTGTTATTTCAAAAAATATGTTCCGAAGGAAAATTGCACAACAACAGCCTAATTTTAGTGGATTCAATTTATGTTAGCCATCAAAATTTGGAACAATGGAACCAGTTGATTGCCTTACCGGAAATTACGGTAAGTTTTGATATGTATCATTGCGGACTCATTGCTATCCGAAAGGAACAAGCAAAGGAACATTTCACGATTCGGATTTAAAACGGTAATTTTAAATTATGGAAAATATGACATCAGATAACACCATTTGGTATGTATTGGCCGTTTTGGGGCTCATCTATTTGATTATTTTGTTCAGAAACCGAAAAGCGACAAAGCGCAGAAAATCCAGAAAGTTTATGGAGGGAAAGCGCCAACGCGACAAGAGCAATGAACATTAATCAATTGACAATTAGTATTATCCAGAAGTAAGCATCTCTGACTACTAAAAAATGAAGATATATACCAAAACCGGAGACAAGGGCACCACATCATTATTTACTGGCACCCGTGTACCCAAGCATCACGTCCGTATTGAAAGTTATGGCACCATTGATGAACTCAACTCCCACCTGGGCCTGTTACGCGATCAAGGGATGGACGAGCATTCCCAAAAAACGCTGACCTTGATACAAGAAAAGCTTTTTACGGTAGGTTCCATATTGGCTACTGAGCCCAAAAAGGATAAAAGACTCAAAATTCCGCGAATCACTTCCGAGGATATTGAATTTTTGGAGCAGGAAATGGATAAAATGAACGAGGAGCTTCCAGAAATGACACATTTTATACTTCCCGGCGGCCACACTACCGTGTCATACTGTCATATCGCCAGGACCGTTTGCCGGCGAGGCGAACGTATGATCTCCTATTTACACGAGAATGAGCCTGTTCCAGAGAATGTGCTATCCTACATCAACCGACTTTCGGATTATTTATTCGTATTGGCACGTAAATTGTCGAAAGACTTAAAAGCTCAAGAAGTCAAGTGGATTCCCGAGAAGTTGGACTGACAAAATCGCTTTTTTAGCCTAAATGTTTTGTCAACAACAAAATAATTTTTAAATAATGGTGTTTTTACTTGGCAGATTGGGTTTAAAAATTATTTTTGCAAAAAATTTAAAATCAAACCGTTACTATGTACTGGACGTTAGAACTAGCTTCATATTTAAGTGATGCGCCTTGGCCAGCAACCAAAGACGAACTGATAGATTATGCGATTCGAACAGGAGCGCCGTTGGAAGTTGTAGAAAATTTACAATCGATGGAAGAAGAAGGAGGCGAGATTTACGAATCCATCGAAGAAATTTGGCCGGATTATCCCACCGAAGAGGACTACCTCTGGAATGAGGACGAATATTAAATCCGAAAAAACAAACCCCGTTAAAAAGTCTCATTTGAGGCTTTTTTTTATGTAATTTTGACAGCCTAGCAAAAGTATTCCATCGTAATCCCATCAATGGAATAGCTTTTGACAATCAAAAGAAAAAACATTTCATGAGTTTTATTAATTCCGTACTTAAGGTATTTGTAGGAGATAAATCGGAGAAGGATGTAAAATCGTTACAACCTTTGGTTAACGAGATAAAATCCTTTGAGCAACAACTGGAAGGATTGTCGCATGATGAACTAAGACAAAAAACAACTGCTTTTAAAGCAAGGATAGCAGAGGATTGCAAAGAAATCAACGATAAAATTGCCGAGCTAAAAAAAGAGGTGGAAAATTCCAACGACATGGATCGTAACGAGGAAATCTACTCCGAAATCGACAAGCTCAACGAAGAAGCCTATAAAATTTCCGAAAAGACTTTGGAAGATATCCTTCCCGAGGCCTTTGCCGTTGTAAAGGAAACTGCAAAACGATTTGCTGCCAACGAAACCTTAACGGTTACGGCCAGCGAATTCGACAGGGTACTTTCCGGTGACAAGGATTATGTGTCCTTAGAAGGAGACAAGGCCGTTTGGCAAAACTCATGGGATGCCGCAGGAAAAGAAGTCACTTGGGATATGGTGCACTACGATGTACAGCTCATTGGTGGTATTGCACTGCACCAAGGCAAGATTGCCGAAATGCAAACAGGTGAAGGTAAAACTTTGGTGGCCACGCTCCCACTCTACCTTAATGCATTGGTAGGCAAAGGAGCCCACTTGGTAACGGTTAACGATTACCTTGCCAAAAGGGATAGTGCCTGGATGGCCCCAATATTTGAGTTCCACGGACTATCTGTGGATTGTATAGACAAGCACAGACCCAACTCCGACGGAAGAAGAGCAGCCTACAATGCCGATATAACCTACGGAACCAACAACGAGTTCGGTTTTGATTACTTGCGCGATAACATGGCGCATACACCGGATGATTTGGTACAGCGTCCGCACCATTACGCTATTGTGGATGAGGTGGATTCTGTTCTTATTGATGATGCACGTACACCATTGATCATATCCGGTCCCGTTCCTGAAGGTGACCGCCACGAGTTCAACGAGCTCAAACCACAGGTATCCGACATTGTACAGAAACAACGTCAGCACCTCACAGGAGTATTGGCCGAAGCCAAAAAGTTAATAAAGGAAGGAAATACCAAAGAAGGTGGTTTCCTTTTACTACGTGTACATCGTGGACTACCCAAAAACAAAGCGCTCATCAAGTTTTTGAGTGAAGAAGGGGTTAAGCAATTGCTTCAAAAGACCGAAAACTTCTATATGCAAGACAACAATAGGGAAATGCCCAAAGTGGACGAAGACCTATTGTTCGTTATCGATGAAAAAAACAATCAAATAGAGCTCACCGATAAAGGAGTGGAATACATCTCCGCCGATCAGGACAAGGAATTTTTTGTGATGCCCGATATCGGTAGCGAGATAGCCAAGATCGAGAACCAAGATCTCGAAATAGAAAAAGAAGCAGAGCTCAAAGAAGAACTCTTCAAGGATTTTGCCGTAAAAAGCGAGCGTATCCACACCATGACCCAGTTGTTGAAAGCCTATACCCTCTTTGAAAAAGATGTGGAGTATGTGGTTATGAACAATAAGGTGATGATCGTGGACGAGCAAACAGGCCGTATTATGGACGGTCGTAGGTACTCGGACGGTCTCCACCAAGCCATTGAGGCCAAGGAGAACGTAAAAATCGAGGCCATGACCCAGACTTTTGCTACCGTTACACTCCAAAATTACTTTAGGATGTACAGCAAACTTGCTGGTATGACGGGTACAGCGGTTACAGAAGCAGGGGAATTCTGGGAAATCTATAAGTTGGATGTGATGGAAATTCCAACCAACAGACCCATCGCCCGTGACGATAGGCATGATTTGATTTACAAGACCAAACGGGAAAAATACAATGCCATCATCGACGAGGTTACGAAACTATCTCAATCGGGCAGGCCCGTATTGATTGGTACCACCTCCGTTGAAATTTCGGAATTGTTATCCAAACTTTTGAGCGTACGTAAAGTGCCTCACAACGTATTGAACGCTAAACTCCATAAAAAAGAGGCGGACATTGTAGCCGAAGCAGGTAAAGGTGGTGTCGTGACCATTGCCACCAACATGGCCGGTAGGGGTACCGATATTAAACTATCCCCAGAAGTGAAAGAAGCTGGCGGTTTGGCCATTATTGGTACGGAGCGCCACGATTCCAGACGTGTGGACAGACAGTTGAGAGGTCGTTCCGGGCGTCAAGGAGACCCAGGTAGTTCACAGTTCTATGTTTCTTTGGAAGACAATTTGATGCGTTTGTTCGGATCGGACCGTGTAGCTAAAATGATGGACCGCATGGGCTTGGAAGATGGTGAGGTCATTCAGCATTCCATGATGACCAAATCCATAGAACGTGCCCAGAAAAAGGTTGAGGAAAACAACTTTGGTATCCGTAAGCGTTTGTTGGAGTATGATGATGTAATGAATGCACAGCGTGAAGTAATCTATAAAAGAAGAAGACACGCTTTGGAAGGTGAACGCTTAAAGGTGGACATCGCCAATATGATTTATGATACTTCTGAAGCCATTGCCGAAACCAATAAAATGGCCGACGATTATAAGAACTTTGAGTTTGAGCTCATCAAATACTTCTCCATCACCTCACCTATTGATGAAGAAGAATTCAAGAAAATGAGCTTTCAACAGATTGCCAATAAAGTCAACGACGAGGCTTACAAGTACTACAAAGAAAAAATGGAGCGTAGTGCCACCGTTGCCTTTCAGGTCATCAAAAAGGTTTATGAAGACGAATCCAACAAGTTTGAACGCATTGTAGTTCCCTTTACGGACGGTATCAAATCCTTGAACGTTGTTACCAATCTGGAAAAGGCGTACAACACCAATGGAAAGCAGTTGATCACCGATTTTGAGAAAAACATAACGCTAGCCATTATTGATGATTCCTGGAAAACGCACTTGCGTAAAATGGACGAATTGAAACAGTCCGTGCAATTGGCCGTTCACGAGCAAAAAGATCCGTTATTGATCTATAAGTTTGAAGCTTTTGAACTTTTCAAGGAAATGATCGACAAAGTGAACCGAGAAGTAATATCCTTCCTTTTCAAAGGAGAATTGCCATCGGAGAACACATCTCAAATCCAAGAAGCCCGCAACGTTCGCAGACCAAAGGAAAAACTTCAGACCACAAAAGAGGAAATTCCGAACAGCGACGAATTGGCAGCACAAAACAGGGCAGCTGGACAAACGCAAGGACAACGCCCCCAGATAACAGAAACCATTGTGCGGGAAAAACCGAAAATTGGCAGGAACGAAAGGGTTACCATTAAAAATGTAATGTCCGGGGAAAGCAAAACGTTAAAATACAAACAGGCCGAACCATTGATAGACAAAGGAGAATGGGTTCTGGTCAACGACTAGAAAAACTCAAATAAAACTTTTAAAGGTGGTAGTTATTAAGCTGCCACTTTTTTTATATCAAAAACATGGTTAGATTTACAGCATAAAACACCCCATTAAGCTACTCTACCACACCGTTTTCAACTTTTTTGTGGCAGAGGAACATTCACACGCAGCATATGAAAATTCCTAATAAGGATACATATAGGTTACAAGACAAGATTGATTTGATACTTAAGGTAAATTACAATTCATCCTTCTTTGCTGCCATTTTCGGATTGGTGTGTTTTTTCTTTTTGGATATAAGAGGAATCATACCCTACACCTTTTGGGGTTATGCTTTGATCAATTTACTGAACACCCTTTTGTACAAACAGCACAAGAATTTGGTGCTCACCTATAACTCCACCTCTATCCTTTCGATGCTGGGAGCGGTCATTATCACAATTTACAGTGGAGGAATCGAAAGTCCCTTTATTTTTGTTTTGGCGATAATTGTTTTTGCGGGCTATGTCACCACCAAAGTTTTTGGTCAACTCTATCTGATCCTTAATTTAGCAGTACTTACCCTTTTGTTCCTCTATGATACAGGAGATTTTACAATTTCGGAGAATACAGTTCCTGTGGAAGCAAGAGATTGGTTTGCTTATTTGAGTGCCATGTTTGCCGTATATCTATTGGGAGGGGTTTTTGGTAAAAATCTTTTGAGCGCACACCATAAACTGTATAAATCCCGAAACGAAATCCAAGAGCGTATCGAGGAAAAAGAAACATTGTTAAAAGAAGTACATCACCGGGTAAAAAACAACCTGCAAACGGTTTCCAGCCTTCTAAGCCTGCAATCCAGGGCAATAGATGACAGTAAAATAAGCAGTATCATAAAAAGCAGCCAAAACCGTGTCGTATCCATGGCCATGGTCCATGAGATGCTTTATAAGCGAGATGACTATCTTTCCAAAATAGAATTGGAACCTTATGTAAGGGAACTTTGCGATTACTTGGTAAGGTCGGTAAAAGGAAGCAACCGAAATGTAAAGGTTGCCTTGGACATATCGGATTACAAACTGAGTATTGATACGGTAATCCCTTTGGGACTGATTATTAATGAAACCATTACCAATGCCTTAAAATATGGCATCACAGAAGGGAATGATGGAGAAATCCATG
Source organism: Flagellimonas sp. B-3 (assembly GCF_056857835.1). Taxonomy (NCBI): domain Bacteria; kingdom Pseudomonadati; phylum Bacteroidota; class Flavobacteriia; order Flavobacteriales; family Flavobacteriaceae; genus Flagellimonas; species Flagellimonas sp. B-3. The sequence continues at coordinate 128,858 of NZ_JBSXNW010000017.1, forward strand.
TATCCGTCCAAAAAATGGAGAATAACCGCTACAAAATGTATCTAGGTGATAATGGAGTTGGCTATTCGGAAGAAATCAACCCAAAAACATCCAATTCCTTGGGATTAAAACTTATTTACAATCTAGCACGCCAACTTAGGGGCTCAATAAGCAGGGATTACTCCAAAAAAGGAACACACTACACTATTGAGTTTGAAGAGGTGATAGAACAGTTCAACTCTGTGGATTAAAATTTTTACAAAAGAAAAGGCCGGTTTAAAACCGACCTTACCAATACTTATTTTGATATAAACTTAAACTTCTATAAATTTTCTTTCCCTGAAGGAAAAGGCTATGCTTGCCAAAACAAAGGCAACGCTCAAAAACACCGTAAAGGGTATTAAAATATCCAATATCATAATTATGCCAATTTAGCCCTGTTCTTTTTGGTTTTGAAAGAAAGCTCCTTTTTGATTCGAGAGTTCTTAAACTTGTACAATCTCACCATTTTTCTATCCTTTCTAATAGTGTTGCTGATTGTTACATCCAACTCAACTCCTACTGTAAGGGCATCCACTTTGGCCTCTTTGGAAATATCTTGGGCAGAAGCCATAGTTCCGAAAAAAGTTACTGCGATGATGGTAAAAATTGTCTTCATTGTTCTGTTTGTTTTGTGATGTAAAATTACTTTCAAGCACAAGCTCAACTCGATTTCCATCGCTCAACAACCCGTTTTTTTCGGTGAATATTTTTTTTTCGGATGAAGTGTTTTTTATCTTCGACGAACGATTTTACCCCTAAAAACAGCACACCGAACGCATGTGCATTTTATCGATAAACCCGCAATAATAAACCCTTACAGAACATTGTGGTATATTTTCTTTTCTTTGTAAGAAAATACAATCAATCAAAATGATTAACATTTTTTAACGGCCGGCCAAGTAATTGTTGGTACCTTATTGCAACTAAACAAGAAACTAAAATGAAAATCGTGAGAACTCCATTTTTAATGCTGCTATTATTGGCATCCATAAGTTGCCAGCCCAAAAACAAATCGGGCAAACAAGAAGTTGCCCAAAAAGAATCCGACCCTCATTTGGAGACCAAATTGATCTCAGGACAACTTCAGAAATACGAGACCGCCTATTTTGCCAGTGGATGTTTCTGGTGCGTGGAAGCCATTTTCGAAAGTGTTAAGGGAGTCAAGGAAGTGTATTCAGGGTATTCTGGCGGTTCTGAGAAAAACCCGACCTACGAGCAGGTTTCTTATGGTAGAACCCAACATGCGGAGGCGGTAGAAGTATATTATGACCCAGAAGTAATCTCTTTCACACAGTTGGTCCAAGTGTTTTTTGGTTCTCACGACCCAACCACCCTAAACAGGCAGGGACCTGACAAAGGGGCTCAGTACCGTTCCATTGCATTTTATAAAAACGATAAGGAAAAAAAGATTATTCAAAGCTATATCGACAAGCTGGAAACCGAAAATATTTATGGCAATCGCCCTATTGTAACAGAAGTAGAACCTTTTGAAAAGTTTTACAAAGCGGAAGAGTACCATCAGGATTATAAAAAGCGAAATCCAAATAACAGTTATATCAGAAACGTATCAATCCCAAGATTGAATCGTTTTAAAAAGAATTTTGAGTCCTACCTGAAAGAAGATGCCCACTAAAATTGGAAGGTAGGTTGTGGCCGTTGAAGAAAGAATGGGCCGAACAAGTTTGAAGTGGTTCCCTTGGGAAGTCTTGTAACAAGATCAGTTCTTAAGAACCACCTCGCTGTATTTGGAGTTGATTTTGATGGTTTTCCCATCGTTTTTACTGATATGATATCCCGTATGGATATTGGCGCCATTTTTTTGGGTGGATGTCAATTGTAATGCTTTCGGATATTGGAATCCAGATGTTGTTTCGCTAACGGAGATAGTATAAGGCGTTTCGGGCAGTTTACAGTCCAACTCCCCATTTTCCATGGAAATATCAATGATGCTGAAGCCATCGGAGACCTCATCAATGTGCAATGCACCAAAATTATTGACAACCATCGCTTTACTGGCCAATCTACCAATTACCACATTGGATGATACCGAATGCAATTTTAGTTCCTTTACCTCTTTTAAATTCACCTTATCGGAGTAATCCGTACTAAGGCTGCCGTAATTCCAGTTTTGCACAACCACGGGAGAGTAGGACACTCGAATATCAGTATTGACACCATCAATGGTGGAGGCAAGCAAGCTTGCGTAGGACAAGCTTGCATTGATGTTCTTGGCATTTTCCGCCAATTTTACCTCACCGTGGCGTACATTCATTTTTACCTTGATGTACTTCGGCATTTTAATAATGATTCGTTTTTTTACCTTGTACTCTTTATGCTCCCCATCTGATGAGAAATAGAACACATTGGGGCTGCTGTGGATTGTTCTTGTTTCTTCGCGCAGTTGTTTTCTAAGCTCTGCCTGCTCCTTCCTAAGTTCTGCTTGATGGGCGCGAATCTCTTCCTGTTGCTCTTTCATCTGCTCTTGCATTTCTTTCCGTATTTCCTCCCGCTCTTCACGGAGTTGATCTCTTTCTGCCCTCATCTCCTCTCTTCTAGCTTCTCGCTCTTCTGCCATCTCCTCCATACGCTTGCCCCACTCTTCAAAACGGGCTTTGTATTCTTCGTCAAAAGTTTTATCGAATTCTTTTTTCCACTCCTTCATGTATTTGTCCCCATCCTTTTTGTAGGCATCATAATCAAACTCAATGGGTGGCATGGGTGGCATGGGTGGCATGCGAGGCATTACGTTTATTTCCGGGATGGTGAACTCAGGGAGTTCCGGAATCTCCACATTCGCAATAATCTCAGCAACCGAAGGCATCTCGGGGATATCAATATTAAACCCTTGAAAATCGAACGCATAATTGGGTCCCGCACCTTTTGTACTTACCTCAATTTCCTTACTATTCCCCATAATTTTGACCAAGTCCTTCTCAAAATAGGAATCGGCTTCCTCTTGCTCCACTCCTTCTAGTTCAATTACCGCCGTAATTTCCACTTGATCTTTGTCCCATGTCTCAAATTGAATATCGGCATAACTGGTGTTGATGTTAAGTTCCGTATCCTTGTTGACATTGAAACTTTCCTTGTAGGTTTTGGATTTCTCCTGCGCATGGCCGGTAAACCCAACCAAGGCAAGGAGCAACCCGCTAAACAATATTTGATGATTCCTGTTCATTTTTTGATGATTTTAATTGATTCAACTTTGATTTTAATTTTTGCAACAACTGCAACCTTAACTGTAGGTTTTTGATAAGTGCGCTTATGGTTTGGTCATTGGGACCCAATTCGTTCAACTCTTCATTTAGTCTGTGGTATTCCTTGTTCAACTCGGCCAATCGTTCCATATAGCTGTCCATAAGTTCTTTATTCTCCGGATCAACATCCAAATCCGATAGTTGTAAATTGATATTAGTAATGTAATAGGTTTCAATCTTTTTTAAGTCTGGTGATAAATCGCCCAACGACATCCCCTCACCACTACCATTTGAACTATCGCGATCAACAACCGTTACTTGCCCTTCTGGCACATCAATGGGGTCGGTGTTGTTGAAATAATAAATGGATAAGCCAAGTGCCACAACAACGGAGGCCGCTATCTGCATCCAAAGAGAGAACACCTTTTTCTTTGGAGGGTTATTGGGCAATTCCTTTTCCAGTTTAGCTAAAAACCGGTCCTCATGCCCATCCTCCATGGTAAAGCGTTTCTGCTTCCTTTCTTTCTCAAACAATTTTCTAAGGTCACGTGCCATAGGCCAAATCTTTTAATTTTTCTTTCAATTGCGCTTTTCCTCTTAACAATCGGGTTCTGGACGCTGTTTCTGTAATGTTCAAAATTTCAGCGATTTCCGAATGATCGTATCCCTCTACCAAGAACAATTGCACTACATATTTATATTTTTGTGGCAGTTCCTCAATGGCTCCTTTTACCTGTTCAATGGAAATTCCTTCTTCCACGGACCAATCATCCTCTTCTGCCACTTGCAAGTAATTTTCGTTCAATTCCACCGTTCGCTGGTGTTTCGACTTTAAAAAATCAATGCTTCCATTCACTACAATCCTTTTCAACCAGGCCCCGAACGTAACATCTCCCTTAAACTGCTCAATCCGCTGAAAAGCCTTTATAAACGAGTCCTGCAATATATCCTCTGCATCAGCAGCATTTTTAACAAATCGCATGACCACACAAAACATACCATCGCAATACTGACGATACAGTTTCATTTGCGCCTGACGGTCGTTCGCCTTGCACTTTTCCACAAGCTCAATATGGAGCACACTTGGTTCTATGTCTGGTTTTTTAGTTGTTCTGTAATAAGGACGATGCAAAAAATGCAACGTTGCAAATTAGTTTGTTTTTTGTTCACTTTTAACAAAAAAAGCCCCGATGATGGCTTCAACGGGGCTCATTATTAAAAAGTTAGGTGATTTTATTCGTCCATTAACAAATTTAAGTGCACTGTAATATTATCGCGTGTAGCTTTGCTATAAGGGCACATTTCGTGAGCTTCCTTAATGATGGTTTCTCCCATTTCCTTATCAACCGTAGGCAAATACGTATCCAAGGTTACTTCCAAGAAAAAACCTTCCTCCTCCTTATTTAATGCCACTATAGCAGTTACATTAAAATCACCAAGGTCGTCCACATCGTGGCTTTTGGCAACAGCTTCTACCGCGCCAGCGTAGCAAGTGGAGTAAGCTGCAGCAAAGAGTTCCTCGGGATTGGTTGATTTTGGATCCGGTTTTCCTTTTGAATTTGGCATGCTTATGTCAAAATCCAAAACGCCATCTTCACTCTTTACATGTCCAGCTCTTCCTCCTGTATTGGTGGCCTTGGCCTCAAAAATAGTCTTCATCTTTTAAATGTTTATAGGTTTGTAAAAATCAGCACCTACGCGGTAACCGATAATTTAACGAATAAGGTACCAATTTGTAAGCGGAAGTCCTTCTTAACAGATATTAAATTTTTGTGAAATGGATAAGCTGTATTGGTATCATGATTGGCCTAAACCCGTAAAATCTTTATAAATTCGTGATGAATTGATCAACAGCACCATTGGCAGACAAAAGCAAAACACCCTCGAACACGGTTTCCAAAATCAAGGCACTCAGAAAACAAGAACTCTCTGCCGATGTTTTGGCGCAAGGTATTTTTGACGGCAACAAAGCGATGCTTGCCAAGGCCATCACTTTATTGGAAAGCACAAAACCGGCACATTTTGAAAAAGCCAATGCGGTCATAGAAAAGTGTTTGACCCAGCCCAACAAAAGCATTCGGCTAGGAATAACAGGTGTACCGGGAGTGGGCAAAAGCTCCTTTATCGAAACCTTGGGGAAGATATTGACCGATCAAGGCAATAAAGTGGCCGTTTTGGCCGTAGACCCGACCAGCTCACTAAGCAAGGGAAGCATTTTAGGAGACAAAACCCGAATGGAGACCTTGGCCAAGGACCCAAATGCTTTTATACGCCCCTCCCCTTCGGGCACCTCCTTGGGTGGTGTAGCTCGAAAAACCAGAGAGAGCATCATCCTCTGCGAAGCAGCAGGCTATAATGTGATTTTGGTGGAAACCGTGGGCGTAGGCCAAAGTGAGATTGCCGTACACAGTATGGTGGATTTTTTCCTTTTGCTAAAACTATCCGGCGCAGGTGACGAACTCCAAGGTATTAAAAGAGGCATTATGGAAATGGCGGATGCCATAGCCATAAACAAGGCGGATGGCAGTAATTTGGAGCACGCAAAACTTGCCGTTACTGAATTTTCCAGGGCCTTGCACCTATACCCGCCCAAAGCCAATGGGTGGACGCCCAAAGTGATGAAATGTTCCGCCATGGAAAAAACAGGCATTGAAGACATCTGGGAAATGGTGCAGCAATTTGTGGAGCATACCAAGGAAAACGGCTTTTTTGAAAAGAACCGACAACAACAAAACAAAAACTGGTTCCTTCAGACTGTGGATGAATACATCAAACAGTTTTTTCATCAAAAGGAAACCTTTAAAACAGAACAAGCCAAGCTGTTATCAGCGATTGAAAAACACAAAATTTCACCATTTTACGCTGCAAAAATCCTATTGGACAAGATTACCAAGGAACTTTAGAGCCTGTTTAGGAATTTGTGATTGGAATTGATATAGGCTATTTTTGATGCAGTTTGAGGCATAATTTTTAAGCATAGCCGTAGCTACGGTTCAAAATTATAACGAAGAAATGCGCAAAAAGGGGCATAACAGAACAATTGACAAATTCCTAAACAGGCTCTTAAATAAAAGCGATAAATTTGCACAGATTTTATACTGAATGAGCACCGTCACCGATTCCCTTTTATCCATAGTGGTTCCTTTGTACAACGAGGAGGACAATGTGGTTCTTTTGACCCAAAAAATCAATGAAAGCCTTGAGGGGTACAACTACCAAATTGTGTATGTGGATGACTTTTCCACGGACAAAACCCGTATCAAGGTCAAGGAAATGGACGATAAGAAGGTCCATCTCATTGAACTGAAAAAGAACTATGGCCAAAGTTTGGCCTTGGCCGCCGGGATTGATTACGCCGAAGGGGAATACATCATTACCATGGATGGAGACCTCCAAAACGACCCTTCGGACATTCCACAAATGTTGGAATATGCCATCACCGAAGAATATGATTTAGTTACGGGCATCCGTCAGAAAAGAAAAGATTCCCAAGTAAAAAAAATACCATCTAAAATTGCCAACTTTTTGGTGCGCAGAGTGACTAAGTTGGATATTAAAGACAACGGTTGTGCCCTAAAAGTTTTCACCAAGGACATCGCAAAAAGCCTTAATCTGTATGGTGAAATGCACCGTTTTATTACACTTTTGGCACATTTGGAAGGTGCACAGATCAAACAGGTTCCCGTAAAGCACCACGCAAGACACGCTGGGGTTTCCAAATACGGTCTGGAGCGGGTTTTTAAAGTGGTCGCCGATATGATGCTGTTACTCTTTATCCGAAAATATTTTCAGCGTCCCATCCACCTCTTCGGAATTTTTGGGGTATTGTTGGTTATTTTGGGAGTTTTGATCAATGTGTATTTGTTGATCGTAAAGCTTGGCTTCGGACAGGATATCGGCACCCGACCATTGCTCATATTCGGGATGATGTTCATTGTGGGTGGCATCCAATTGTTTACCATCGGGATTGTGATGGAACTCTTGATCCGTACCTACTACGAATCGCAACAGAAAAGACCGTATCGTATCAAAAAAATCAGCATAGGTGACGGAAAAGCAGCGTAAAAAGCTCATAACCGCCTTGAAGATTATCATCAGTGCGGTCCTGATTTACTTTATTTTCACCAAAATAGAGTTGAAGGATGTACTCCAGACCTTAAAAAAGAGCGACCCTCTCTATTTATTCTTGGCACTGCTGTTTTTTGTACTGTCCAAAGTCTTAGCTGCTCTTAGGACCAACTTGTATTTCCATCAAATTGGAGCCAAGATCTCCCAGTTGAGCAATTTAAAGCTTTACCTATTGGGAATGTTCTACAACCTTTTTTTACCTGGAGGCATTGGCGGCGATGCGTACAAAGGATACGTTATCCAAAAAGAATATCAACCAGGTACCAAGAAAGTAGTCTCCAGCTTACTCTTGGACCGTTTAAGCGGTATGCTTTTGCTTTTTGTGTATGCTTGTGTGCTTGCCCTCTTGGCAAAAAATGTATTTTTTCAAAGCTTTTATTGGTTGGTAACTGCGGCCATTCCCTTAAGTGTAATCGCTTTCTGGTTCGTGAACAAAATATTCTTCATCACTACCCTGCCCGTATTTTGGAAATCCCTAGGGTTTTCGGCCTTGGTGCAACTGGCACAATTAATCAGCGTATTATGTATTTTGAAGTCCTTGTCCGTTAGCATGGACACTATTGAATACCTCTTTGTGTTCTTAGTTTCTTCGATTGTCTCCGTGATACCTTTGACCATTGGCGGAATAGGAAGTCGAGAAGTCACTTTTTTGTACGGTGCAGAGTGGTTGGGGCTGGATGCCAGCACTTCCATCGGTATCAGTTTTACCTTCTTTTTGATAACGGCACTCACCTCACTTTTCGGAGTAATCTATCACTTTAAAAAGCCAAGACTGGATTCAGTAGATTAGTTCAAATGCACCAAATGCATTTTGTTCAATTTTTCTTCTCGCGTATCGGGATTCAAGAATTTGATTTGAAGTCGGGTAATCCGAAATTGGTCCACCGTAATTTGATTGTCCCAAACAATTCCTTTTTTCTCTAATTGCTTCAATTCTTTGTCCGTGGCATACACCCAAACATCATTTTTCTCCGCTATTTCCGAGAGCGAACTTATTTGTACGGGTTTCCTGTTATAAAAATCCAACGACCACGAATATTTTTCCGAAATCTTATAAATGCTATCGACGGGAATGTTGTTCTGCTTTACCTGCTCCGCCATGGTGGACCCCCCCTGGTATTCGAGCAGTTTTGGGTAAAAATGGACATTCATCAAGCCATTTAACAACACCGAACTAAAAATGGCAACACTTACAATTTTTGTGTACGGCGCTTCTTTTTTCAAAATGAAACAAGTCACCAATGCAAGGGCCGTCAGCAAGAACAAATAACTGTACCAACGCTCGAATTTAAATACATAAAAACTCACCAAAACGGTAAAGACCGCCACTAGACCCAATATGAAGTATTGGATGCCCAAAATTACCTTGGCCATCCTCAATTTTTCCTTTTGATGCAACATATACAGGAATGCCGCCGATAGGATCGCATACAAAGGCATTAAAATGTTCATGTAGTGCGGCAATTTAAACTGCGCAAAACTGATGAGCAGGAACAAAATCGAAATCCCACCAACGGTCAGAAATTCTAAATTGGGCCTGTAAGCGAACTTCGCTTCCCAAAAGGTTCTTACTTTAGTCCAATAGCCTATCAAAGCGAGAACCGTCCACGGCAGAAACACCCATAAAAAGGTGTGAAAGAAAAAGAAAAAGTCGCTACTGTTCTTTCCTACCCCTTCTCCACTCATACGTTCAAAGCTCTGTTCCCAAAAAATGAAGAAGATACCGCTACGGTTATCTTTTCCTCTGATTACTTTCTCGGGGTGCAAATCAAACTGATGGTAATAGGCGTACAACATCGGGGCAATGGTGGCACCAAACACCAAAATCGCCACCAAAACTTTCCAATTGAGCAATTGCTGCCATTTTCGGGTATAGGTCAAGTGGCACAGTATCGAAATTCCAATCACTACCAAAGCAATCTGACCTTTGGTGGAAAAGGCCATTCCCGCCCCAAAAGCACCCAGAGCGATACTTTTCAAGGTGTTTTGCTCAATATACTTGGCCAATTGCCAAATGGAAAAGATCGTGAATCCGGTCAAAACAGCATCGGTACGCACATCGATATTGGCCAAGACCATGGTTTGGGCCGTCATAAAAATCAATGAAGCAAACCGCCCCACGTCCTTGTTGTAAAGCAATTTTCCGAGACCGTAGCAACTGTAAGCTCCCAACAAAGTGGACAAAATACCGGGAATTCGGTACGCCCAATCGTGAATTCCAAATATTTTATAGGAAAGTGCGGCCAACCAGTAGTGCATATGGGGCTTATCCAAATACTCTTCGGGACCTTTGAAGAGGCTCAAAAAATCGTTTTCCTGAACCATTCGCATGGCCATTACAGCAAATTGGGCCGAATCGTTCTCGAACAGGGTTACGAACATCCCAATGATATAGACCAACACAATCAATCCAATATAAAACCAGTATCTGGCGGTTGAGATCATACCCCTGTTTTTTGGAAAGCAAATATAGCCAACTTGGCCCACAACCATCCGAAAAGGGAACCTACCAAAGCGCCCGTTATCACATCCAACGGATAATGAACACCGATATAAATTCGGCTATAGGCAACAATACAGGCCCAAATCAACAATACCAAAGAGATGTATTTCACCTTATTCTTAAAAATCACGGTAAAGAAAATCACTGGTCCAAAAGAGTTGGCCGCGTGGGCGGAAAAGTATCCGAATTGTCCTCCACAATAACTTTTTACCAAACGCATGGCGCCACTTACTTCAGGTTCGTGGCAAGGTCGCAATCTACCAACGCCGTATTTAAAGAAATTGGACAATTGGTCGGTACAGGTAATCAGCAAGGCGATGGACACCAAAATTATTCCTGTTCCCTTCCAACCAAAAGTTCGATAGGATAAGTAAAGTAGTAACAGATAAAGCGGAGCTGAATTTCTGGTGGTGGTCATAAACATCCAAAAGCCGTCCCAAGTTTCGGTCCCCAATCCGTTGAGGAACAAAAACAATTCTTTATCGTATTGCAGTAACTGTTCGATCATCAATCGTCGTATCTGGAGACTTCCCTATCGTAAAAGGCCGTAGCGGCTTCGATCAAGCTTTCGGCCTCTTCCATTAAATCCGCCTCATCCTCTTTGGAGAATTCTTCCATCCATTCCACTTCATCATTTTCCAGATTGATGATAAAACGTGGGTATTCGGTATGAACGATAAAAATGGCATCGGGATGGTCCGTATTGTCGGCCAATAAAAATTTAGGTAGTTCCATGTATCAAATAGTTAGATTTCAAATTTTGGAATCTTCTTAATTCAATACCCGATGTGTATTTTGAAGATTTCTCGTCCAAAAACCGTCAATTCGAGTGAAATTCCAAAGGAATTTTGTATCGAGAATCGTTTTTTGGCTTGAAATTCTAGTTCTCGACCTGCCTGCCGGCAGGCAGGTACAATTTTCTTTTGTTTCGACTTCGCTCAACAACCAAAAATCACTCGAACTGACGAATTTCCTTCAAAATCCACAACTGGTTTCAAATTTATAATTAAATGTGCCATATTGAACTCCCGCCGACTGGCGTGGTGTTCAACATCACATATATTTTCATTTTATAATGAGACCCTGAGACGAGCTCAGGGTGACAACCATTCTAATTTAGTCTTCAATCAATTTCTTGGTCAAAAAGTTAAATCGAAGATACAACATTACGGCCGATGCGGTAAGTCCCGATAACAATCCTATCCAAATACCGGTACTTTCAAAACTGGTATGCAACCCCAAGTAATAACTGATGGGAAAACCTATCAACCAGTAGGCCACAAAAGTAATCAGTGTAGGTATCTTTACATCCTGTAAACCACGTAACGCGCCCAAGACCACTACTTGGAGCCCATCAGAAATCTGGAAAAAGGCTGCCACCAACAATAGTTTCGCAGCTATGATGATCACTTCGGTGTTATCGGCTTGGTTCGCAATATCGTCCACATCCAAATAAATGGTCGGCAACCAATGTCTCCCCAATAAGAAAATCACAGCGAAAGCTATTTCCACCAAAAGCGTCAAGAAAAACACAGATTCCGCGATTCGCTTCAACTCTTTATAGTTTCTGAGACCTTTCTGATTTCCGACCCTGACTATAGCTGCCACACCAAGCCCCATACCCACCATAAAGGTCATACTGCTCAAGTTCAATGCTATTTGATTGGCCGCTTGGGCATTTTTTCCAAGCACTCCGCTCAACCAAATGGCCGCTGTAAAAATGGCCACCTCAAAAAACATTTGCAGCGCCGATGGAAATCCAAGACCGATGATTTTGTTCATCACTTTTTTCTCAATCTTTCTAAAGTTGAAATGAGTTACATAGGGAGCAAACTTTTCTTTTCGCTTTAGCAAGTACCAAATAAAGGCCACCATAATCACACGAGATGCCAAAGTACCTACTGCCGCACCAACAATTCCCATCTTGGGAAAGCCCAAAGCACCAAAAATGAGCAAATAGTTCAGGGTAATATTCACCAAGTTGGCCACAATGGTAGTGTACATAGGGTATTTGGTCTGGGATAGACCGTCCGAAAATTGTTTAAAGGCTTGAAATATGATCAAGGGCACTAACGAAAATGCCACCAAATCCAAATAGGGCAAAGCGAGTTCCACCACTTCTGGGGGCTGTTCCATATGGTGTATCAAGGGTTTGGAAACTTGGATGAGTCCAAACAGGGATAAACCCAGTACGGTACAAAGTACCAAACCGTGTTTTAAGGCACTTTTGCCCGCTGCTTGGTCCTTTGCCCCGTCCGCTTCGGCCACCAAAGGAGTGATGGCAGTGGAAAAACCAATACCGAGCGACATGGCAATGAACACAAAACTATTGCCCAAGGAGACCGCTGCCAGTTCAGCAGTTCCCAATTGCCCTACCATAATGTTGTCTGCAAAGGCCACAAAAGTGTGCCCCAGCATTCCCAAAATAACGGGATAGGACAGTTTTAGGTTATAGGCGAATTCTTTGGTGTAGTTTTGAAACACAGCGGATATTTAAAAAAGGATGGCAAATATAGGTAGATTGATGACAATCTTGGTCGGTTGAAATGTTAGGGAATGAATAAATCTCACAACTGCTTCGCCTCTTCCCAGTAAACGTCCATTTCGGCCAAGGTCATGTCCTTTATGGACTTTCCTGCTTCCTTGGCTTTTCCCTCCAAATATTGAAAGCGTTTGATGAATTTTTTATTGGTCCGCTCCAATGCATTTTCCGGATTGATTTTTAGGAAACGGGCATAATTCACCATCGAAAAAAGCACATCGCCAAATTCGGACTCCATTTTATCGGCATTGTTGGTCGCCACCTCTTCTTGAAGCTCCCCCAACTCCTCTTTCAGCTTTTCAAAAACCTGCTCGGGCTCTTCCCAATCAAATCCCACACCGGCTACCTTGTCTTGGATCCTATTGGCCTTCACCAAGGAGGGCAAACCATTGGGAACGCCTTCCAGCACGCTCTTTTTACCTTCTTTTAATTTGATGTTTTCCCAATTCTGCTTCACATCCTCCTCATTCTCCACTTTTACATCGCCATAAATGTGCGGGTGTCGGTTAATCAATTTATCACAGATACCGTTGGCCACATCGGCAATATCAAAATCCTGTGTTTCGGAACCTATTTTGGCGTAAAAAACGATATGCAATAAAATATCGCCCAGTTCTTTCTTCACCTCTTCCAAATCATTGTCGAGAATGGCATCGCCCAATTCGTAGGTTTCCTCAATGGTTAAATGGCGAAGCGTCTGCATGGTCTGCTTTTTGTCCCATGGGCATTGCTCGCGCAATTCATCCATTATGGTCAAAAGACGGTCAAAAGCACCCAACTGCTCCGATCTTGTGTTCATTTTTTTCTATTTTGACCAAAAATACAAAGACCCCACATTAGAAAATCCATCATCAAAATTTACTTATGAAAAGTATTCTTGTATTTTTCAACAAAGCATGCTTACGGAAAAATATTACTATCTTCAACGTCGTTTTTAGGCAAAATCCGGCAGAATGAAACATTTTTTTATTGCATTGCTCTTGGTACCGTTAATGGCCATTGGGCAAAACGATAATCCTTTTAAAAATGAGGTTAGGTCAATTCAGCAAAAAAATGATTCCCTTTGGGATTCTTCCAAGCCGACCATTGTTTTTACGGGAAGTTCCAGTATCCGGTTTTGGACAGATATACAGAAAAGGTTTCCGGAACATCAAGTGCTGAACACAGGCTTTGGTGGTTCCCAATTTTCCGATCTTGGGCTTTATCTTGATGAATTGATTTTGGACTATAGGCCCGTAAAAGTATTTATTTATGAAGGTGACAACGATATTTTTGCCAAGAAGAGACCTCGAAAAATAGTAAAAACTGCCGAAGGCATCCTTAACAAACTACAACTGGAAAATCCAAACATGGAGATTGTATTGATATCGGCCAAACCGAGTATCTCTCGATGGAAATACAGAGGTAGATACCGTCGTCTAAACCGAAAATTGGACCGATTGGCATCAAAAACCGATGGGATAGATTTTGTTGACGTTTGGTATCCGATGCTAAATAAAAGAAAAGTAAAACAAGACATCTTTATTGAAGATGGACTTCACATGAACGATAAAGGATATGACATCTGGTACGATGTTATCAAAAATTACATAGACTAAAACCAAACAAACGTGATTTACAGATCAATTTTGCTGTTCGTTGCAGTTATCTGCATGACAGCTTGCCAAACCGAAAAAAAGGAAATCAATTTTCCAAAAACAGACCTTGCGAAAGCTCCGTTGATTCCAAAACCCATTAAAACCATTCCAACAGGTAGTGCCTTTGGACTGGATGCGGGAACTGCGATTTACACCTCGACCACAGACCCGGAATTTGAGAAAGTGGGCAGGTTTTTATCCGATAACATTAAATCCAAAACAGGGCTTGATGTTGCGGTAAATGCATCAAACGGGGAAAAATTAGAACGATTGATCTACATCAACCAATCGGATAGCGTTGATTTGGAAAGTCCGGAAGCCTATCAGCTCTACATCAAAAATGATTCCATTTTATTGAATGCCAAAACCGCTGCTGGGGCTTTTAGGGGTGTTCAGACGCTTCGCCAACTCATTCCGGAAAAAAGTAATGATACTTTGACGGACCGCCCCATGTGGGTAATTCCTTCGGGCAAGATAATGGATGCCCCAAAATTTGGTTACCGTAGCTCCATGCTGGATGTTGCCAGACATTTTTTCACGGTTGAGGAAGTCAAAAAATACATTGATGCCCTGGCTTACTACAAATTTAACACACTGCATTTGCACTTAACGGACGACCAAGGGTGGCGCATTGAGATAAAATCTTGGCCCAAACTGACCGAGGTAGGCGGTGCCAGCGAAGTGGGCGGTGGTGAAGGTGGTTTTTACACACAAGAACAATACAAAGACCTTGTGGCATACGCTGCGGACAGACATATTACGATTGTTCCCGAAATAGATATGCCAGGGCATACCAATGCAGCATCGTTGAGCTATCCTTTTTTACACTATGCCGGAGCAGAGACACCTCGGGTACGAACCGACATGAAAGTAGGCTACAGCTCTTTTGATGCCAAAAAAGATACCGTTTACAGCTTTTTGGATGATGTAATCGGCGAAATCGCATCCATGTCACCTGGTCCATACTTTCATATTGGGGGTGATGAAAGCCACGTGACCAAAAAGGATGATTACATTCTTTTTGTGGAAAAAGTGGAAAAAATTGTACAAAAGCACAACAAAAGAATGATTGGTTGGGACGAAATTGCACAGGCAGATATTGCCCCTAGTTCGGTAGTTCAATTATGGAACAATGCTGAAAATGCCTTGAACGCAGCTGAAAATGGTTCTAAAATTATTATTTCCCCTGCAAAAAAGGCCTATTTGGACATGAAATACGACTCCATCTCCGAATATGGCTTAAAATGGGCCGGGTATATACCTGTTGATGTGGGCTATAAATGGAATCCAGAAACCTATGCCGAAGGACTTGGTAAAGAGAACATTCTTGGGATTGAAGCCCCGCTATGGTCGGAAACCATAAGCAACGGTACCGAATTGGAATATTTGGCCTTCCCACGAATAATTGGTTATGCCGAATTGGGGTGGTCTCCCGGAGAGCACTTAAATTGGGAAGATTACAAAGAGCGCCTTGCCGCACAAGTTCCCTATTTGGAAGCCATGCAGATCAATTACTACCCATCAAAATTGGTGGATTGGAAAAAGGAATAGTGTTTATTCTTCCTCTTCTGAGGCAGGAACAGTAGGTTCTTCAGCATCCTTTTCGTCTTCAACAAAATCAGTGATATTGTTGTCGAGAAGGATGTTGTACCACTGTATAATTTTTTTGATGTCGCTAGCGTACACTCGGTCCTCATCATAATTGGGAAGCACTTCGAAGAAATACTCTTCCAACTCGATTTTTTCAGCCTTGTGACTGATGGAAGTTTTTTTACCGTCTTCCTTTTCCTTGATTTTTTGAAAGACCTCTTTCAAAGGAATTTCCTCCTCCAAGGTATAAATGGCTATTTCGGACAACACGCTTACATTGCTTCTTAAACCAACGGTTACACGTTTGCCATCCAAAAGGGATTCGCCAACAAATCCGCCCCGGGTTTGTGTCAATAATTTGTAAAGTCCCGGTTTACCTCCAATAGATAAAATCTTGTCTAATGCCATTCAAATAGTAATTTATGGGCGCAAAAATATGTTTTTATCGCAAACAGCGATTTTTTTAACGTCCTTTTTTGATTTTGGGAAACCTCATTCTGTAATCCACATCTATTTTTCCTTTGGAAATTTTCTCCAATCGACTTTTTAAAAGACGTTTTCTAAGCGTTGAAAGCTTATCTGTGAACAAAATTCCTTCAATATGATCGTATTCGTGCTGAATCACCCGGGCCAATAGGCCGTCAAAAGTTTCGGTATGAGGTTTAAAGTCTTCATCCAAGTAACTTATGGTGATCTCGGGCTTGCGTTTTACATCTTCACGGATATCGGGAATACTTAAACAACCTTCGTTAAAGTCCCACTCCTTACCACTTTCCTCTTCAATTTTGGCGTTGATGAATACTTTCTTGAATCCATCCAGCTGTTTTTGTTCCGCTTCGGTCAACTCGTCATCATCTGCAAAAGGTGTGGTGTCCACCATAAACATTCTAATGGGAAGTCCCACCTGCGGGGCGGCCAAACCAACGCCATGGGCATTGTACATGGTCTCCCACATGTTTGTTATCAATTCATCCAGTTTTGGATATTCTGATGTAATATCCTTTGCCTTTTTTCGCAAAACGGGGTCTCCGTAGGCTACTATGGGTAAAATCATAAAATCAATATCTGTTTAAGTATGCCTGCAATATGAGCGTGGCACTTATTTCGTCGACTAGGGCCTTGTCCCTTCTTTTTTTCTTTTTCATTCTGCTGTCCAGCATTGACTGTACCGCCATTTTGGAGGTAAAACGCTCGTCTTGGCGTTCCACGGGAATGGATGGAAACTTGGCCTTCAGTTTGTTTAAAAATCCTTGGATAAGCACTTCGGACTCGGATGCGGTATTGTCCATTTGTTTGGGCAAGCCTACTACAAAACGTTCTACCGATTCCTTTTGCGTATACTCCGCCAAAAACGTCAACAAATCTTTGGTTTCAACGGTGGTCAAACCAGAAGCGATCAGCTGAAGTTCATCGGTAACCGCTATTCCCGTCCGCACCTTTCCAAAATCCAAAGCCAAAATTCTAGCCAAAATATTTTTTTGGCAAAAATAACCTTAAAAATGTTATGCGCTTAAAAATGGGAACCATAATTCTGCCATGGGGCTTATCTTTGTCAAAACTTTAAGAAAAAATGACAGGATTAAGAACGCTGATAGAACAAGCCTGGGACAATAGATCCTTGTTGGAAGATGAAAAAACGCAAGTCGCCATACGTGAAGTAATAGACCTGATCGATGCGGGTGAGTTGCGGTGTGCTGAACCAACGGAAGATGGTTGGCAAATAAACGAATGGGTGAAAAAAGCGGTGGTGCTTTATTTCCCCATCCAAAAAATGGAAGTTTTAGAGGCTGGCATTTTTGAATATCACGATAAAATTCCATTGAAAAGAGGCTATAAAGAAAAAGGTGTTCGCGTGGTGCCGCATGCCGTTGCAAGACACGGGGCCTATATTTCCAAAGGAACCATTTTAATGCCCAGTTATGTAAACATTGGCGCTTATGTGGATGAAGGCTCCATGGTGGATACT
Source organism: Flagellimonas sp. B-3 (assembly GCF_056857835.1). Classification (NCBI taxonomy): domain Bacteria; kingdom Pseudomonadati; phylum Bacteroidota; class Flavobacteriia; order Flavobacteriales; family Flavobacteriaceae; genus Flagellimonas; species Flagellimonas sp. B-3. Next base: position 146,442 of record NZ_JBSXNW010000017.1, read on the forward strand.
TGGGCCACGGTGGGAAGTTGTGCACAGATTGGTAAAAACGTCCATTTGAGTGGCGGTGTTGGTATTGGAGGTGTATTGGAACCTTTGCAAGCGGCTCCCGTAATTATCGAAGACAATGCCTTTATCGGCTCTAGATGTATTGTTGTGGAAGGGGTGCGTGTTGAAAAAGAGGCTGTTTTGGGCGCCAATGTGGTTTTGACCGCTTCAACCAAAATAATTGACGTTACCGGTGACGAACCTGTTGAATTGAAAGGAAGAGTTCCGGCTAGATCGGTTGTTATTCCCGGTAGCTATACCAAAAAATTCCCTGCGGGTGACTATCAGGTGCCTTGTGCCCTGATCATTGGCAAAAGAAAGGAAAGCACGGATAAGAAAACTTCGTTGAACAATGCGCTCCGAGAGCACAATGTAGCAGTGTAAGGCTATGCCCTCATTTTTTTGAGCTTAGATAATGATAGGGTTGTTTTTTTGACGAAAAAGAAGCAACCCTATTGCTTTTTCAGCCTCTATAATATACCTATTAGAATTAAATTTTGAGATTTTAACAAAAAACAAGTAGGGAAATTGAAGAGCCAATTGTTTGTAAGAAAAAGAAACGTTCAAACAATTTTTACGCTGTTTTTTTGTTATAGCTTTGTAAAAATTAAACACTACACCAATAAATTATGGCTGAATTGAGCACCCCAAAGCAAAAAATATCAGCACTTGTGATTACCTACAATGAAATGGGATACATTGAAAAATGTATCGACTCCGTTTCCTTTGCCGATGAAATTTTAGTGGTTGATTCCTACAGTACCGATGGTACTTACGAGTATCTTTTGGACCATCCAAAAGTCAGGGTAATCCAAAACCCTTTTGAAAACTTTACGGCTCAAAAGTCGTTCACGCTTAAACAGGCGACAAATGACTGGGTCTTGTTTTTGGATGCGGACGAGGTGGTTACAGAAAGTCTTCAAAAAGAAATTATCGACACCATAAACAACCCTAATGCCCAAGAAGCATATTGGTTTTATAGAAAGTTTATGTTCCAAAACGAGCCTCTAAATTTTAGTGGATGGCAGACCGACAAAAATTATAGGCTTTTCCGAAAGAGCAAAGCTCATTTCACGGATAGAAAAATTGTACACGAAACTTTGGTTGTCGATGGCAAGTCTGGCATTCTAAAAGAAAAATTGATTCATTTCTGCTACAAAAATTATGAAGACTACAAAGGTAAAATGCTCAAATATGGCAGATTAAAAGCCAAAGAAGACTTTTACAAGGAAAAGCATTTCAATTACCTTTTGATGACAGTAAAACCTATCTGGAAATTCTTCAACCATTACATTCTACGCCTCGGATTTTTGGATGGCAAAAAAGGATGGACCATTTGTTACTTGAACGCCCTTGGTGTCTTTGAAAGGTTCAAAGAATTAAAACGATTGGAGAAAAAGAACGAGCTTGCCTATTATTTGGTAATGCCGTAGTGCGTCCAAACCATTTTATTGGATTTGGTCTCCTTTCTAATAGCTTGGTTCTTGGCAATGGATTCAGGTGTTTTATATCCTCTTTTATGATCCAAGTGCACGCAGACCGCACTATAACGTAACTGTTTCGATTTTATCCCAAAATTGAACAAGCGCTCACCCAATTCACGATCCTGCCCACCGTACTGCATACGCTCGTCAAAACCGTTAACATTTAAAATATCCTTTTTCCAACCCGATGAATTATGACCGTTCCAGCTAGCATTGGTCGGAGTAAAAGTATTCAACAACTTGGAAACAATTCCATTTGCCGTGAGTTTATTGTTCTTAAAAGTCTTTGGAATACCTTTTTCCTTGAGCCAATGAATATTAAAACAATGCTGTTTTTCAATATCTTCAAGGGTAATCATTTTGGAAATATTCATGGGCAGCATATAGTACCCGCCAGAAATAAAGTATCCAGGTTCTTTGTTAATGTAGTGCACCTCCACAAAATCCTCCCGTGGAATACAGTCACCATCTGTCATAATAATATAATCGGCATTGCACGCCTCCACAGCTTTATTGAGAATTCTTGACTTTTGGAACCCATCGTCCTCTTGCCACACATGGATAATATTGTAAAAGACCTTTTTGGACATTTTTTCCAATAACTCCTTGGTTTTAGGACCGGAACCATCATCGGCAATAACCACCTCAAAATCCTTGAAAATTTGGCAGTTGAACCCCCACAGCACTTTTTTTAGCCACTCTTCGGAGTTATAAGTGCTTACAATTACTGATATTTTCGGTGATTCCATTTCCTTTTGGTTCATCTGGACAAAAATAGAAATATTAAATGTTATCTCATATCCTTAATTTTGTGATTCTAAACTTCCAAAATGAAGGTTAAAGAAATCCCTGTTTCACTTTTTTATCAAGCTAATTTAACTTGGCAATCCAAGGAAAAGCTTTCGTCCAATAAAAAGCAGATTCCGGTAATATTATCGTTGGCTTCAATCCCATCAAGATTAAACATTGTACACCTTACTATTCGGAGTTTGCTGAATCAAGATGTGTTACCGGAAAAAATCATGCTTTGGTTGCACAATGACTTAAGGGGAAAAATCCCAAAAAAACTTAATGTGCTGATTGGAGACTTGTTCACTGTTGAATTTACGGACTACTACAGTTCACATAGAAAACTGGTAGAACCTCTTAAGCATTATCCAAAAAAAGCCATCATCACTTGTGATGATGATATGATGTACCGGAAAAACTGGCTGTCAAAACTGTATGAAGCCCATCAAGGGAATCCAGATAAAATCATAGCCAATCAAACCCGATGCATTACTTATGATAGATTAGGGGAACTGCTGCCGTACAAACAATGGAAATCGAATAAATCAGGCTGTGAAAACCCTGAATTAACATTGCCCATTGGTGCTGGCGGTACTTTTTACCCACCCAACACCATGCATGAACAGGTTTTTGACAAAGACCTATTCTTAAAGCTTGTTCCAAATGCTGATGATCTTTGGTTTAAGGTTATGGGACTTTTCAAAAACACAGTTTCAATACAAGCCGGAAATACCGGAAAAGACCCCATCCCAATTTGGGGCTCACAAAAGGTTTCCTTGAAAAAAGGGAATATTGGAATGGACAAAAACAGGACACAATGGATGGCCTTGACCAACCATTTTAATCTAAAATTCGAGAACATTGATTGAAGAAATCAACAACTGCAATAAAATACTGCAAGAAGGCGGGCTCATCCTCTACCCTACCGATACGGTCTGGGGCATAGGCTGCGATGCCACCAACCCCGAAGCCGTTAAAAAAGTATACGCCCTCAAAAAAAGGGAAGATACCAAAGCCCTCATCTGTTTGGTAGCCAACCAGGCCATGCTGGAACGCCATGTTAAGGAAGTGCCCGATGTGGCCTACGATATTATGGACTTGGCCACAAAACCCACCACCATTGTGTTTGATAATCCCATCGGCATTGCCAGCAATCTGGTGGCTGAAGATAATACATTGGCTATTCGGGTGGCTTCCGATAAATTCTGCCAATATCTCATCAATAAATTCAGAAAACCGATAGTTTCCACATCCGCCAATATTTCGGGGAATCCTACCCCAAAACAATTCAAGGATATTGAAGAAGAAATTTTAAAAGGAGTGGACTATGTGGTAAATTTGCCCGATGAAAATATAAACCCTTCCCCATCCTCCATCATTAAATTGAGCAACGACGGACAAGTGAAGGTTATTCGGGAATAATAATGACGAAGGAATTCCATACAAAAGCAATACAACATCCTATTTTTAAACTTATTGGCGAAGCTTCGGATGAGTTGGGAGTGGATTCTTATGTAATCGGCGGGTTTGTTCGTGATTACTTTTTAAAACGAAACACCCCAAAGGACATAGACATTGTCGCCATTGGCAGTGGAATAGAACTTGCCAAAAAGGTGGCCTCCAAACTGAAGGGCAAACCTGAAATTTCCGTGTTCAAGAATTTTGGCACCGCCATGATCAAGCACAAGGATTTGGAGCTTGAATTTGTGGGTGCCCGAAAAGAAAGTTACAATCGCGATAGCCGAAAACCCATTGTGGAGGATGGCACTTTGGAAGACGACCAAAACCGCCGCGATTTTACCATAAATGCCATGGCTTTGGCATTAAATGAATCCAATTTTGGCGAGCTTTTAGACCCTTTTGATGGTTTGACCGATTTGGACCGAAAAATTATCCGGACACCTTTGGATCCGGGCATTACGTATTCCGACGACCCATTACGGATGATGAGAGCCATTCGTTTTGCCACACAATTACACTTTACGATTGAACTGCAATCGCTCCAAGCTATTACCGAGAACAAGGACCGCATTAAAATAGTGTCCAAAGAACGTATTGTGGACGAGCTCCACAAAATTTTGATGAGCTCCAAACCATCTGTTGGTTTTAAATTGATGCACCAAACAGAACTTCTTCCATTAATTCTACCCGAGCTAACGGCACTACAGGGAATAGAGGAAAAGGAAGGCCAACGCCATAAGGATAACTTTTGGCACACTCTGGAGGTGGTGGACAATATTGCCGAAACCACCGACAACCTTTGGTTACGCTGGGCCGCATTGCTGCACGATATCGGCAAGGCTCCCACCAAAAAATTCCATAAAAAAATCGGTTGGACGTTCCATGCGCACGAATTTGTTGGGGCAAAAATGGTGTACAAACTCTTCAAAAGGTTGCGGATGCCCTTGAACGAGAAAATGAAATTCGTTCAAAAAATGGTATTGATGAGTTCAAGGCCCATCATCCTTTCCGAGGATCATGTGACCGATTCCGCGGTAAGGCGGTTGGTTTTTGATGCAGGGGATTTTGTGGAAGATTTGATGACGCTTTGCGAGGCCGACATTACAACCAAGAACCCGCGCAAACAGAAAAAGTACAAGAACAATTTTAAGATAGTCCGTCAAAAAATAGTGGAGGTCGAAGAACGTGACCATATCCGAAACTTTCAACCGCCCGTTTCTGGTGAAGAGATTATGAAAACCTTCAACCTAAAGCCTTCAAAAGAAATTGGCATCATCAAAGACGCCATCAAAGAAGCCATTCTAGAGGGAGAAATTCCCAACGAGTATGAAGCCGCCTACCATTTTATGTTGGAAAAAGGCAAAAAAATGAATTTAAAAGTCCACTCCGAATGAAAAAGAACAAATATGTAGTGTATTGGTTGTTAACAGGATGCTTTCTCATTTTTGTCATGGTTTTGGTCGGGGGTATCACGCGTCTTACGCATTCTGGACTTTCCATTTCCGATTATAAATTGATACAGGGCACCATACCGCCAATGAACGAGCAGGAATGGCAAGAGGCTTTTGACCTCTACAAACAATATCCAGAGTACCAAAAACTAAACTACCATTTTGGAATTGAGGAATTTAAGGACATCTACTTCTGGGAATGGCTGCACAGGGTTATAGGTAGATTTATCGGCGTGGTATTTATTTTGCCGTTCTTATACTTTTTGTTCACCAAAAAATTGGACAGGCCCACCATCAAAAAATGTCTGATTCTGCTCTTTATGGGCGGATTCCAGGGTTTTTTGGGCTGGTACATGGTCAAAAGCGGCCTTGTGGACCGTCCCGATGTGTCCCACTATAGGTTGGCGGCTCACTTGACCACGGCATTCCTCACCTTCGCCTATAGTTTGTGGGTGGCACTGGACCTTATTTATCCAAAGCGAAAAGAAATCAATATAAAAATCAGGAACCTGGTTCGAGCTGGACTTGTCCTCCTCTTGGTACAGATTATCTGGGGTGCCTTTGTGGCAGGTTTGGACGCAGGTTTTATACACAACCATTGGCCCTTGATGAACGAAGGCAAACTGATGCACGAAACGGTGTACATTGAGCAACAACCCCTGATCAAAAACTTTTATGAAGGGAAAAGCGGAGTACAGTTTGTACACCGATACCTAGCTTATGTTGTAGTTGGTTTTATTGCATTGATTTGGTACAGAACACGTAAAATACAGACAACTCCGCTTCAAGAAAAAGGGTTGAAAACACTATTGGCCTTGGTTTTTGTTCAATTTGTATTGGGTGTGCTCACATTAATTTATGCCGTTCCCCTTTGGTTGGGAATTGCGCATCAAATCGGTGCATTTTTCCTTTTGGCTGCCATGACTTTTACATTGCACAGGTTCGCCAAATAAGGTCTATTATTGTACCTTTGTGTCCACTCTAAAATTTGATGGATGATTTATAAAATCAGGATAATACTTGATGCTGAGGAAGATATCTTTCGCGATATCGAAATTGAAGACCAAAGTAATTTGGAAGATTTCCACAATGCCATAACCCAAGCTTTTGGTTTTGAAGGGAGTGAAATGGCCTCCTTTTACACCTGTGATGAAGAATGGAACCAAGATGAGGAAATTGCCCTCTTTGACATGAGCGAGAGCGGTTCCGATATCCGATTGATGAACGAAACATCCCTTGACGATGTTTTAACGGAGGACAATCCAAAAATGATCTATGTGTACGACTTTTTTAGCATGTGGACCTTTTTTGTGGAATTGGCCGATATTGTTGACAAAGAAGATGGCAAGGTATACCCGAACCTATTGTTTACCTTTGGTGAACTGCCCGATGCCCCCCCAGAAAAGCAGTTTGAGGCAAAGCCCAGCGATGATGAAGGCGATTTTGACGATCTCCTAGATAGGTACGACGATATGGACTTTGACGAAAACTGGAATTAAAAGAACGCTTCACCTAAGTTTTAACCCTTAACACTTTACCTAAAAATGCTAAACCTATATTCCGCCCAAATCGAAAGCATTTCGCTTCACCGTGTTGGCAATAAAAGTAAAAACGAATCCGCTTTTTTGTCCGCAGAGCCTTTTTCGCTCAACGATGAAATGGCCGGTTTGCTGAAGGAATATTTCTTTAAGCCTTTCAGGGAAAAGGAGGAAAACTATTATAAGTTCAATCACGAAGTGGACGTGGAATTCAACGAGGTTTGTACAGCGGTCACGGAAATTTTCGAAAACCCATCCGACAACCACAGGCTTTCCAAAAAAATAACTACACACCTTTTTGAGCAATCCAACCACCCGCATATAAAAAGTGGGGAAGTTTATGTGGTGCATTTTTCGGATATGGTCATCGACAACCAAAAAACGGATGCGGTGGGTATTTTTAAAAGCGAGTTGAAGCACGATTTTCTTCAATTTGAAGAGAACGAACATAATTTGGAGATCTTGATTCGACAAGGCATCAACATCAATAAGCTTGACAAGGGGTGTATTGTATTCAACATCAACAAAGAAGAAGGATTTAAAGTTCTTTCCGTAGATAGCAACCGTTATGACGCAAAATACTGGCTGGAAAACTTTTTGGGAGTGTTGCCATTGACCGATGACAACTTCTACACAAAGAATTACCTTAAATTCTGTCAAAACTTTGCAAAAGATGTGGTTTTGCCTGCCGAGGACAAGCAACAGGAAGTCATGTTCATGAACCGTGCTGTGAATCACTTTGCCAAAAACGACAATTTTGAAGAGACCTCATTCTTGAACGAGGTCATGGAAAACCCAGAGCTTATCCCTGAGTTTAAGCACTACAAAGTAGAGAAGGGACCCAAATACAGCATTGAGGACGTTTCCAATTTTGATATTGCGAACAAGGCCGTGAGCGATGCCCGTAAAAAAATAAAGAACGTCATTAATCTGGACACCAACATTCAGATAAAAATGGATTTCATCAACCCGGAATCCGCGGAAAAATTTGTGGAAAAAGGTTGGGACGAGGAACGGCAGATGTATTACTACCTTGTTTATTTCAACAAGGAACAGAAAAGTTAGAATTTCTTCTCTATAATCTCTCGCATACTTACATCCTCGTAGTTTCGCTTCACAAAATCCAGGGCGTGGATCAATACCTCTCCCATGGTGTTGCTGTCCCTAAAATTAATGTCTCCCGTTAGCTCCAACAATTGAGTTTTAAGCATTTCTATATTTTCTGGCGGGGCAATGGTGTCTTCTTTGCATACATCCAATAGTCGCTTAAGTCTTCTACCCCAGCTCAATATTCTTTTGGCAATAATGGAACGCTCCTCTACAATATACTGGTTTACGGAATCAATGGTCAATTTATCCTGGACCAAATCGACCATGGTTTTGTTCTCCTTAAAAAATTGGGGGCGGTACACTTTTATTTTTCCTTCATAACATTGTTGGTCAAAATCTATGGCCCTTATCTTATAGACCACACTATCAAAATCGTGAGTAGGAACTATAACATAGTTATAGGAACGCATATCGCCCAGCAAACGAATCATACATCGTTCGTTAAATTTCACGAACTCCTTGGCAATCTGTGCTTTATCAAACTCGGTACACTTGGGCAGATTTTTCTTCATAAAAACATCCCCTGGTATACCAACAATGTGTTCTTCTATCAAGGTATTTTCGTAAATCACAAAATTGAGGTTGTACGGAGATAGCATGTGTTCGAGCTCCAAGCCATATACGCGGGATGCATCTGTCTTTTTTACATAGAACAGGGTATAGTTATCGTTCAAAATGTTACGCACCTTTATTCTAAAAGGTTTGGAGTTCCCAAAAGTGCAATAGTCCACATAATCTACATTTAAATAGGGGAAAATGGAATCACTGCCATCCGAAACAAAGTTGGAATACACCCGTTTTAACGCAAGATCGATCTCATCGCGGTCGAACTCTGGATAAAACACCCTTACCCAAAGGGTATCCTCATCATTGGCATCGTACACGGCTACACTTCCCGAAAACCGAAGCAGGTCATCATAATGGATGGGAATCTCTATTTTTCGATTGTAATATTTCAAATATTTATCCAAATCCTTGCTTATGGGATAGGCAGGTTTCTTTTTCGACATCAATTTTTCTTCCGACATTGTATTCAATTATTTGTAACAAATTGCAATATACTTCGTCAAGTTAGTATAAACCATTCAAAAAACGATAGCATATCTTGGAAACAATACTAACCGTTAACCATCTTACCAAAAAATTTGGTTATCTCACTGCAGTCAACGACCTCTCCTTTACTATTGAGAAGGGGAATGTTTATGGCATCTTGGGACCCAATGGAAGTGGCAAGTCCACAACCTTGGGTATCATTCTAAATGTTGTAAACCGTACTTCAGGTGATTTTAGCTGGTTCGATGGAACCACATCAACCCACGACGCCTTAAAAAAGGTTGGCGCCATTATTGAACGCCCCAATTTTTATCCGTACATGAACGCCATCCAGAATTTAAGACTGGTTTGCAAAATAAAAAATGTGCCGGAAACCAAAATTCAAGAAAAACTGGAATTGGTGGGGCTGTGGGACCGTCGCAACAGCAAATTCAAAACGTATTCGCTGGGTATGAAACAACGCATGGCCATTGCCTCTGCGCTGCTCAACGACCCTGAAATATTGATTTTGGACGAGCCTACCAATGGCTTAGATCCTCAGGGGATCCATCAGATACGGGAAATCATCAAGAAAATTGCAAGTCAAGGCACCACTATTCTATTAGCCTCCCACCTATTGGACGAAGTAGAGAAGGTATGTTCGCACGTCATCATTCTTCGCAAGGGCGAAAACCTGTATTCAGGACCTGTGGACAGTATGTTGGCAAGTCATGGCTTTTTTGAATTGAGGTCGAACAACATGGACCAATTACAGGAACTCTTAGAAAAAAGTGCCAGTTTTGGCAAGATAGAAAACTTCAACGGCACCCTTACTGCCTATTTAAAAGAGGAAATGGATGCTGAAAGCTTGAACAAAATGCTGTTTGATAAAGGAATTACACTTTCGCATCTTGTAAAACGAAAAGAAAGCCTCGAAGAACAATTTTTAACCTTGACCAAAAACCAATAATCAAAAAACGAATGTTACGTCTCCTACAAATAGAATTTATAAAACTGTGGAACAATAGGGCCAGCAAGGTACTTATTATCTCCTATTTTGTGCTCTTGACTTCCATCGCCCTCATTGCAGCAATTAAGTTTGATATTGGCCCGGTAGAGTTCCATCTTGCCGACCAAGGCATATTCAACTTCCCATACATTTGGCACTTCAACACCTTTGTAACGGCGTTGTTTAAGCTGTTTCTGGCTATTGTAATTGTTTCCATGATGTCCAACGAATACAGCAACAAGACCATAAAACAAAATTTGATAGACGGATTATCCAAAAAGGAATTCATTACTTCCAAAGTTCTCACGGTAATCTCTTTTGCGCTCATATCCACCATATTTGTTTTTGTGGTATCCATGATTCTTGGTTTGGCCTATTCGGACTACAACGAAATGTCCATCATATTCTCTGATTTGGAGTTTTTGCCCGCTTTCTTTATTAAGTTGGTCGGATTCTTCTCTTTCTGTCTTTTCTTGGGGATTTTGGTAAAACGCTCTGCTTTTGCGCTCGGTTTCCTGATTTTATGGACCATATTTGAGCAAGTGGTATTTGGTTTATTGGGCTGGAAAGTTATGAGCTGGGAAGCTGCTAAAGCAGTAAAAAGATTCTTTCCGTTGGAATCCATGTCCAACTTGATAAAAGAACCCTTTACAAGGCTCTCTGCGGTTCAAAACATAGGACAACAGATTGGAGAGAATATGAAGTTTGACTACCATGTTTATTGGTATGAGTTCTTCATAGTCATTATCTGGACGGCCATTTTCATCTATTTATCCTACGCCTTGTTGAAGAAACGCGATTTGTAACAACATCAAGCAAGAATATTTAAGCTTTGCTTCTATTTAGCGACTGCCTTTAGTATTTTTACTTTATGAAATTTCAGGTAGTTTCCGACTTTAAGCCAACGGGCGACCAACCCGAGGCCATACGACAATTGGTAGAGGGCATTGAAGCTAAAGCCCAACATCAGACCTTGCTCGGGGTAACTGGGTCAGGCAAAACATTTACCGTGGCCAATGTGGTGGAATCCGTTCAGCGCCCAACCTTGGTTTTGGCGCACAACAAGACCTTGGCAGCACAATTGTACTCGGAATTCAAGCAATTTTTTCCCAACAATGCCGTGGAATACTTTGTTTCCTATTACGATTATTATCAGCCCGAAGCCTATATTCCAACGAGTGGACTTTACATTGAAAAAGACCTTTCCATAAACGAGGATATAGAGAAATTACGATTGAGCACTACCTCCTCTCTCCTATCAGGAAGACGTGATGTACTTGTGGTGGCTTCCGTTTCCTGTTTATACGGTATCGGAAACCCTGTAGAATTTCAAAAGAACGTTATCACCATTCACAGAGATCAGGTCATCTCAAGAACAAAATTCCTAAAGCAATTGGTACAGAGTCTTTATGCTAGAACCACTGCGGATTTCAGAAATGGTAATTTTAGGGTAAAAGGCGATGTGGTGGATGTGTTTCCCGGCTATGCCGATCATGCCTTCCGCATTCATTTTTTTGGTGATGAAATTGAGGAAATCGAAGCATTGGATCCCTACAACAATAACGTCATTGAAATATATGATACGCTGAACATTTACCCGGCGAATATGTTCGTTACTTCTCCAGATGTGCTTCAGAATGCCATAAAGGAGATACAGGACGACCTTGTTAAGCAGATAGATTATTTTAAGGAAATCGGCAGACCTTTGGAAGCAAAACGCTTGGAGGAACGCACCAATTTTGACCTTGAGATGATTCGCGAACTGGGATATTGTTCCGGAATCGAGAATTATTCCAGGTATTTGGACGGAAGAAAACCCGGAACGCGCCCCTTCTGTCTGTTGGATTATTTTCCTGATGATTACCTTATGGTGATTGATGAAAGCCATGTAACCATACCCCAGGTACATGCCATGTACGGTGGGGACCGTTCTAGAAAAGAGAATTTGGTGGAATATGGTTTCCGTTTACCTGCGGCCATGGATAACCGTCCGTTAAAGTTTGAAGAATTTGAAGCGCTTCATAACCAAGTGATTTACGTAAGTGCCACCCCGGCCGATTACGAACTGGAGCTGAGCGAAGGGGTTTATGTGGAACAGATTATCCGACCAACAGGTTTATTGGATCCCGTAATCGAGGTGCGCCCCAGTGAAAACCAAATTGATGACCTCGTGGAAGAAATTCAACAGCGGGTGGAACAGGACGAACGCACACTGGTGACCACGCTTACCAAACGTATGGCGGAGGAACTTACCAAGTACCTGTCCAGAATTGATGTTAGGTGCCGTTACATCCATAGTGATGTGGATACCTTGGAAAGGGTGGAAATTATGCAGGACTTGCGCAAAGGTTTGTTTGATGTTCTCATTGGGGTCAATCTTTTGCGCGAAGGGTTGGATTTGCCCGAAGTGTCCCTCGTAGCCATACTGGATGCGGATAAAGAAGGTTTTTTGCGCAGCAACCGTTCCTTGACCCAAACCGTAGGGCGCGCAGCCCGAAATTTGAATGGGAAAGCAATTATGTATGCAGACAAGATTACCGACAGCATGCAAAAAACCATTGATGAGACCAATTACCGTAGGGACAAACAGATATCTTACAACAAGGAACACAACATAACCCCAACGGCATTGAAGAAAAATCTGGACAGTGCCTTGGCCAAAAATTCGGTTTCCACCTATCACTTCCAAAAAGAGGAGCTACGGGCAGCGGAACCGGACCTTGAGTATATAACCCAAGACCAAAAAGAAAAATTGATCAGGGAGAAAAGAAAGGCCATGGAAAAAGCCGCCAAAGAACTCAACTTTATGGAAGCGGCCAAACTAAGGGACGAAATAAAAATACTTCAGGAAAAGGAATAAACCCTTATGGACTCCAAGTTCCGGATAAGATATTTAAAAAGTAAAGAAACCCGACTGTCATCAGGCAAGTTTGTTATGGTTATTAGGTTATTTAGCCAACACACAACAACTCAATAATTCAGTAACTCACTAATTAACCATAAAATACAGAAAAAATTTATGAAGATCAATAGTATCTCCTATAAAATTACAAGGTTTAACCCTTGACCAACAATAAAAAACGCGCCCCCGCTAATGCAGGGGCGCGCCTCAAACTAACCAACTAATCCAACCATCATGAAACACCTATAGTTGGTGTTCTAATGTTTTATCCTATTTCAATCAATCGTTTTGGTTTTGGCAATGCCTCTTGTTTTTTGGGCAATGTCAATTTCAATACTCCATCCTCGTATTTGGCGTCGATTTTAGATCCATCTACAGTTTCGGGCAATGTAAAGGCTCTTTTAAAAGAGGTAAAGGAAAACTCCTTTCTTGTGTAGTTATCCGTGTTTTCCTCGTTCTCAGATTTCACTTCGCTGGAAATGGTCAACACATCATTGTCCACCTCAACGGTAAAATCATCTTTTTTCATGCCAGGAACGGCAAGTTCCAATTCAAAACCTTCGGTATTGTCCTTTATATTCACAGCGGGCACAGAAGTATTCCACTTTTCTGTTCCACCGAACCAATCAGGACCCATAAAATCGTTCATCAAGGATGGGAAAAACAGGTTGTTTCTTTTTACTATACTCATGGCGATTCAATTTTAGTTAAACATTTAAATCACCTTGTATAAGTCAAAACCTATACCAATAGAAAAAACATGTCTTTATGGCATAGTTTAAATGAAATTACATGTCATTTTGACATTAATTGTAATGTGCCTTGAAGATATTGATCAGCACATCCGGCGGAACAATTTTGTTGGGATAGCGGTGCATCACCTCTAAAACCTGACTAATGGCCGTGGGAGGCAAGCCCATTTTAAGTCCTATATTGTAAAGTGTATTGATTTCTTTTTTGTGCTGCTCCTGATCTATGTTCATGAGGAGAATAAGCCTATGGAACTGTACAATTCGCTCCGCTTGGGTTTTTAGGCGTACTTTGGGGGATTTTTCCTTTAACAGACCATCAAAAATATCTTTACTAACACCCAAACTTCGGGCTACTTGCAGCAAAAAATCATACTCCGACCGTTTCAAGGAATGATCTACCCTGGCAAAGGCAATCATCTCCGAAAGCATGCTCAATTTTTCCTTGTAGGTTCCCATATGGATGGTTTTGGTTTGCAATCTTTATTAGATAACTCCAAAACACCTCGTTTTAGTACATAAAAAAGCCCTGAAATTCAGGGCTTTTTCTAACTAACTCAAACAATTCCCGTTTTTAAGCGGTAATTCGTAATGGAAGTTCGTAAACTCTACCTGGGGCTACGTTGTCCAATTTCACCTTTTTGTAGTTTAAACGATTTTTCACGAAACCTTCCAAAATTTCATCTTTTGTTTCTACGGAAAGCACCACCAACTCACCTTTCTCGTTCACTATAAAGCGAACTTCGGCAGTCATTTCCTTGTCATCTGCGTTGAATTGATTTTCTTTCAACATTTCGTAGATCTGACCAGAAAGATTGTTTGCTTTCATTGGTTTTTTGCCTTCTGTTGCAAAAGCACTCATTGTGGCAAATAGTGCCAACGCTACCGATACAGTTTTTAATTTTCTCATGATCTTTGTTTTTTGATTAAAATTGATGATTATCGATTTGTCAATATTTGGACTTGATTAATGCCCCTTTTTAATGACACTTCAAAAATAAGACGATCAAAAAATAAAATTGTTATAGATTAGTGGGATTTAACAAATGTTTAATGTCTCTCTACTTGGGCAAATACCGGCTTTTATCATGAAAAAAATTCTATCCCTTTAACCTTATTTTCGGAAACCGTTCAAAACGAAATAAGTACAAATATCAATGGTTGGGTCAGCGCTAAAAAGGACGGTTTTTCGACCCCATAAAACAAAAAAGGGCAACGTTAAGATAACGTTGCCCTTTAATATTTTTTAGGATTCTGAGGATCTAACTCAAAACCTCTTCCACTTTATCCGCAGCTTCCTTAAACTGTACGGCAGAATGTACTGCCAAACCGGAGTTGTCGATGATTTCCTTGGCCAATTCTGCATTTGTGCCCTGCAACCTAACAATAATCGGCACCTGTATGGCATCGCCCATGTTTTTATAAGCATCTACAACGCCCTGCGCCACACGGTCGCAACGAACTATACCTCCAAAAATATTGATAAGAATTGCTTTTACATTGGGATCCTTTAGGATAATACGGAATGCTTCCTCAACCCTTTTGGCATCTGCAGTACCACCCACATCCAAGAAGTTTGCTGGTTCCCCTCCTGCCATTTTAATCAAGTCCATGGTAGCCATTGCCAATCCAGCACCGTTTACCATACAACCTACGTTGCCATCCAAATCAACATAGTTCAAGCCAACTTCACGCGCTTCAACCTCGATTGGGTTTTCTTCGCGAAGGTCACGCATTTCAGCATAAGCCTTTCTTCTATATAGTGCGTTGTCATCAATGGATACTTTGGCATCTACAGCCATAATTTTATCGTCTGAAGTCTTCAACACCGGATTTATCTCAAAAAGACTGGCATCGCTTTCCTCATAAGCTTTGTACAAGGACATTACAAATTTCACCATCTCCTTGAAAGCTGTACCGGACAATCCCAGATTAAAGGCAATCCTTCTAGCTTGGAAAGGCAAAAGCCCCATTCCGGGATCAATTTCTTCGGTAAAGATCAAATGTGGGGTCTTTTCTGCCACCTCTTCGATATCCATACCTCCTTCGGTAGAATACATGATCATGTTTCTTCCAGTTCCCCTGTTCAACAAAACGGACATGTAAAACTCGCTGGTCTCGCTGTCTCCTGGGTAATACACATCTTCGGCCACCAATACCTGGTGTACTTTTTTACCTTCGGCAGATGTTTGTGGGGTAACAAGGTTCATCCCAATAATGTTACCTGCCAGTTCTTCCACTTCTTTCAAGTTTTTGGCCAATTTTACGCCACCGCCCTTACCACGGCCACCGGCATGCACTTGCGCTTTTATTACGTGCCATCCGGTCCCGGTTTCCTCTGTAAGTTGTTTTGCGGCATCTACCGCTTCCTTGGCGTTGTGGGCAACAATTCCTCGTTGGATTCTAACTCCAAAACTGGCTAAAATCTCTTTTCCTTGATATTCGTGAAGATTCATCTGTGAATTTACTTTTGTTTGCAGACAAAAATAGAAAACACCGCTGACAAATTGAAGATGTTAAATGATTAATTCGCAATTGGCAGATTAAATAACCACTTTCTGCTTTGGAAAGGCTACAACTTGAAATCTTGAAAGTCCAAAGGATCAAAATTTTTAAAATGTCCGTTCATTTCGATGACTTCCTTGGTTCGGTTTACCTCGTTTAAAATATCTGTGGTGGCTTCTAAATGCTTTTTTATAAAATTCAAACGATCAGTTTCCTTCCTCAAGAGCAACAATTCATATTCCTGTTCAAAGGAAAGCCCCATTTTGTGCGCCAATGAATAGCTGTTGAACTGTTTGGGGGTTGTTTTCGTGAACGGGACATCCATGATATCGTATAGGGCCTCCACTTTTTGAAGCACTTCTTCCCTTAAACTTTCATCGGCATCGTTTTCCATTTCCAAGAATTCAACTTCTCCTCCAGCATACAACTTGCCTTCCATTTGTTTTTCAAAGCTCAATACTTTAAATACTTGGCGCGCCACACAAACCACGTCCATTTCTCCAGATTCGTAGGTATTCACTACCTCCACTAATTGTACCTCGGTCCCGTATGAAATTGCATTGTTTATAAAAACCGGGACACCAAAGGTCAAAGCTTCCTTTCTGCAATCGGTGATCAACTGTTTGTAACGGTCTTCAAAAATATGCAGCGGTACGGTTTCGCCTGGATAAAATACGGATTGTAATGGAAATAAGGGCAGCTTCATTTTCACAATTTATTTAAAAATACATATCAAAACCTAAAACCACAACTTCAAAAGACCTATTGTTGTTTCAAATAAAACAACTTGTTATATTTTGATAAAAATGTTTTATTTCTTGCGTGTATAAGTAACAACATATAGTTTTGTTTAAAATTCCGTTTAACATGAATTCTAAGGATTTACTTCAGCTTACCGAGCAGTTTGGCGCACCTCTTTATGTTTATGATGCCGATAAGATTACCTCACAATATAAAAAGCTCACCAATGCTTTTAAAGGGGTACCCAATCTTAAATTGAACTATGCGGCCAAAGCTTTGTCCAATCTTAGTATCTTAAGATTGTTGAACAGCTTGGGGAGTGGTTTGGACACGGTATCCATTCAAGAAGTTAAACTAGGGCTTTTGGCGGGCTTTAAGCCGGAGTCCATTATTTTTACCCCCAACGGTGTTTCTTTGGAAGAGATTGAGGAAGCTGCCGCCCTTGGCATTCAGGTTAACATAGACAATCTCTCCATTTTGGAACAATTTGGAAGCAAGCATCCCGATATTCCCGTTTGTATTCGGATCAACCCTCATGTAATGGCGGGAGGCAATTCCAAAATATCCGTTGGACATATCGATTCAAAATTCGGAATCAGCATTCACCAAATACCACATTTGTTGCGTATTGTGGAGTTGACCAATATGAACATCAACGGAATCCACATGCACACCGGTAGCGATATTTTGGATATTGATGTGTTTCTTTATGCGTCCGAAATTCTTTTTGAAACCGCAAAAAACTTCAAGGATTTAGAGTTTATAGATTTTGGTAGCGGGTTTAAGGTACCTTACAAAGAGGGCGATATCCAGACCAATGTAGATGAATTGGGCAAAAAACTCACCACAAGATTCAACGAATTCTGTAAGGAATACGGCAAAGAACTTACCCTCGCCTTTGAGCCCGGTAAATTTTTAGTGAGCGAAGCGGGTCACTTTTTGGCAAAGGTCAATGTGGTGAAACAAACCACTTCCACGGTTTTTGCAAGTGTGGACTCGGGCTTCAATCACCTTATCAGACCTATGTTGTATGGTTCCAACCATCAAATCATCAATATATCCAATCCAAAAGGCAAGGAACGCTATTACTCCGTTGTTGGGTACATCTGCGAAACGGACACTTTTGGAAGCAACCGTAGAATCAACGAAATATCCGAAGGTGACATATTGTGCTTTCAAAATGCCGGTGCCTATTGCTTTACCATGGCCAGTAACTATAATTCCAGATACAGACCGGCCGAAGTGCTTTGGTACCAAGGAAAAGCCCATTTAATAAGAAAAAGGGAAACTTTTGATGACATCCTGCACAACCAGGTAGATGTAAAAGGGCTTTTTGAATCACCTAAGAAACAGACCGTAAAATAACGGCAAAGCCCTATCAGACTGTTAAAACGAATACTTTTTTGGCACAATTTTCGTTAGTTTTGTATTGATATGACGACAATTACGTCAAAAACCAAGACTATGCGCTCAATTTACACCCAAATCAGCTTACTTTTTATAGTGTTTATAGGCTTTAACGCCCAAGCTCAAGATATTCAATGGATTTCTTGGGAGGAAGCCGTACAACTTTCCAAAACAGATGCCCAACCCAAAAAAATCTTTGTGGACGTCTATACAGATTGGTGCGGATGGTGCAAAAAGATGGATAAAAACACGTTTCAACATCCCGAAGTATCCAAATACATGCAGGAGAATTTCTACATGGTAAAGATGGATGCTGAAGGCAAGGACCCTATTGAGTACCAAGGCAAGACATTCAAGTTTGTTCCGTCTGGCAGAAGGGGTTACCATGAATTGGCAGCTGCACTATTACAGGGTAAGATGAGCTACCCTACCGTTGTTTTCTTGGACGAACAATTGAATATGCTTTCTCCTGTTCCTGGATATCAGCAGGTAGAGCCCTTTATGCAGATTGCCAAATACTTCGGCGACAATATTTACAAGGATAAAGATTGGCAAAGCTATGCTGGGAAGTAAATTTCTTTAATTGCTGCAATTTCCGTTTATAATATTCTGTTCAGTTGGATTATAGGCATTATCTCTTACAATAAAATCACCCACTAAACCTCCACTTATTAGTAAGTTTTGTAAAGAGCAATAATCCGTAAGATTTGTATTCATGTCTGCCATAAAAAATCCACCAATTGATATTATATTTGATAAACTATTCAAGTTTGATAATTCTTGATTACGATTTACATTTAGATTTCCTGTTATTTGAGTTATTCCATTCAGAATATCAAATTCCTGTAATTTGGTATTACTAATTGAGAGGTTTCCTCTTATTGTGGTAATTTCCAAACTCTCAAAACCCTTAACTTCTTCCAAGTTTTGACCACTAAAAGTAATATTTCCCTCAATACTCACAAGACTTGAAAAACCTCCAATCCGCACTAAAGCATTAGTAAAACCTAAACCTAATCCCCCCACTGAAATCAAATTATCAAAACCTACAATTTCAGTCATGCCTGTCAAATATAAACCACCATCAATTTTTTCAAGATTGGAAAGTGCGTCAAAGCTAGTAATGGGCTCATACGTGGCAATAAAATCACCTTTAACGGCTTTCAATGCTTCCAAACCCTCAAAACTTTGAACGTTGAAATTTTGGTCAACTTGAAAATTTTTATTAAACACAGTTATGTTTTCAAAACCTATAAAATTTGTCAAAGCATTATTTTTATTGAAATGTATGTCACCTTCAATATCAGATAAACTATCAAATCCTTTAACATTTTGAAGCAGGTCATTATATCCGACAAATAAAGTTCCTCCAATAGAAACGAGATTATCAAATCCTTCCATATTAAGGACAATGTCATTATAAACAATTCTCATATCGCCCCCTATTCTCTTTATGTTTAACAGACCTTCAAAGTTCGATAAGTTATCGTTATTTATTACTTCCAAACTTGAACCAACAATTTCCAGCGTAGAAAGAGCATTTAAATTTGTTATATCTGTAATTATTGGTTCAAAACCATTTATATAACCGCCAATAGACAAACTCCCAGTGATTTCATCATATCCAAAAGCACCAAATTCATCTACCTCTTGCTGGGTCAGCAAAACAATATCTCCATCAAAAACATTATTTGAACTTTCTAATGTTCTGATAGATATTTCATTTCCATAGGCAGTTCCCACCTCATTGGTAGCATAAGCTCTTACATAATATTGGGTATTGGGCGTCAAATCCTGTAAAGTAATTTCATACTCACCTATTCCGGAACCAAAAGCTGCATTATCATCTTCTATGGTAGGGCTTGGATCAGTGCTCCAACAAACCCCTCTGGATGTAATTTCAGCTCCTCCATTGGAAGAAATAACACCTCCACCAATTGCCGAAATTTGACCTAATTCAGTAACTTCTTTAGTTGTTAAGGATGCTAAAGCCGGATTAGTCGTAAATGTGATTTCATTACCATAGGAAACCCCTTCTGAATTCACCACATAAGCCCTAACGAAATACGCTGTATTGGGCGACAGTCCATTTAATTCACTGACAAACTCATCCGAACCTTCTCCGTCTTCAGTTATATTATCTTCTATTGTCGGATTGGCGTTTGTATCCCAGCATATACCTTTGGAAATAATTTCTGTTCCACCATCATCAGAAATAACCCCTCCACTTATCGCAGAGCTATCCTTTATATCAGTCATTTCATTGGTAGAAAGAACAGCCAAAGATGCATTGGTAGTAAATGTCATTTCGTTTCCGTAGGCAGTTCCTTCAGAGTTACTTGCATAAGATCTGAAATAATATTGGGTCGCCCTCTTCAAACCAGATAAAGTCGTACTAAATTCTCCCTCACTCTTACCATTTGTAGTTTTGTCCCCAGAAATAGTCGGGTTGGGAGCTGTCCCCCAAACAATACCTTTCGCAGTAATTGTCCCTCCACCGTCATTCGTAGCGTTACCTCCCACTTCAGCTGAAGTGCTGGTAATGGAACTAGCGGCAATAGTACTTATTGATGGTAAATTAATTTCGACTGGTTCCTCATTATTGTCAGAGTCACTACTACAAGAAAACATAAGAAATATAGCAAAAGCGGAAAATACAACTTTTCTAAGCATAGAGTAAAGTAGGTTGAATTAGCTTCACAAGAATAACAAATCTTTGTCAGAAAAGCAATACAACTTAATTAAGCCGAGAAAAATTGCCTTGAACTATAAATTCACCTACTATAATTCGGACTTTCTTTGGTGATGGTCACGTTGTGCGGGTGACTTTCGTGGATACCGCTTGATGTAATCTTCACAAAACGGGCATTGTTTTTCAAAGTTTCAATATCGCCTGCTCCGCAATAGCCCATACCAGCTCGTAGACCACCAATAAATTGGTGCATGCTTTCCTCCAGTTCACCTTTGTACGGCACTCGGCCAACAATGCCTTCTGGAACCAATTTCTTGATATCGTCCTCAACATCTTGGAAATAGCGGTCCTTACTACCTTTTTTCATAGCTTCCACAGAGCCCATTCCACGGTACGACTTAAACTTACGGCCTTCGTAAATAATGGTTTCTCCCGGAGATTCTTTGGTACCTGCCAACAAAGAGCCCAACATCACTGTATCGGCTCCGGCTGCCAATGCCTTGGGAATATCTCCTGTATAACGGATACCACCATCGGCAATTACAGGAATTCCTGTTCCTTTTAATGCGGCAGAGACCTCCAAAACTGCGGAAAATTGTGGAAAACCAACACCTGCCACAACACGAGTGGTGCAAATGGAGCCTGGTCCAATTCCCACTTTAACGGCATCGGCACCTGCTTCAACCAAATATTTTGCAGCTTCGGCAGTTGCAATGTTGCCTACCACCACTTCCAATTCTGGAAATGACTTCTTCACTTCTTTTAAAATACTCACCACACCTTTGGTGTGTCCGTGGGCCGTATCAATAATTATGGCATCCACACCTGCCTTTACCAATGCTCCGGCTCTATCAACAGCGTCGGCCGTCACCCCTATGGCAGCAGCTACACGCAAACGTCCGTATTGATCTTTATTGGCAATGGGTTTTTGGGAAAGTTTGGTAATATCCCTAAAAGTAATCAAACCAATAAGTTCCTCCTTATCGTTGATCACTGGTAGTTTTTCAATTTTATTTTCCTGTAGGATTACCTCAGCCTGTTGCAGCGAAGTACCTTCTGCCACCGTCACCAAATTTTCGGAAGTCATTACATCGGCTATGGGCCTATCATCATTTTTCTCAAAACGAAGGTCGCGGTTGGTTACAATACCAATAAGCCTTTTATTGTCATCCACAATCGGGATTCCACCAATACTATGCTCTTTCATGCTGGCCTTGGCATCACGTACCACAGATTCCAAAGGAAGGGTAACGGGATCCATGATCATTCCGCTTTCTGCACGCTTTACCTTTCTAACCTTGATCGCCTGTTGCTCAATCGTCATGTTCTTGTGAAGAACACCAATGCCACCCTCCCTTGCCATGGCAATTGCCATACGCGATTCGGTTACCGTATCCATGGCCGCGGAAACAATGGGCACATTTATGGTAATGTTCTTGGTAAATTTTGATTGAATGTTTACTTCTCTGGGAAGTACTTCGGAGTATGCCGGCACAAGAAGAACGTCGTCATAAGTAAGTCCTTCTCCAACAATTTTGTTTTGGTGAGCTTCCATTGCAATTACGGATTAATTGCGTGCAAATATACCACTAATTTATTTGAATACCTCGTTGTGCCGACATTACATTTTCTCACTTATTCGGAAATTCATTTCAATTATTTAGAATGATTCTATATAATTATTATCTTTATGACTCAATTCTTTTTTATGTGCAACTATTTGAATGTAATGAACCGGTCCAAAAATGGGGTGTTGACTTTTTGCAACCGCAGCAAATTATTCCAATTGATATATAACAATCTCTGTTTTGAACTCTACGAGTGGGAACTGGAAGCTTTGAGGGAATACATAGAACAACTGGATATACCTTATTGGGAAAAGCAGCTGAAAAATTGGAATCATCAACGTAAAATACCTATTTCCGTAGGAAAAAAGCACTTTATTATTTTGGTAAACAAAGAAGAAGTAAATGAAATATTAAGCCTGCTCCGTTTAGAAAAACAAAAGGTGAAATTGCTATCTTCTAAGGAAATTGCTTATCAATTTATAGAGAACTAACTTAATGTACTTGTTGTAACTTGTTGGGAAAAATAAATTACCATAGTAACAAGTGGGCCAAGCCTAAATGATAAAAACAGAGGTTTTCAATAATCAAATATGGAATAGTCTCCCTATTCATTTTGCATCTCATTACAGTATTCCACAAAGGTCGCTTTTAAGTAGTATCGGAAAGAAAAAATCCATCTTTATATTTATTTATTCTAAATAACCTTTGTTTTGTTCACGGAAGCACATATTTTTGCCTCGCAAATTAACATATTATTTATAATAAGTCTTAATTAAAATTATGTACAGACTATCCTTAACTATTGCGCTTTTAAGTTGCCTGATTCTTTCTGGACAGCAAAATCAAATATCCACCGACTCATCGACCATTCAATTGAACGAAGTGGTGCTATCGGCCAAGGTCATTTTTGGGAGCAAATTTGCCGCCAAGAACAGGACAGGCTCTTCTTACTACCTTTCTCCCGAAGAAATCAAAAAATTCAACTATACCGATATCAACCGTACATTACGTTCCGTTCCTGGGGTTAACATTTACGAAGAGGATGGTTTCGGCCTTAGACCGAACATTAGTTTAAGGGGCACATCCCCAGAAAGAAGTTCCAAAATTACATTGATGGAAGACGGTGTCCTCATTGCACCTGCTCCCTACAGTGCTCCATCCGCCTATTATTTTCCCACTATAGCCCGTATGCAAGCTGTAGAAATATTGAAGGGGAGCAGTCAGGTTCAATACGGACCATATACCACGGGAGGTGCCATCAATATGGTTTCCACTGAAATTCCAGACAACTTTGGTATATTTCTGAACAGTAGCTACGGAAGTTTTCAAAGCGGCCGTATCCACGCACAACTTGGAGATAGCCAAAAAAACTTCGGATACGCCGTGGAATACCTCAATTACAATTCCAACGGGTTCAAAAACCTTGAAAACGGAGACAACACTGGTTTTGACAAAAATGATCTAGTTGCCAAGTTTAAGGTCAACACCAATCCCGAAGCGCCACTTGGGCAAGAGTTTGAGATAAAATTCCAGTATTCCGACGAAACATCCAACGAAACCTACCTCGGATTAACCCAAGAAGATTTTAATGCCGACCCTTTCCGTCGCTATGCAGGCTCCCAAAACGATCAAATGAATACCGAACACTTTCAGGTCATGGGAACTCATGCTTTAAAGTTCAGCGATCAGTTTCGAATTACCACTGTTGGTTATTACAACGATTTTAGCCGTAATTGGTATAAGGTCGACTATGTTACAGTTGATGGGGAACGCCAAGGAATTGGGAACATATTCAGCAATCCTACCACGTTTAATGCTTACATTGATTTGGTGACAGGAACCACCAACAGTGATGGTGACGATTTTCTAAATGCACGCAACAACAATCGTGATTATTTATCAACGGGGGTGCAGACCAAATTGGACTACCATTGGAGCGGTGAGAACACCTACCATGATTTGGAAATAGGATTACGCTACCATTATGATGAGGAAGATCGCTTTCAATGGATAGATGATTATGCCATGGTGAACGGGAACATGCAATTGATCAATGCGGGTATTCCCGGAACCAATGCCAATCGTATCAGTAGTGCAAGAGCCTTTGCTTCCTACGCCATGTATAAGCTAAAAATCAACGATTTGACCTTGACCCCGGGACTTCGTTACGAGAATATATCTTTGGAACGATTGGACTACGGTACCGATGACATCTCCCGCGAGGGCACGGATATTTCGGAGCGACGAAACAAGGTCGACGTGTTTATTCCAGGTATCGGGTTCAATTATAATTTCAATACACTTTCCGTATTTGGTGGAGTACACAAAGGATTCTCTCCACCCAGCAACCAACCCGGTGAAGACCCTGAAGAAAGTATCAATTACGAATTAGGGAGCCGTTTTTCCTTTGCAGGAGTCTCTGGGGAGCTGGTCGGTTTCTACAACGATTACAGCAATTTATTGGGAAGCGACCTTGCAGCATCTGGCGGTACAGGCACATTAGATCAGTTCAATGCTGGAGAAGTGCATGTACAGGGCATAGAGTTGTTGCTCAACTATAACTTTTTGGAAAACAACGAAAACCTTCAATTACCCTTTACTTTTGGCTACACCCTGACCGACACGGAGTTTTTGAACGGTTTTGGTAGTAATAATGATATCTGGGGCGAAGTTAATTCAGGCGATGAAATGCCCTACATCGCCAAGCATCAGTTCAACGCCTCTCTATCCTTGGAGCATCAAAATTTTGAAATCAACCTTAGTGGAAGATATAATGGCGCGTTTAGAACCAAGGCAGGCAATGGGCCCATCTTAGCTAGTGAGAAAGTGGAGTCCAACTTTATTGTGGACCTTGGCGGTCGTTACAGATTCAACAAGCATATAGCCCTTACTGCGAATATCATCAACTTACTGGATGAAACCTATGCCGTTTCGAGGGTTCCTGCCGGTCTTCGACCAGGGCATCCCTTCGGGATTTATGCGGGAATCGAACTTCGTTATTGATTCTTTTTCGTAGAAAAATTAGACTATAAAGGCACTCTCCCGGGTGCCTTTTTTAGTGGTATACCGAAAATAGCTCGGTCGCCTTGTTAAATGCCGCTTCAAAAACCATCCAGTTGACACCGGTATCGGCTTTCTCTGCAGTAAAATAGGACAGCATTTTTTCGGTGGGCATATTGCCCGTAAGTTCATCCTTTGCCATGGGGCAACCGCCAAAACCTTGTACGGCACCATCAAAACGGCGGCAACCTGCCTTGTAGGCAGCATCCACTTTTTCGTGCCATTTGGTGGGCGTAGTATGTAAATGGGCCCCAAACTCAATTTCTGGGTATTTGGGAATAAGATTGGAAAACAGGTACTCGATCACCTCTGGAGTAGAACTTCCGATGGTATCCGACAACGACAGGATCCTGGTTCCCATCTCGGCCAGTTTCTCTGTCCACTCCCCTACAATTTCCACATTCCAAGGGTCGCCATACGGATTTCCGAACCCCATGGAAATGTATGTCACCACTTCCTTGCCATTGGCATCGGCGAACTCCAAGATTCCTTTTAGTGTTTCCACGGATTGGTCAATGGTCTTGTGCGTGTTCCGCATCTGAAAGTTTTCCGAAATGGAAAAAGGGAACCCCAAATAATCAATCGCATCGTGTTTGCAAGCATCTTCCGCCCCACGAACATTGGCCACAATGGCCAAAAGATTGCTTTGCGTCCTTGATAAATCCAATCGTGCCAACACTTCTGCGGTATCCTGCATTTGAGGGATGGCCTTGGGCGACACAAAACTTCCAAAGTCGATGGTGTCAAAACCGCAGCCCAACAAGGATTGGATATATTTAACCTTCTCTTGTGTAGGGATAAAGGTTTTGATACCCTGCATCGCATCCCGTGGACATTCTATGAGTTTTACTTTTGGCATAGGCTTCCGTAAAAATAGCACTTATTTATCCGATAGAAATAGATAAACCGCAATCCCTACAAAAACAACGATCTGCACCCATTTGAGGTAAACGCCCGCGTTTTGATGACGGGTCAAGTACTTGGAAATTTTACCCGCAAGTATTGCAATTGCGCCAAAAACAATGAGGGCAGAAAGCATAAAAAGCAGTCCTAAAATATAGAATTGAATTACGGTATTGAGTTCTTCACTAAACAAAAATCCTGGAAAAAAGGCCAAAAAGAAGATGGTGACCTTGGGGTTGAGCACATTCATGGTAAAACCTGTCCAAAAGAGCTTTATGGGTGTTTTGGCCGGTTTATTTTCCTTATCCAGAAAGATGGATGCATCACTACGGTAAACTTGATAAGCCAAGTACAAAAGATATAAGGCACCAAAAAGCTTGATGGCAAAAAATAATGCATCGCTCCTTTTAATGATTTCCGAGACTCCAAAGGCAAGCAAGGTTGTATGCACCAAACAGCCCGAAACCAAACCAAAAACCGTCGCCAAACCAGATTTTGTTCCGTTACTGATGCTTTGGGTAAGTACAAAAATATTGTCCGGTCCCGGTGAAATGGCCAAAGCGAGCGATGACACCAAAAACCCGATCAGTATAGGGTAATTAACGGTTTCCAGAAATAAAAACAAACTGTGCATATAACCTTAGTCCATTTTTTCCAAAATGGCCTTGTTTATTTTCTTGATAAGTCCGGGGCCTTCGTAAATAAAACCGGTGTAGAGTTGTACCAAATCGGCACCTGCCTCCAGTTTTTCCAAGGCATCTTCTGGCGAATGTATACCGCCCACTCCAATAATCGGGAATGCCTTTCTGCTGTTTTCAGATAAAAAACGAATTACCTCGGTACTTCGTTTGGTCAACGGTTTTCCACTTAGACCACCCTTTTCTTCGGATAAAATCAAATGCGACTTCAATCCTTTTCTTTCTATGGTGGTATTCGTAGCGATTACACCATCAATTTTGGTATCCGCAACAATCTCTATGATGTCCAACAGTTGATCATCGGTCAAATCCGGAGCGATCTTAAGTAAAATTGGTTTCTCTTTCTGTTTTGAACCTTTCGCCAGTTTACTGTTATGGCTTTTGAGTTTTTTCAACAATTTGGTCAAAGGCTCCTTATCCTGAAGCTCCCGAAGCCCCGGGGTATTGGGAGAACTCACGTTTACCACAAAATAGTCCACGTGTTCGAACAGTGCTTCGAAGCAAATTAAGTAATCCTTAATGGCATCTTTGTTTGGCGTTACCTTGTTCTTCCCGATATTTCCCCCAACTATAACACGGTGCGGCTTCTTTAACTGTTCCACAGCTTCAAAAACACCTTTGTTGTTAAATCCCATTCGATTGATGATCGCTTTATCCTCGCGTAGGCGAAACAACCGTTTTTTTGGATTGCCAGGTTGAGGCTTTGGGGTTACCGTGCCTATTTCAACAAAACCGAACCCAAAATCGGAGAACTCGTTGTAAAGACTGGCATTTTTATCAAAACCAGCCGCAAGACCTACGGGGTTTTTAAACTTAACGCCAAAAACCTCGCGCTCCAGTTTTGGGTCGTTCAAAATGAAGGATCTCCTAAAAAGACGGCTTAAACCCAGTTTTGAAAAAAACTTAATGGCCCAAAAGGAAAAGTGGTGCACGGTTTCTGCATCAAACAAAAAAAGTACGGGGCGAATAAGTATTTTATACATTCAAAATGGATTTTGGACAAAAATAAAAACTCTTAAAACAGTTCTTAACAATTCGGTCAATTTTCGTCAACGGGCCTATTAATGTGGATAGGACGCAAGCTTAGCTGACCACATAATTTTAAATACCTTTCGTATTGGGTCTTATTGAAGCTCGTCAGTAATCTTTTATCAATCATTCTCACGTTTTGTTTCATGCTGTCCAGTATGGTAGCATATTGCTTGGAAACGGTAATCAATACCTCGGGAGAGCTTTCCTTGTTCTTTTTCATCAGATATGTTGCCTTATCCTTTAAAAAATCGTTCCGGATTTTTAACTCGGCACTCCAATTCTTTAGGTTCTCTTGTTGCTCTTCTGTCAACTCAAAAACCTTGGCTATGGTTTCGTTGTCCCGTCCGCCCACACCCAATATACAATCCATTTGGGCAAACCCGCAAAACCCAAAAATCAAAAAAAGAAATAATACTACCGCTTTCAATTGAGGTTGCTATTAATGGTTTTGGAAAGATACTTATTAAAGCCTTTGATTTGCAAAATTACGTTTGAATATGCATTATTTTTGAAAAAACTAAACACTGACCATGGAAAAATTATTACCTCGATTTTTGGAATATGTAACCACGGATACACAAAGCGACCCCTATTCCAAAACCACACCCAGTACGGAAAAGCAATGGGACTTGGCCAAAAAATTGGTGTTGGAACTGCATCAGATTGGTATGCAAGAAGTCTCCATTGACGAGAACGCCTACATTATGGCTACGTTGCCCAGCAATTTGGACAAAAAAGTGCCCACCATTGGTTTTGTTTCCCATTTTGATACTTCCCCTGATTTTTCGGGCAGAAATGTAAAGCCCCAGATTATTGAGAATTATGATGGAAAGGATATTGTGCTGAACAAGTTGAAAAACATTGTATTGTCTCCCGATTATTTTGAAGACCTAAAAGCCTACGAAGGTCAAACCTTGATTACTACAGACGGGACCACTTTGTTGGGCGCAGATGACAAGGCGGGGATCGCAGAAATTATTACGGCGATGGAATACTTGATCAATCACCCCGAGATCAAACACGGTAAAATTCGGATTGCCTTTACTCCAGACGAAGAAATTGGTCGCGGTGCACACAAATTTGATGTAAAAAAGTTCGGGGCGGAATGGGCCTACACCGTGGACGGTAGCCAAGTGGGCGAACTGGAATATGAAAACTTCAACGCGGCCAAGGCCAAAATCACCATAACGGGAAAAAGTGTGCACCCGGGCTACGCCAAGAACAAAATGGTCAACGCCATTGGCATTGCCAACGATTTTTTAAGCCACCTCCCTCCTAGCGAGGTTCCCGAACACACCATGGGAAGAGAAGGTTTTTTCCATGTGCACAACATAAAGGGCGAAATTGAACAGGCGGAGATAGAACTCATTATCCGAGACCACGATGCGGTCCATTTTGAGGCAAGGAAAGATTTATTGAACGACATCAAGGAAAAACTCAACAAAAAATATGGGGAATATATCAACCTGACGATTGAAGACCAATACAAAAACATGCGGGAAAAAGTAGAACCCATGTTCCATATTGTGGAGATTGCCGAAGAAGCGATGAAATCGCTCCAAATAGAGCCCATTATAAAACCCATTCGAGGGGGAACGGATGGTTCGCAGCTAAGTTTTATGGGCCTACCGTGCCCCAATATTTTTGCCGGGGGACACAATTTTCATGGTAAATACGAGTACGTTCCTTTGGAAAGTATGGAGAAAGCGGTGAAGGTAATCGTAAAAATTTGCGAACTTACTGCTATTCAAATCAGATAGTTGTGGGAAAATCCAAAAAAATAGAGGGTTATTACGAAAAGGAGCATCCGTTCAGGGAGGGCATAGGTTTTCTACGTGAAATCGCCTTAAAAACAGAAGCCCAAGAAGATTTTAAATGGAGTATTCCCGTGTACACCTTAAATGGAAAGAATGTATTCGGTATTTGTAAGTTCAAGGGGCATTTTGGGATTTGGTTTTTTAATGGGGTGTTTTTAACGGATTCCAAAAAAGTGCTCGAAAATGCGCAGGAAGGCAAAACCAAGGGCATGCGCCATTGGAAGTTCCATAGTTTGAACGAAGTTGACGAAAAAATGGTGTTGGCCTATATGGTTGAAGCTTTGGAAAACCAAAAAAAGGGGCTGGAGGTAAAAGCGGAGAAAACCAAGAAAGTTGAAATTCCAGAGTTGCTACAAGCCGAACTGGCGAAGGATGCTGCTTTAAAAACCGCTTTAAAAAAGTTTACGCCTTACAAGCAAAAAGAATTCTACGAATACATTGCCGAAGCCAAACAAGAGAAAACCAAACTCCGGCGGTTGGCCAAAATACTTCCCATGATCAAGGAGGGTGTTGGGTTGAATGATGGGTATAGGTAGTTTATAGTTGGACAAATGATTTTTTAAAGCAATTCATTAATCGAATAGTTGACATGATGTTTCACTTTATTCTATTACCTCTAATCCTTTTTCAAATTTCAAGTCCGAAGTTTGATAATGACGTAAATAATCCTGAACTATGTAAAAAGCTTCAGGAAATGGCAATTGCTGGCCAAAAGTACAGAGGCAGCGACCAAAACATCAAAGACGTATACCCATTGGTTTTAGACTCACTCATTAAGGCCAAAGGTTATACCCAACAGACTTTTGAACTTCTGCCTGAACATGAACAAGGTAAAATTAAGCATTTATCTTTCAAATTATTGTCCCATCACATAAAGCCCAAAATGGCAGAAAATAAATTATTGGCAAAGAAGCAAGAAAAAATTGATGCTGCCAATACCGAAGAGCTAATCAAAATTGTAAAAGAGAATGGTTGGGTTACAAGAAGAAGCTTGGGGTGTGATCAAAAGTTTCGGACAGCTATAATATTCCGTCATGCCCCGAAAAAGTATTGGAAACAAGTTCGAGAACTCATAGAAAAAGAAATAAAAGCGAAGCGAATATCGGAGTACGAATATTATGTGATCGACAATCATTTGAAAGGAAGGCCTCCACTGACCAAAAAACGTTCAGACTTTCCGAATTCAAATTGATACATTAATGATTATAGATAATATCAAATTTTGATATTTAAGTTTCTCAAAAATCATCAATCAATGAAATCAAATTTACTATTCCCTTTACTCTTTTTTATATTGCTTTCGTGTCAAAACAAAAAAGAGGAATTTGTTTGTACGCCTTGTGACTTATCTTGTGACGAATTGACTTTTTCCGAACCGGGAACTTGCCCGCACTGTAATATGGAACTCATCAAAAAGAGTGGATTGGTTCCAGATAAAAAGGCGAGGGTAAACGAATTAAATATTCAAAAAGGTACAGGTAATTTTATAATAGAGGGCGGATTTCAAAAAGAAAAAACAATAGCAGTCCATTACTATAAACCCACCAATTTCACGCCTAGATCAAATGTGATTATGGTAATTCCCGGAGCTGGCAGAAATGGAGATGATTATCGAGATGCTTGGATCGAGAAAGCCGAACAATACAATTTGCTTGTACTCTCCCCTGAATATTCCGAGGAATATTACCCTGAATTCTGGAGTTACAATTTGGCGGGGATGATTACTGATGTAAAAATCAACCAAGAAAGAACCGCTATGATTGGATTTAGTGTAAATCACAACCATGAGCAGTGGATCTACAACGATTTTGACCGAATTTTTGATTTGGTCAAAGAAAAGCTCCATTTAGATACAGAGACCTATGATATGTTTGGACATTCTGCAGGAGGACAAATATTGCATAGGCTTGCAATATTTAAACCCGAGAATAAGGCAAATAGGATTTTGGCATCAAACTCTGGTTGGTACACGGTTCCGACGGATAGGGTTGAATTCCCGTATGGACTTAAAAATGGTGTTACATCGGCCATTGACATAGATTTCAGCTCCAATCTGATACTTTTTTTGGGAGAAAAGGATGATGCCAACGAAACTAGGGGAGACTTAAGACATACCCCCGAAATGGACCAACAAGGTTTGTTCAGATTTGAGCGTGGAAAATATTTTTATGCCACATCCAAAGAGATTGCCACACAACTGGGAAAGGAGTTTGGTTGGAAAATAGAGGTAGTCCCGAATGTAGGACACGATTATAAAAAGATGAGTTCTACTGCGGCCGATTTTCTATATAAAACTGAAAAATGAAATAACTTCATTTCTAGTACTGAACTTGTTTCAGT
The DNA here is from genome assembly GCF_056857835.1 of Flagellimonas sp. B-3. Classification (NCBI taxonomy): domain Bacteria; kingdom Pseudomonadati; phylum Bacteroidota; class Flavobacteriia; order Flavobacteriales; family Flavobacteriaceae; genus Flagellimonas; species Flagellimonas sp. B-3. The sequence goes on from NZ_JBSXNW010000017.1 coordinate 178,766, forward strand.
AATCGTTGGATATAAGTCATTTAAAAAAATCTTGGCCTTAAAACGTTATCTGTAATAGTAAAGCAATGAGATAATAAACAATAAATAAGTAATGGAGAATCACTTTTTACAAGGAATAGATACCGTGATTTTAAGAGTATCGGACATTGAAAAAGCTAAATCCTGGTACACCGAAAAGCTTGGGTTTAAAAATATTCATGAGGACAAAAAACTAAAGTTGGTTGTTCTGGATACTTTTAGCCCTACTAGCCTGACAATTTGGGAAACACAGGAAAAGATTGTGTTAAATCCCAATACCGCCTCTTATCCTATTTTTCGTACTTCTGATGCAAATTTGGCACATCAAAGGCTAAAACTAAATGGTATAGCTGTTGGTGAAATTATTAATGATCATGTTGCGACATACTTTACCATTCACGATACTGACGGAAATATTCTGGAGGTTTGTCAAGTCCATAATTAAATATCATAGCTGACAACATTGCCATAACTTAAGACCGATAAAAACACTAAAATCAAATCCTTCAACAAAAAACTTATTGCAATCGCAGCTATTGTCATTCTCTTCTCTCCTATTTAGGCAAAATTGGCCATTGGCGTATTAGGTACTCCTTTTACAAGCAATTCATCTGTTTTTGATTGGCCGATCGATCAATCCTCCTTCATATTCCAAAATTTATGTTAAATACGAGCTTATCTTTTAAGTTCGGGTATTGGCAAGTATCATACTTTCATAAAATTTAATGATCTTTAGAGTTTTAACTGGCAGGAATGGGCAAAAGGAAGAAGCAAGCCAAAATATTACGCATTTTTAGAAAAGTACACCGAACCACAGGAGCATTATTATTTATATTTTTCTTTTTTATTTCCGTATCCGGTCTTATTTTGGGCTGGAAAAAGAACTCCAACGGATACATCCTCCCAAAAACACAACAAGGAACTACAGCAGAACTAAAAAAATGGCTGCCTGTTGATAGCCTGCATACCATAGCACTGAATACAATTAACAACGAAGTACCAAACACCTCTTTTAAGGTAGACCGTATTGATATGCGAAAGGAAAAAGGATCGGTCAAGTTCCTTTTTGTGGACTCTTTTTACGAAGTACAACTAGATGGGGCCAATGGCAATGTTTTATCCATTGGAAAACGAAGGTCAGATTTTATGGAAAATATTCACGATGCTTCCATTGTGGATGATTACCTCGGAACAAACGGTTATATAAAACTTGTGTACACTTCGGTGATGGGTATTTCCCTTTTGATTTTCACAATTACCGGATTTTGGCTCTGGTACGGTCCCAAACGAATGCGAAAAGCAAAGAAAGTTTAAACCTTCCAAAAAAAAGAAAAATTTATCCCTTTATTTTTTTGATGGGAATGGTTCCATATTTGTCGATCAAGTAAACCAAACTGGCCATCGTAGCTGCTCCCAACTCCAATTCGCGCTTGTTCACGTGCTCAAAAGTATCGTTCTCGGCATGGTGATGGTCAAAATAACGTTGAGTATCGGGTCGCAATCCCGCCAATACTATTCCATCTTCTTTTAGTGGACCTATATCCGCACCACTTCCGCCTTCGTAAAACAGGTGAACCAAATATGGTTCGAACAAATCCCTCCATCCTTGAATCTGTTTCACATTCTCCGAAGAAGCATCAATGGAAAAACCTCTAGGCGTAAACCCGCCAGAGTCGCTTTCCAATGCAAATATGTGTTGTTCGTTTTTGGCTCGGGCGACTTCCGCATACTTATTGCCACCTCGCATTCCATTTTCTTCATTCATGAACAACACTACGCGCAAAGTTCGTTTTGGTTGATATCCAGTTTCCTTTAAAAGCCTCAACACATCCATACTCTGTACACACCCAGCTCCATCGTCGTGGGAACCATCTCCCAAATCCCAAGAATCCAAGTGACCGCCCACTACCATAATTTCGTTGGGATAGGTGCTTCCTGTTATTTCTCCGATTACGTTGTAGGATTGCACATCTTCCAGTTGCTTACAGTTTTGTTTGAAGTAAAATTTTACATCAGGATTTAATTTAAGCGTAGTACTCAACAACTCCGCACCGTTTGTACTAATGGCCGCCGCTGGTATGCGTTGGTTCACTGGAGTATCGCCATAACTCATGGAGCCTGTGTGCGGATAATCATCCAAACGAAGGTTCATGGAACGTACAATAACGCCCGATGCCCCATATTTTGCGGCTTCGGCCGCGCCAGAATAGCGTTGGTCCACACAACCTGAATATGCAGAGAAGGTATTGATCAGTGTTGGGTCCATCGGACGGTTATAAAAAACAATCTTGCCTTCTATTTTATCACGGCCCAACTTTTCCAAATCCTCAATGCCCTTGACCTCGACCACGTTGGCCTTTAAACCGCCAGCGGGTGTTGCCACTGATCCTCCAAGTGCGCAAATGGGGACGTTGGTGGTCAATCCAGGCTTTGTTTCAAAGTAGGCGAATTCAGGAACACCCCTTACCCATTTAGGTACCATTACGGGTTGCAACCAAACCTTGTCCAATCCCAGTGAGTCCAATTGTGCCTTGGTATAATCCACGGCTTGTTGTGCTTGCACGGAACCTGAAAGACGTCCACCAATTTGGTTGGAAAGGTAGTTCAGCCAATCATAAGCCTTACCATTGGTAAGGGCTTCATCGTAAATTGCTTTTATTTGTTTTTCGTCCTCGGTCTGAGAAAAAAATGGGGTACTGACCAACAAAAAGGCCAAAAGTAGGACTGTTCTCATGTGGTTTCTTTTTCCAGTTCTTGTTTAAAGGTTTCTAAATTAGCTTTTATTTCATCGTCCAGCTCGGGTTCCTCAATATCTTTGTACTTTTTTAACGCTTCCATCATGATGGAGGCCACAATTACCCTAGCTGCTTTTTTGTTATCAGCAGGTATTACGTACCATGGAGCATGTTCCTTGGAAGTTTTGCCCAAAGCTTCTTCATAACACTCTTGATAATTATCCCAAAGTTTTCGCTCTTCGAGGTCGCCTGGAGAAAACTTCCAATTCTTTTGCTTTAAACGGATTCTACGCAATAAGCGTTGCCGTTGTTCTTCTTTGGAAAGATGCAGAAAAAACTTGAAGATTATGGTGCCATTATCGGCAACATGTTTTTCAAAATTATTGATTTGCTGATAGCGCCTTTCCCAGAAATCATCATCAATATCGTCCACAGATTCCACTTTTGGCAGGTTCTCTCCCAAAATATATTCTGGATGGACCTTGGTCACCAATACATTTTCGTAGTGTGTACGATTAAAGACAGAAAATTTTCCTCTTTCGGGCAAATCAATATAGTGCCGCCAAAGGTAATCGTGCTTTTTTTCCAAGGTGGATGGCACCTTAAAACTATGCACCACCACTCCCCTAACATTAAAATCTTTAAAAACTTCCCTGATCAAACTGTCCTTGCCCGCGGTGTCCATTCCTTGTAAACAGACCAGCACTCCATACTTTCCGTGGGCGTAGAGCGTATCTTGAAAATCTCCAAGGTCCTTTCGGATATTCTTCAGTTCCTTTTTGAGTTTCTTCTTGGATGCACCAAAATCCTCGTAGGTGTCTTTTTCAGATAGCTTTACCGAATCAACTACCTTGTAGTCTTCTGTTTTGATTTCTTTCATAGGAATGAATATAATTCTTTTTGATTACTCCTTCAACCTACTTATTAAATGTGTAGTTCATCGATACTTTGACCACTTGTGCCCAAAGTTGGTTCTTTAATCGATCTATTTTCTCCTCTGGACGATGAAATTCGTAACTTTATGATTATCAACGACACAGCGTCCCAAATCTGTAAATCGTTATGAAAAGCAGAAAGATTATCCTACTTATAGTCTTTGCTATTGGTCTTTTTGGCCTTTGGCTCATGGCTTCGTTCACTACACCTGCAAATGCCTGCCAATATGCAAGCACCAATTTGGAATACATCAAAAGTAAAATCCAAGAGGCTGTGGTGGCCGACAATTTAAATATGGCCAAGTACCACGCCTACAAAGCGTTGAACGGTATTGAAAAAACAAAGGGCAATTTTTTGGACTGTGGCTGCGAGGGTGCCATTGAAAGTTTGGAAATTACACTTTCCCATTTAAAAACGGCTACAAAAACCAGTGTTTTACCAAAATCCAAAGCGGCATTGCACCAGGCTTTGGAGAGCACTATAATCGGCATTAATGTGTTACAGGAGTTCGGGCAACAAACTTCCAGTGATTATGGAAGCAATGTACTGGTACTGAACACCAAGGAAGTTCTGGGTTTTCAGAACGGAATGATGTTGACACATGGTTCTACGGTAAAAAAACAGGTGCACAGCTGTTTATTGAGGTTTGAGTCTTCCTTGGATAAAGTGGTTTCTGATGTGAACTGTGAAGAAGCTCACAGGTTTATTACCAATATTTATGAAGAATCTCGTTTGACCTTGTTGAACACCAACCTATCGCAACATAAAAAGGAATATCACCAACGGGTTAAAACCTTGGCTAAAGATGCTCTGGAAAAATTAGGTGATTGCCCCTAGGTTTATTTACTGGCGAATAGTTTCACATCCTCCTCGGATACTTCCTTACCTCCTAGAATAATCAAACGTTCCACAACATTGCGGAGTTCGCGTACATTCCCCGTCCAATCATAACTCTTAAGCAGTTCTATGGCCTTTTTGGAGAAACTCTTTTGTCCTGTTCCGTGTTCGGATGCTATTTTTTTGGCGAAATGCTCTATCAATAAAGGTATATCGTCTCGCCTATCGTTGAGTGCGGGAACCTTGATCAAGATCACGGCCAAACGGTGGTAAAGATCTTCTCGGAATTTACCTGCTTCAATTTCCTTTTTTAGATCCTTGTTGGTAGCTGCGAGTACCCGAACATCCACTTTAATGTCCTTATCCGAACCTACGCGACTGATTTTGTTCTCTTGCAGGGCCCGAAGCACTTTGGCTTGGGCCGAAAGGCTCATATCGCCTATCTCATCTAAAAATATGGTTCCCTTATTGGCCGCCTCAAACTTACCCGCCCTGTCCTTAACAGCAGATGTAAATGCACCCTTGACGTGTCCAAACAACTCACTTTCAATCAACTCAGAAGGAATCGCTGCACAATTCACCTCAACAAATGGGGACGATGAACGGGGGCTTTTTTGGTGTACCCAATGGGCCACCAGTTCTTTACCGGTACCGTTGGAACCTGTAATCAGAACCCGGGCATCGGTAGGCGCTACTTTTTCGATCATGTCCTTTATGGCATTTATTTCCTTGCTCTCCCCGATCATTTCATAGTTCTTGGAAATCTTTTTCTTGAGCACCTTGTTCTCCACGGCCAGTTCCTTTCGGTCCAAGGCATTGCGAACCGTAGTAAGCAATCGGTTTAAATCCGGTGGTTTGGAGATGTAATCGTATGCCCCCAACCTCATGGTATTTACTGCTGTGTCGAGATCACCATGACCGGAAATCATTATAAATGGAATTTCTGGTTTTATTTTCTTGGCAGCTTCCAAAACCTCCACCCCATCCATCTTTGGCATTTTGATGTCGCAGAGCACTAGGTCAAAATCTTCCTTTTTGATGGCTTCAATTCCTGCTAGGCCGTCCTCTGCTTCAGCTACATTATAACCATCGTTTTCCTCGGCCAATATTTTCACCAACACCCTTCTAATTGCCGATTCGTCCTCTATTATCAGAATTTTTGACATATACTGCTTTTTAAAATATTCCTATTTTGAAACCTGTTCTAATATAAAAATTTGCATCGTTATTAAACAAATACACCTCACCACGATCTTTATTTCTTAATTTGCCTTCTTGATACACACTGCTTCCCACAATGGCAAAAAAGGACATGTTCTTGGAAATACTGTATTGATACCCCAAGCTACCCACCAAAGTGTTGAACGAAATCCGGGAAGCTGCCAATCCATTATCCAAAACAATATCGTTTTGAAGATTTAAAAAGTAACCGTCCAAGAACAGTGCCAACTCCAAACTGTGTTTTTTATCAAAATGATATTTCAGGTTGGATTTTGGCACTCCTACTATAAACGACCAGTCTGGGTGGAATTTTTTATAGTAATGGATCAGGGGCAGCGGTACGGGAATCCCGGTAGTACTGTTGTAAGTCAGCCCCAAAACCACCCGAAAAGGTTTATCTGCTTTTGGCTTTTCTTTCCAAAAAGCCGCAGAGCCATTCATAAAAAAATCATCCTGCAGCACACCATCCAATAAATTGGACGCCAATCTAGGAGTCAATATGGCCACAAAATTCCAATTCTCGTTCCATTTTTTGATCAATCCCAAATTAAAATCAATGACATGGAAGCGGATCATCTCCTTTTTATCAAATGGAAGGTCTGCTGAATACCCCATATCAAAACGATTATATTCGGCACCTGTAACCAGGTAATCCTTATTGTTGTTCAGCTGTATGGGAAAATTGAGCAACGCTTTGTAGCGCTGTGTCTTGACACCGCTATCGTTCTCGGGAATATTAAGGTATTCCAGCCTAAAAATATCTGTGCTCTGTGCCCATAAATTATGGTTACAAAGTATTACAATGAAAGTGATCCACTTCCAAATTGCAATATGGTGGGTTGAGGTTTTTATGTGTGTCTATTGTTTTGACTGAATTATATGAATATCGCGTTGCGGGAACGGAATGCTAACGTTGTTCTCCTTGAATTTGGCATTGATTTTATAGCGCATTTCACTTTTTATCCGTGGATCTCGGAAAGTATGGTTGGTATAAAAGTATATGGAGAAGATCAATGCTGAATCTCCAAAATCCTCGAACAGTACAAATGGTTTTGGGTTTTTGAGCACTTGTTTTTGGGTATTGGCCACTTCTTCCAAAATAGTGGTCACCAAATCCACATCGCTTCCATAGGCAACACCTACACTTACTTTTTCTCTTGTGGTTCTATGGTTTTGGGTATAATTGTAAACAATGTCGCTTATAAATTTGTGGTTGGGCAGTATCAATACCTTATCATCACGGGTAATGGCCCTTGTGGTGCGGAGCTTTATTTCGAAGACTTTACCCACCTTACCATCAACCTCAACAACATCGCCTACCTGTAACGATTTATCCACTATAATAAAAATACCCCCAAGAACATCTTTGAACAACTCTTGCAAGGCAAGACCCAAACCTACAAAAAGGGCCGCGGAAGCTGTAATCACCAAAGTGATATCCACTCCTGCTGCACTTAAGGTGACCAATACAGCAATGAGATAAACGACGTAATGGATAAATTTGAATACACTGGAAAACTTTTGTTTGTCTTCCTGTTGCATTTTTCGGGTAAAGATGCGGCGCAGCCATTTCAGCAAAAATTTTGTCACCACTATCGTAATCGTCAACAATAGCAAAAGCCCAATAGTAAGATTTATAGCCTTTTCACCCTCCCCAATATGGAATCCAAGGTCCAAAAATTCCTTAATGGTCCCCCAAACATCTTTCGTAATGATTTCCTTTATTTCTTCTGCGCCTTCTTGCATACTATTTTAATATCTCAACCATTTTACCAATTCTTTGTATGTTGGTTTTTTACCATACATTAAGATACCTGTCCTATAAATTTTGGCCGCCAATGATACAATTCCCAAAAAGGTAACGATCAAAAGAAAAACGGACAACAAAAATTGCCACAAAGGCACTCCGCCTTCCCCTATTCCTCCCGGCAAGCGCATCAGCATTACAATGGGCGATGTTAATGGAAACAACGAAAACCCAACTGCAATGGGTCCATGCGGGTTGCTAAAAACCGAAAAGAACCCAACATAAATAGCCAGCATTAAAGGTAATATAATAGGGAAAATAAATTGTTGTGTATCCGTCTCATTATCCACCGCGGCACCAATAGCCGCATAAATAGAGCTATATATAAGGTAACCAAGTATAAAATAAATAAAGAATGACCCTATAAGCAAGCCCCATGGAATATCGTAGATTTCCTTGGCATACATCATCATTTTATCATCCATAGTGCCCAATTGCGACATTCCCATTGGTCCAGGAGTCACTCCATTGTCGCTTGATAGTGCCGTCAAGTCTATTCCAAAAATCATCACTGCCACTAACATCAACAATGATGCGGAAATGATCCAAATGGTAAACTGGGTGATTCCTGCCAAAGAATTTCCTATAATCTTCCCGAGCATTAATTGAAATGGTTTTACCGAGGATATGATCACTTCAATGATCCTGCTGGTTTTTTCCTCGATAACACTGCGCATCACAAAGCCCCCATAAATAATGATGAACATCATAATGGCATAGCCAAAACCTCCTCCAATAATAGCTTTGATCTCGTTGATGCCCCTTATACTTTTTTCTCCATCGAATGTGGATAGGTTGATTTCAAAAGGTTTTTCCACACTGGAAAACTGTTTTGGGGTCACTCCCAACTTTTGCAAACGATCTTGCCGCAGTTGGTTTTGAAAAATATCCTCCAATTCTTTGGTCACGGAGGTATTGGGGTTGTCCTTGGTAAAAAGATACGAGGCATTGGACACCTCCTCAACCGTTGCTCCTTGGGGAATATAGAGTAATCCATAATATTCCAAGGAATTGGTCGAGTCTTTTGCCTGCTCCAAGGTCAAATCGTCCATGTGGACAAAGGATATATTCTTGGATGGACTAAATTCACTTTGAAAGAAGGCACTTTCGTTCAAAACGGAGACTACCCTGGTCTCATCATCATTTATTTTGGCCAAATACGCAATAAGAACAACCATCCCCACCATTAGGAGTGGGCTCAAAATGGTCATAACAATAAAGGAACGGTTGCGCACCTTGGCCAAATATTCGCGCTTTATAATTAAACCAAGTTTACTTGCCATTGTCCTTGTTGTTTACAGTTTGAATAAAAATATCGTTGGCCGAAGGTATGGTTTCTTCGAACCTGTTTATGTTCGATACCTTGGAGAGTTCCGCTAAAATATCACCCGTATGCGATGATGGCAACTGCACCTTAAAATGTATTTGATTTTCCAAAGCATCTATTTCCGAAGAAAGAATGTTGAACTTTTGTTCCAAAGAACGCATAAAGGCCTCTGCATCTTTCTCCATTTGCACACCCACATTAAAAATGTTGTTCTTGTAAGCCTTTTTTATATCCGACAGTTTTCCGTCCAATATTTTTTCGGACTTATGGATAAGGGCAATGTACTCACAAAGCTCTTCCACCGACTCCATACGGTGTGTGGAAAAAATGATGGATGTACCCTTTTCCTTTAATTGAAGAATCTCATCTTTGATGATGTTGGCGTTAATAGGATCAAAACCACTGAAAGGTTCATCAAAAATCAATAGTTTGGGTTCGTGCAGCACGGTAACTATAAACTGTATCTTTTGGGCCATTCCTTTGGAAAGCTCTTGTATTTTTTTATCCCACCAGTCACCAATATTTAAACGGTCGAACCAATATTTAAGCCTTGTTTTTGCCTCATTTTTGGACAATCCCTTCAATTGTGCCAAATAAAGTACCTGCTCCCCCACCTTCATACTCTTGTACAGTCCCCTTTCCTCGGGCAAATACCCAATGGATGCTATATGCTTTGGAGCCAAGGGTTCACCATTGAACCAAATTTCACCAGCGTCTTGGTACGTAATCTGGTTAATAATTCTGATAAACGAAGTTTTACCTGCCCCATTGGGGCCCAAAAGTCCGTATATGCAATTCTCAGGAATTTGTAGTGAAATGTTGCTCAGCGCTGTGTAATCACCATAGGTTTTGGTCACATTTTTGGCAACAAGGATATGATCCATGTAAACTATTTTTTCAAAGATATGTATTTGCTAGCTACCTATTTTCCTATAAAAACAAAAACCCACCCTTAAAAAAATCAAGGATGGGAAAAAAATTGCTATGAAAAAGAAAATTAGATATCGGTCACCCAACATCAGTTTCAAATATACGTTTTTTATTTAAACAGAAGGATTTTTCTCTTAAGAGAACATATCTTTTACCTTCTCAAAAAAGGATTTATCCGATTTTTCGGGCCTTGGAACAAAATTATCATCATCCTGCATACGCTCAAAAAACTCCTTTTGTTCCTTATTTATATTTTTTGGTGTCCATACGTTTACATGCACCAATAAGTCTCCCGCGCCATACCCGTTAAGGCTGTTTATTCCCTTACCGCGAAGTCTTAAAATCTTTCCGGACTGTAGCCCTGGTTCCAATTTTATACGGACTTTTCCGCCAATGGCATCAATTTCTTTGGAACTTCCCAAAACGGCTTCCGGCATACTTATGTACAAATCGTAGTGAAGATTGTCTCCTTCTCGCTTTAAAGTATCGTGCTCAACAGTTTCAATGGCGACCAACAAATCTCCCGCAATACCGTTTCCGGGGGCATCATTACCTTTGCCGGATACTTTTAGCTGCATGCCATCCTCCACTCCTGGTGGAATTTTAATGGACACGGTCTCTTCTTCGACCTTGAGCCCTTGGGCATCGGCTCCAGCAGGTTTTTTATCTATGGACTGCCCAGCACCCCCACAAGTTGTACAGGTGGTGGCTGTTTGCATTCTGCCCAAAATGGTGTTGGTGATTTTGGTGATCTGTCCGGTACCGTTACAAGTAGGGCAAGTTCTATAGGTAACCCCATCGGCTTGGAGCTTTCGTCTTACCTTAACTTTCTTTTCTACACCATTGGCCACTTCTTCCAGCGTTAGCTTAACACGGATACGAAGGTTGCTTCCCTTGGCTCTGCGCTGTCCGCCACCAAATCCGCCAAATCCACTGAATCCTCCGCCACCGCCAAAGGCGCCACCAAAAATATCACCGAATTGACTGAAGATATCGTCCATGTTCATACCTCCACCGCCAAATCCGCCACTTCCATCGAAGGCAGCATGTCCAAATTGGTCGTATTTTGCCTTTTTGTCAGGATTGCCCAGTACTTCATAAGCCTCGGCAGATTTTTTAAACATTTCCTCCGCCTTGGCATCACCTGGGTTTTTGTCCGGGTGAAACTCGATGGCCTTTTTCCTGTAGGCTTTTTTTATTTCTGCGGCTGAAGCTCCTTTGGAGACTCCCAATATTTCGTAATAATCCTCCTTCATACAGTTTTAGTTTCCAACAACAACTTTTGGATGTCTTATAATGCGGTCTCCAAGCTTGAAGCCTTTTTCCACGACATCTATGATTTTCCCTTTCATTTTCTTGTCCGGTGCAGGTATCTGGGTAATGGCATCGTGCACCTCGGCATCAAATGTATCCCCCGCTTTTACCTCAACCTGTTCCAGACCCTTGTTCTTCAAGGTTTCTTTGAATTTATTGCTGATAAGTTCCACGCCTTTGAACATTTCCCTGTCTTCGGATTTGGAAAGCTCTTTTAAAGCACGTTCAAAATCGTCCAAAATAGGAAGCAAAGCCACCATGACCTCTTGTCCGGCCGTCTTGAACAAATCCATACGCTCCTTGGAAGTTCTTCGCTTATAGTTTTCAAACTCGGCAAAAAGCCTCAGGAACTTCTCTTTTTCTTTTGCCAAATCTTCACGCAGCTTCTCCTCCTCAGAAACTTCATCTTCTTCGATTTCTTCCGTGGTTTCGGTTTCTATATTTTTATCGTTCAGCTCAGTACTTTCTTCGGTTTGCCCTTTTTTAGGCTCATCTTCCATTTCCTCAACCTTACTTTTATTGCTCATGTTCTAATGTTTTATTCCGATTTGAAGTGGCAAAAGTACTGCCAATTGTCCAAAAATGTCAAAATGTCACCGCAAAACATAAAAAAGGCCGCCAAAAGCGGTCTTTTAATCTTTTAAAAAGTATGTAAGCCCTGATTTTTCTATGCTTCAACCGATGCAGGCATACCTTTTTCTTGTGGTGTATATAATTTTTTTAATGCTTGACAAATATTCACATACTGAAAAGAGAATCCTTCTTCTTCTATTTTTTTACTGCTCACCCGTTGGCTTGCCAGTAAAAGAGTAGCCATTTTTCCCAAAACCAGCTTTAAGAAAAATGCGGGTACATTCGGTAACCACAGGGGTCTTTCCAAAATTTTAGCCAGTTCCTTGGTAAGTTTTGTGTTGGTGACTGGATTGGGGGCCACACCATTATATGTGCCCCGAAGGTTGTTTTCTACCGCAAAAGCGAACATTTGCGCCAAATCTTTGATATGTATCCAAGATTGCCATTGTTCACCACTACCAATCGGTGCACCAACAAAGTTTTTTACAGGCCTTGCCATTTTGGGCAGGGCACCACCTTCTGTTGACAGTACGAGACCTATCCTAATTTTAGCGACATCTACACCAATTGTTTCAAAGGTTTCGGCCTCGGCTTCCCATTTTTGAACTACCTCGCCCAAAAAACCTCCATCAACTTTGGATGTGCTCTCATCATAATAATCCGAAATAGAATCTGGATATATACCAATAGCCGACGCTGAAACAAGACATTCAACTTCGTTGTTATTGGAGTTTTCCAACCCTTTTTTTAGGGTTTGTAAACTATTTATACGACTGGAGATCACTTTTTTTCGATGCTGGGGGGTCCAACGCTTGGCTATACTTGTTCCAGCCAGATTGATTATGGCCTGCACATTATTAAAGCAGTCTGTATCTATCTCACCTTTGGCAGGATTCCAATAAAATCCTTGAAAATCTTCGTCGGAAGTAATTTTCCCCTTGCTTGTGGTCAAATAATTTACTGGAATGCCCTTTTGATGCAAAACCTCAACTATGGCCCGCCCAACCAATCCAGTAGCTCCTGTTATCAACACCTTCATACAATCACAATCATTTTGCGCAAAGTTATAGGTTTAATCGACTGTTTATGAGACCTTAATTTAGGTTTAACATATTTGTTTAAACTTTAAACCTATTTATGACACCAAAAGCATTTTCCTTAACAGAATATTGGCTATCACTCCTGTTTTGTGGCTCTTAGCATTTCTCTTTTCCCTGGTGGGCCGGGCAATCGTTCTACGGTAAAACCAACAGCTTGCATGGCTCGGCGCACACTGCCTTTGGCGGCATAAGTGACCAAAACCCCGTTGGCTTTTAGTGCTTGGTACATTTTCAAAAAAATGGCTTCGGTCCAAAGTTCGGGTTGGACCCTAGCACCGAATGCATCAAAATATATAAGGTTGAACTGGTTTTGCTGACTGATTTCCTTAAAATCCTTTTTTTGTTTTGAAAGTGTGAAATCGGTTGTGATCGAAATGACTTTTTCCCATGGACAACTATGCATTTTTTGAAACATTTGCTCCAATCCTTCAAAACCCAACTGCTCGCAATAGTCCAACTGATTTACTTCTTCTAAGGAAACCGGAAACGCCTCAACCCCAACATAATCAACACTCAATTGTTGTTTGGAAGCTTCTATTAGGGTAATAAGTGCATTGAGGCCCGTACCAAAACCTATTTCCAACAGATGGATGTGTTTTTTTTGGAACAACTTTAGACCATGCTCAATAAAAACATGATAGGCTTCTTGAACCGCACCATGTTTGGAATGGTACTGTTCGTCCCAATCTTCTATTTGGATGGTCTTGGAACCGTCGCCCGTAGTGATTATTTTTCGCTTCAAGGTTGGCTGGCAATCAATACCCCGTCTGCTTCAAACCTCAACGTTTTCTTGGGAGCGGTAATTTGGGCCAGTTCATCTTCGGAAGCACCTTCATCCTCTGCGTAGTGTTTTTGGTCTTCTACGGACATTTCTTCAAAAAAAGCCGCACCGTTCATCACCACTTTTTTTCCTGCGGCATCCTTTGGCACAAAAAAACCGTAATCCTTAAAACGGACAAATACCTCTTCATTGGACTCCAGTTCCACCTTCATCCAGCATCCTTTGGCTTGGCATACCTCCTTGATCTCACCAACTATTTGGGTCTGCAGGGAATCCCTTCCAGAAATTTCATCAAATGGAGCTGATGTTTTGGAAGCCTCTCCAGAAACTTTGAATTCCTCTCCAAAATAATCGCCTTTAATGGTTTCTTGCTTACATGAAACCAGTGCCATACCGAGTAAAATAATTGTAGCAAAAGTGTTAAAAAGTCTCATTTTTGATAACATTTAAGTAATTGTGGGTCAAGTATAATATTTAGATTTGATTAACGTCCAAAACTAACAATAAATAGCTAATTTTATCCCTGTAAATGTAAGTGATATGGAAACATTAGCGAATAAAATAGCTATGGAAAGAGTCAAAAACTCAAAAATCCATGATGTGGATTTTGACAATCTTTCCTTTGGAAGTGTTTATTCCGACCATATGTTGGTCTGTGATTATAAGAATGGTGAGTGGTCTGCTCCCAAAGTGGTGCCTTACCAGCCGATTACCCTGGACCCATCTTCAAAGATTTTCCATTACGGTCAATCTATTTTTGAAGGGATGAAGGCCTACAAGGACGAAGACGGAAGAGTTTGGCTTTTTAGACCAGAAGAAAATTGGAAACGATTGAACAAATCGGCCCAAAGACTGGCCATTCCAGAAATACCCGAAGCTTATTTTATGGAGGGGCTCAATGCTCTTATCCAATTGGAGAGTGACTGGATTCCTCAAAGCCCAGGAAGTTCCTTATATATTAGACCTTTTGTTTTTGCTTCTGGAAATGGATTTCACGCTTCACCGGCCGATGAATATAAATTCATCATCGCCTGTGCACCTTCAGGGGCTTATTTTTCGGGAAAAGTGAAAGTTTTGATAGAAGAAACCTATTCACGAGCAGCAAACGGTGGCGTAGGTTACGCCAAAGCAGGTGGTAACTATGCCGGACAGTTTTATCCAACAAAGTTGGCAGCGGATAAGGGTTATCAACAAGTAATCTGGACAGACGATAATACACACGAATTTATTGAGGAGGCAGGAGCCATGAACGTTTTTGTTCGAATCAACGATACATTAATGACCGCCCCTACCAGCGATCGTATTTTGGACGGAATAACGAGAAAGAGCATTTTGGACATTGCCAAAGATGAAGGCATTAAGACCGAGGTTCGCAAAATATCCGTTCACGAATTGGTCGAGGCTGCGGAAAATGGCTCTTTAAAAGAAATGTTCGGTGCAGGTACGGCTGCGGTAGTGTCTCCGATTTCTGGCTTTGGCTACCACGGCAAGGATTATACATTGCCCGAGATTGAAGAAAGCTATGCTTCTTTATTGAAAAAAAGAATCACGGACATTCAATACAACCGTGCCGAAGATAAATTTGGATGGCGACACGAAGTCATCCAGTAATAAAAAAGGTGCCGATCGGCACCTTTTTTATTTATCGATTATGTTTTGAATGTCCGGCTTAAAGTAATTTGGACCTTTCAGTACTTTTCCATCTTTACGGTAAATGGGTTTTCCATCGGCTCCAAGTTTACTCATGTTACTGCGTTGTATCTCTTCAAAAACTTCTTCTATCTTGTATTGCATGCCATGCTCTAGTATGGTTCCGCATAAAATGTAGAGCATATCGCCCAATGCATCGGCAACTTCAACCAGATCGTTATTATTGGCGGCTTCCAAATACTCACGGTTCTCTTCATCCATCAAATTGAACCTTAGATTGTTTTTGTCCTTTCCCAAATCTGCCTTTGGCTCTTGGGAAACTCCAAGACCAAAAGAATTGTGGAAGAGCTCCACGGCCTTAATTTTACTTTCCATTACACTTATTTGATTTAGCTTTGCATAAAAATATAAAATATGTTCAGTACGGGACAGCTAATTTTCGCAGCCTTATTTTTTATAGCCTTTGTGGCAATCATCTCATTTTCTTATCGAAAGGACAAGAAACTGCACAAAAAAAATTATAAAGGTGTCATCTGGATTCTAGCTGCCTTCTTAACATTTATAATTATCCTATTTTTGATTAAATACTTCCTCAAAAATTAACATTTAATTTGTCTTTACCACAAAAATCAATTGTTTAACAACAATAGTTGGCCCTGTATTTCGTTCTTATAGGAAAAAACGTACTTTTGTTTTAACAATACTTTAGCACCTAACCTAGATGACTGTATTTTTGAGTATTCTTTTTGTTTTGCTTACCATTAATGCCGTTCTGTTGATTTTCAGTGTCAACGGAGCTAAAGAAAGGTTTACAAAACCTATGCAACGGATTTCTGAGAACTCAACCACCAAACTTTTCCCCCGTGAGGCCGTAGAAACCGAGTACAAAGAAGCGGTTTAGTTTGTACCTTTAAGGCATGAAGCAAGCCTTACTTGTTTTTTTGGGCGGAGGAATTGGTAGCGTTCTACGTTATTTGATTTCCAAACCCCTCAACCCTCTTTTCCATAATTTCTTTTTGGGGACTTTTTTGGTCAATATTATAGGTTGTCTTTTAATTGGTCTTTTTTTAGGTCTCTCTGCCAAGGGCAATCTACTATCCGATAACAACACTCTTTTTCTGGCTACTGGATTTTGCGGTGGCTTCACTACTTTTTCTGCATTTGCTTTTGAAAAGCATACCTATTTAAAGAATGGCGAACTTCTCAATTTAGCCATTTACATGATTTCGAGTATTGGCATTGGTGTATTGGCCGTTGTGTTGGGATTATGGATCGCCCGACACATCCATTAGTTACAAACTGTATTTTTATCGTTAAAATTTGTTAAAAATTAAACATTTTACATGTTTTATGGCACTTCTATTGATAAAAACAAAGCATTAGGCACATAATGTTAATACAAAATCAACAAATACATAACAAAAAATAATTTAAAATTCAATACCCCTAAATTTTAGGGGGTATTTTTTTTATACTCACAAAAATTGAACAACAACCCTCTCATTTTAGGTAGTCTGTATTGAATTCACATATATTTGAATCATCAATTAACTACTTAATTATGAAAAAAGTCGAGGCAATTATTAGAAAATCCAAATTTGATGAGGTGAAAAAAGCCCTGCATCAAATTGAGGTCAACTTCTTTAGTTACTGGGATGTAACAGGGGTTGGAAATGAAAAACAAGGACATGTCTATCGTGGCATATCGTACAGTACGAGCGATATACAGCGAAGGTATTTGGTTATCGTAGTTAGCGATGACTTTCTGGAAAAAACCGTGAATGTTTTATTGGACACTGCCAGTACCGGTAATGTTGGTGATGGAAAAATTTTCGTCTCCGATGTTATCGAAGCTTACAGAATTAGGACCAAGGAAAGCGGTAGCGCAGGAATCAACTAACATTTAATAGCCAAAAAACTTAAAAACTTAGATTATGATTGTACAAGAACAAGAAGCGATAGATAAAGCCGTTGAAGCCATAACTGGCGATATGGGCGCCTTGTGGATTACACTTGCCGCCGTTTTGGTATTTTTTATGCAAGCAGGATTTACCCTTGTGGAAATAGGTTTTACCAGAAGCAAAAACAGCGGTAATATAATAATGAAGAACGTTATGGACCTTGCCGTAGGCTCCATAATGTTTTGGGCGGTAGGTTACGCCATTATGTATGGCAGCGATTTAGTGGGCGGAGGATTTTTTAGATCTAGCCCATCCGATCAAGGGTATTTCTTTTTTAGCGCCGATGATTGGCACAACCTGTTCTTCCAAACAGTTTTCTGTGCCACAGCAGCCACTATTGTATCGGGAGCAATTGCAGGTAGAACCAAATTTTCCACTTATTTGATTTTCTCCGCAATCCTCACCACTTTAATTTACCCTATTTCAGGTAGCTGGTACTGGCCTTTTGACGACGATGCATGGTTAAACACAGCCGGATTCGTTGATTTTGCAGGTTCTTCCGTAGTACATGCCGTAGGTGGTGCCGCCGCCTTGGTAGCCGCCATTTTGGTTGGCCCAAGAATTGGTAAATATGTAGATGGAAAGGCCAAGGCGATTCCAGGTCACAATATGGCCTTTGGAGCATTGGGTGTATTTATTCTCTGGTTGGGATGGTTTGGATTTAACGGTGGTTCCCAATTGGCTTGGGGCGGTGACGATACCATCGCTGCAACCAGTGTTATCATCAACACCAACCTTGCCGCTGCCATTGGTGCCATTGCAGCCCTGTTCTTTACCTGGGCCAGATATGGTAGAGCGGATATTTCCATGACATTGAACGGTGCTTTGGCCGGTTTGGTAGGTATTACCGCCGGATGCGGGTCCGTAAATGCTTGGGGAGCCCTTGCCATTGGTCTGCTATGTGGTATTGTAGTGGTTGCGTCCATTGAATTTATTGATAAAAAACTTAAGATTGACGACCCTGTAGGTGCCATTTCCGTTCACGGGGTTTGTGGATTCCTTGGAACCGTACTAATTGGCCTATTTGCACTGGATGGCGGATTGTTTTACGGAGGTAGCGGAAAACTACTTTGGGTACAGACCTACGGATCGTTGGCCTATATTGTTTGGGCTGCTGTTGCTTCCTTTATAGTACTCTTTATTTTGAAGAAAACCATTGGACTACGGGTATCTGAGAAAGAGGAAGTTGAAGGTTTGGATTTGCACGAGCATGGAGTGGAAGCTTATCCAGAACACATTTCCCAAGACAAATAAAACAAGTCTTTCAAACTCACAACAAGATTGTAAAAAGGAACGGAGCGTTCTGCCAAACGCTCCGTTGAATAACCTTTTCAATCAAACTCACAATTAAACAACCGTCCTTCAATAAAAGGACAACTTAAAACGATTATGATATGAAAACGATTATAAATACAAACTTCGGAAAAATTTTGGCTATCGCCATCATTTCAATGGTAACATTTTCCGCCACTGCACAGGAGGAAGAAACTACTCCAAAGTTTAGCTTTAGTGGTACTGTTGATGCTTATTACAGAGCAAATATTACCGCTCCAAATGACGAGGAAGCCATAGCCCCGGGATCCTCTTTTGCACAACTACCAGGGTTCTCTTTGGGCATGGCAAATGTTATTGCCGCTTATGAGGGTGAAAAAGTAGGTTTTGTGGCCGATCTGGTTTTTGGCCCACGTGGTACGGATGCTATTTTTGCATCTCCCATGTACTCTGCTACTGGCGATATTGTAAACCAGTTATACGTGTATTGGAATGTAAGTGATGCCGTGACTCTTACCTTTGGTAACTTCAACACATTTTTGGGTTATGAGGTAATTTCACCTGCGGCCAACTTTAACTACAGTACTTCCTACCTATTTTCTTACGGCCCTTTTAGCCACACAGGTCTTAAGGCCGATTTTGATTTGGGCAACGATTGGTCTGCCATGGTAGCTGTAATGAATCCAACAGATCTGACCGAGTTCAACCCGACAGGTGATTACGCCGTGGGCGCACAATTGGGCTACTCAGGTCAGTTTTTGAATTTCTTGTACAGCCAAGGAGGCTTTGAGGTTGACTATACTGGTGGTTTTGACCTTTCAGATGAGTTCTTCTTGGGTATCAACGCTGCTCACTTTAGCATGGAAGATGACGGGGGATCCTTTACAGGTGCCGCACTTTATCCGCAGTACGCAATTTCTGATACTTTTAGCCTAGGACTTAGGGGGGAATACTTTATGGAAACGGATGAATTTGGTGCCATTGGAGAGGTGTTTGATGCTGATGGAGATGCAAGTGTACTGGCATTAACTTTAACAGGTAGCGCTACTATTGGAAACTTGATTCTTAAACCAGAAATTCGATTGGATAGTGCCTCTGAAGATACTTTTATCGACCACGATCTTGCTCCAACCTCGAGCTTGGCCTCTGTATTGTTCGCTGCGATTTACTCCTTCTAAGCACTATAGATATGACACGAAAAAAAGCCTTATTCCAATAGGATTAAGGCTTTTTTAGTCCTTGTTAAAATTTTTCACTCCTGCTCTCACTTTAGTTCTCAAATAATTTTGCCTTGGCACTAGAGGGCAGGAGTACTTTTTGTTATAAACACAATACGGGTTGTACGCTTTGTTAAAATCAATCACCAAAGTATCCCCTTCCGGGATGGACAAATCAATATACCTGCCACCACCATACGTTTCTTCACCATTGGTGTTGTCCAAAAAAGGCAAAAACAGATAATCTTCATATTCCTCATCATCCATCAAATCCAAACTTTGGTACACTTCCAATTGATGCGCTGTACCGTTTAAGGTAAAATGGGCAATTCCGTAGACCACCTCCCGTGTTTGCCTATCCGTAGTGCTGGGCATTAAAAAAGGTTCGGCATCGGGAGTGCGTACAAAGTGGGCCTTTACTATATAAGTGGTATCGGGCGCAAAAAAATCGAGCCCTTCAAAATCCTTACGGTATTTGTCGGGCAAAGGAGAGGAATCCGGGTCTCTAAAACTTTCGTTCTGTTCTTTTTGATATTCAAGAATACCGGCAATCAAGTCGGATTCAACTGCTATCGTCTTTTCTTTGTCATGATATTTTTTTCCTTGACCACAGGCTGTTAGGAATATAACTGAAAGTAGGATTACGTATTTCATTCAGAAAGTATTTGTACAAAAATACAGCTCTAAACCAAATCAGTGTCAAGTCTACCTGGTAGATTAATTTTCATCGACCTTAATATCGTACCGCGCGTCTTTCAAATATTTTGAGACAAGCTCGTTAAACTCCGGGGTAATGCGGAACAAGGCTGTATTTTCCAGACTATAGAGCTTTTCCTTATCCTTAAAACCCTTTTTCAACAACTCTTCCAAATAGAATAACGAAGTACCAAAATCATCATTTTTTGCACTGATGGAAATGGTTTTTAGATAATACTCGTAGTTGTCCGGCTCTAAAATTGTTTTCAGCATATACAAAAATGCCAAGGCATCTTCATCAACCACCTTTTCCGAAGCTATAATGTCAATGTAATCCTCTGCCAATGCATTTACAAAACCCTTTAACCGATGTCCCATTTGTTTTTCATACGGTTTTGAACCAGAAATAAATTTTTCTATCTCGCCCATTTGATGGTTCCACCAACCCAAATTGTTGAAATTATGGGTATAAACATCCTCCTCCATATAATATTGATAATCTTCTTTCAGCATGGACTCTTTTAAGAAAGCGGCATTTTCCGCTCGTTTCAAGGTTTTATAATCCCTGTTTCTCCGAAGGTCTCGCTGTACCGACCTTAGGGAGTCCATATTTTTTAAAGCTCCGTATATGGAAGTCATTTCTGTCATATATTGTTCCGCCCACAATAAATCGCCAATGCTTTTCAACTGATTTAACTTTGCCAAATCTTCCTGGTACGCTTTTTCGATATAGGATGTATCTTGGGGAATCCATTTTCGTCCCATGGCATCGAGGGTGAAGAGCTGCATTCCTTTTTGTAAATAAGCCACACCTGGCCAGTTGCCATTTCCATCGAACAACAAAACCTGATTGGGAAACTTATAGCGGTCCAAAAGCTTGGTATCCGTCAGCATAAATGGATAATTAAAGTTTTCTTTGCTGACCATACCTATAAAATGAAAAGGCTTTTTAACATTAATGAGTTCGCTATTGGATAAGGAGGCGCCAATGGACATGGCTCCGTTGACCCCATTGATCAGAATGGGCACCAAACTGGCAAATTGCCCTCCGGAATCCTCGCCTGCGGCATAAATCCGATCATTATGTATTGGCAATAGACTTGTAACTTTCTGAATAACTTGGCCAGCCACTACCATATTCTTGGTCAAAGAAATACTGTCGATCAACTTTGGGGCCGCCAAAACATAGCCTTCCTTTTCCGCAGCAAGCACAAACATGGACAGTGCCTTTTTCTCATTCCCCTCCGTATCAAAAATCATGAGCAACGGCCATTTTTCGTCCATGGAGAATGTTTTGGGAATATAAAGGGAGTAGCTGTTTTTGGTTGAATCGTTGACCGAGAGATTATCAATAATCTCCCCCTTTTTCAAAACCATTTGTTGCGAAAAGACAGAAAATGTGCAAAAAATAGTCAGAAGCGGTAACAAATATGTTTTTCTCATAACCCTATTTTAACAAAAATCTAGCCAAAGTTTGTTTTAAAAACGTCAAATTTATCCGGCAACTACTTGGCTGTCCTATTTTTTTGAATCGGTGAATTGGCCACAACGTTGGACAATACAATATGTGTCCTGCACTCACCATATACGATCAGTTCATCAATAAATTCTTCTAAATGCGACTGATCACGAAGCACTACCTCCATAATGATGTTCTCATTTCCCGTAATTCGATAGCAGTTTACCACTTCCCGGAACGTTTTGACCTTATCCAAGAACGGTTTGAGTTTTCCCATAAAAGCACGCAACATAATAATGGCCTTTAGCTGATACCCGGCCTCTACATACGAAATTTTAGTGCTGTAACGCTCAATAATTCCGAGGTCCTCCATCTTTTTTACGCGCTCCGCCACAGCGGGTGGTGTCAACCCGATTTTCCTTCCAATATTGGCAAAAGATTCCCTCGCATTTTGTTGCAAATGATTCAGGATTTGCCAATTCAAATCATCTATCTTCATATCAAAAGAAATTTACCACTATTTTTTTACTATCGAAAGTAAAATCGAATAATTGCTTTATTAACAAAAGTAAAAAAATTTAAATCGTGCTTAATTTTATAGTACAAAATTGCTATTGAAAATGGAGAGAAATTCCCTTAACTCCTTAGGTGTTTACCGTAAATCTTTGGCGCTACGCGACATGAGCGAAGCTGTAGCGGCCTATTTTGCCCAAAACAGGGAAATGCTGTCTTTGCGTAAAATTGATTCCTTCCGAGACGACATCTCCAAATCCCTTTTGGCGGATGCTGATTTGATTACGAAAGAAGTGGAACAAGCTGCATTGAGCAATTGCCATACCTCGCGAATGAGAAGTCTTTCGTACGTAAACATTATGACCCGTAACATCTTGGCCTATTGCAATGGTTTGGAAAGGGACGGCGTCAAAGAAAAGGAATACCTAAATCTTCTTCGCAGAGAGATTCGGATATTCCGAGTTTCCTTTAAAAAGTGGAGAAAGTCCTTGATCAACAAGAACGACTAAGTTCCCCCTTACATATTTCTTCGGTATTGCCCTCCCACTTGGAACAAAGCTTCGGTAATCTGGCCCAATGAGCAATATTTGGCAGCTTCCATCAATGTTGCAAAAATGTTTTCATTATTGATAGCCGCTTCCTGTAATTCGTTCAACTGTTTCGCAGCTTCACCAGCTTCCCTTTTGTGCAGATTTTGCAAGGTTTTGATTTGATTTTCCTTTTCGGTTTCGGTAGCCCGTATTACTTCGGCAGGTAAAATGGTAGGTGAGCCTTTGGAACTCAAAAATGTATTCACTCCAATAATGGGATATTCCCCGGAGTGCTTTAAAGTTTCATAATGAAGGCTCTCTTCTTGTATTTTGGAACGCTGGTACATGGTTTCCATGGCACCAAGTACACCACCACGTTCGGTAATCCTGTCAAACTCCATCAAAACGGCCTCTTCCACCAAATCCGTCAATTCTTCAATAATGAATGATCCTTGAATTGGATTTTCGTTTTTGGCCAGACCCAATTCTTTATTAATGATCAACTGTATGGCCATGGCCCTGCGCACCGATTCCTCAGTCGGTGTGGTAATGGCTTCATCGTAAGCATTGGTGTGCAATGAATTACAGTTATCATAAATCGCATACAGGGCCTGAAGCGTGGTACGGATATCGTTAAAATCAATTTCCTGCGCATGCAGACTCCTTCCCGAAGTTTGAATATGGTATTTGAGCATTTGCGCTCTCGGGTTGGCCCCATATTTCTCTTTCAGGGCTTTGGACCAAATACGACGAGCTACGCGACCAATTACCGCATACTCCGGGTCTACTCCATTGGAAAAGAAGAACGAAAGGTTTGGACCAAATTTGTTAATGTCCATCCCTCGGCTCAAATAGTACTCCACGTAGGTAAACCCATTGGACAGCGTAAAAGCTAACTGCGTGATGGGGTTGGCACCCGCCTCTGCAATATGGTAACCCGATATGGAAACCGAATAGAAATTACGAACCTGTTGTTCAATAAAATATTCTTGCACATCGCCCATTAACCTTAGGGCAAACTCGGTCGAGAAAATGCAGGTGTTCTGTGCTTGGTCCTCTTTTAATATATCGGCCTGTACCGTACCGCGAACTTGGTTCAGGGTCTTGGCCTTTATTTCCTGGTACACTTCTTTTGGTAGCACTTGGTCACCCGTAACGCCTAAAAGCATCAATCCCAAACCATTGTTCCCTTCAGGAAGTTTTCCATAATATTGGGGCTGTGCTATCCCCTTCTCTTTAAAGATGGTTTTGATTTTGTCCTCGACCTTTTTCTGCAAACCATTTTCTTTGATGTATTTCTCACAGTTTTGGTCTATGGCAGCATTCATAAAAAAGGCCAAAAGCATAGGCGCAGGGCCATTAATGGTCATACTTACCGAAGTCATTGGACTGCTTAGATCAAAACCTGAATACAGTTTTTTAGCATCATCCAAACAGCAGATGGAAACCCCAGCGTTTCCGATTTTTCCATAAATATCAGGCCGATGGTCCGGGTCGTTTCCGTACAGCGTCACCGAATCGAAAGCTGTGGACAATCGTTTGGCGGGCATGTCCATACTCACATAATGGAAGCGTCGGTTGGTACGTTCGGGTCCTCCCTCACCTGCAAACATTCTGGTTGGGTCCTCTCCTTCCCTTTTAAACGGATACAAACCTGCCGTGTATGGAAATTCACCGGGTACATTTTCTTGCAATATCCATTGTAAAATATCTCCCCAAGCTTGGTATTTGGGCAAGGAAACTTTAGGAATCTGACTGTGCGATAGGGATTCGGTATGGGTTTTTATCTTGACCTCCTTTTCTCGAACTTTAAAGGAATAGATTTCAGATTTGTAGCGTTTTACCTTTTCCCGCCATTTTAAAATAGCCTCCCAGTTGTGTGGATTCAGATGCATCTTGACTTTGTCGAACTCCTTTATCAGTAGTGAAATAAATTCTTTGGATTTATCACTTTTTAGGTATGATTGAATTTCCTCTTCGTTCAATCCCGATTTATCCAAAAACAGCTCCTCGGCTTGTTCTTGGTCCATTTCCAAAGTAGAAGCTAATGTCAAAAAGATACCGTAAAGCTTTTGAGCTATTTTGGATTCTTCCTTTGCCTTGGCATCATAACCTCTATTATTTTCAGCTATTTCTGATAAATATCGGGTACGTGCTGGCGGAATCACGTAGATTTTCTCCGCCATTTCTTGGGTAATCTCGATGGTCGATTCCAAATTGGAACCCGCTTTCTCCACCAAGGTGCCCATCACCTTTTTATATAGATTGTTCATCCCGGGGTCGTTGAACTGCGAAGCAATGGTTCCAAAAATGGGGAGTTCGTCTTCATTGGTATGCCATAATCCATGATTACGGGCATATTGTTTTTTTACATCGCGAAGGGCGTCCAAAGCACCACGTTTATCGAACTTATTGATGGCTACAATATCGGCAAAGTCCAGCATGTCAATTTTTTCCAATTGCGTGGCCGCACCAAACTCTGGCGTCATCACATAGAGCGAAACATCGCTGTGTTCCAAAATTTCGGTATCGGATTGACCGATCCCAGAGGTTTCCAAGATAATCAGGTCATATTTTGCAGCTTTCAGCACTTGAACTGCCTCCGAAACGTGTTTGGACAGGGCCAAATTGGATTGTCGCGTAGCTAAAGAACGCATGTACACTCTATCGCTATTGATGGCATTCATTCGGATTCTATCACCCAAAAGCGCGCCTCCCGTTTTTCGTTTTGAGGGATCCACCGAAACAATACCGATATGCTTATCTGGGAAATCCATCAAAAAACGCCGTACCAATTCGTCGACCAAACTCGATTTTCCTGCTCCACCTGTACCCGTGATGCCTAAAACAGGTACGTTGGCCTGTCTCTGTTCAATTTCTTGTTGAAATTTCTCGTACTCTTTATGACGGTTCTCGGCCAATGAAATCAATCGAGCCAAGGTATTCGGATGCTTTTTCTCCAATTCGTTTTCCAGTGACTTTCCTTTAGGAAGGTTTAAATCGGGAACGGCATTATCACATCGTTTTACTAAATCGTTGATCATTCCTTGCAGCCCCATTTCCCTACCATCGTCCGGGGAATAAATTCGCTCAATCCCATAATCCATCAACTCCTTTATTTCTTCTGGAAGGATGACACCGCCACCGCCACCAAAGATTTTGATGTGTGCCGCGCCTCTTTCTTTCAGCAAATCGAACATATACCTAAAATACTCATTGTGCCCGCCCTGATACGAGGTCATTGCAATGGCATTCGCATCCTCTTGGATGGCACAATCCACCACTTCGGCCACACTCCTATCGTGTCCCAAATGAATCACTTCGACCCCTGTAGCTTGGATAATCCTTCTCATAATATTGATGGCTGCATCGTGTCCATCGAACAGAGAAGCTGCGGTTACAATTCTGATTTTATGTTTAGGGGTGTAGGGTTTAATTTGTTCCATCTGCAATAAAAGGTCTGTTTTCGCCCTGCAATTTACAGAAAATGCAAATGAAAATTGGTTTTGATTAAGATTATACAAAAAATAATAAAAGTTTGGACTTCCTTTTTTGAATACCATAATTTTATCCGTTCAAACATGTTCAATGAAACTGACCATTCTTATCAATTGCCCGGACCAATCTGGAATCATTCGTTCCGTAACTACCTTTATCCATCAGCAAAAAGGAAATGTTGTGTACCTTGACCAACATGTGGACAAACAGGCGGGCGTATTTTTTATGCGTTTGAAGAGTGAATTTGAACAGGAATTGGACCTACCCAAGTTCAAAGAAGATTTCGGTCAGGGGTTGGCTACTGATTTTAACATGGAATGGGATGCATATACAGATGAGTACAGACCAAAAATGGCCATTTTTGTTTCCAAGTACAATCATTGCCTTTACGATCTGCTGAGCCGATACAACTCTGGCGAATTATCTGTGGACATCCCTTTTATTTTGAGCAACCACAAGGATTTGGAGTATGTGGCAGAGCAGTTCAATATTCCGTATTTCCACATTCCCGTAACCAAAGAAAATAAAGCAGAGGCCGAAGACAAGCAGCTCGAACTTTTAGAGCGATACGGCGTTGATTTTATTGTTTTGGCCAGATATATGCAAATAGTATCACCAAAGGTGATTGATGAATTCCCTCAGAAAATCATTAATATCCATCACTCTTTTTTACCAGCATTTGCGGGGGCCAAACCTTACCATGCCGCTTTTAATCGAGGCGTTAAAATTATTGGTGCCACCAGCCATTACGTTACTGAGGATTTGGATGCGGGGCCCATTATTGAGCAAGATGTCACCACAGTTTCGCACACACATTCCGTTAAGGATTTTATTGCCAAGGGCAGGGATTTGGAACGTATAGTCCTTTCTCGCGCCGTTCAACTTCACGTAGCTCGAAAAACCATGGTCTACAACAACAAGACCGTTATTTTTTCCTAAAATCAACGGCCTCGGAAAAAGTCTGTCTGCCGACAAAGGCAGGCCCACGAGGTATTCAAACCAGCAAACCTTAAAACCATTTCGACACAGGGCATCGGGGAATTAAACCCATTTAATGGGATTAAAGTTTGTCCACGAAAATGTTTTATTTTACTTTCCCTAAAAGTATTCCAGAGCGGTATAAGCAGTTCAAATTGTGGATCTAACACTCTATCACAATGTTTCAAAAGCGAAGATTAAACTTCTGGGAAATCTGGAACCTCAGTTTCGGATTCCTTGGAATTCAGATGGGCTTTGCCCTCCAAAATGCCAATGCCAGTAGAATTCTCCAAAGTTTTGGCGCCGATGTCCATGAACTTTCATGGTTTTGGATCGTTGCTCCACTTACCGGACTTATCGTACAACCTATTGTAGGCTATTACAGCGACAAGACCTGGACTAGGTTGGGACGTAGACGACCTTATTTTCTGACAGGTGCCCTTTTGGCTTCATTGGGGCTCATTTTTATGCCCAATGCGGATATGTTCACCGCTTTTTTGCCCTCACTCTGGGTTGGTGCCGGTATGCTTATGGTAATGGATGCCTCTTTCAACATTGCCATGGAACCCTTCAGGGCGTTGATAGCGGATATGTTGCCATCGGACCAACGGACTTTAGGCTACAGTATTCAAACCGTATTAATCGGTGTAGGTGCGGTCATCGGTTCCTGGTTGCCCTACGCTTTGACCAACTGGGTTGGAATTAGCAATACCGCTGCGGCGGGCGAAGTTCCTTTAAACTTGCTGCTTTCCTTTGTTATAGGTGCATTGGTACTTGTAGCCAGCGTTGCCATAACCGTATTTACCACCAAAGAATATACACCTGAAGAAATGGCCCTTCTAAACCAAGACGAAAAAGTCGAGGAAACGGAAAAATCGACAGGCGGCCTAATCGATATATTTACCGATTTTGCAAAAATGCCAAAGACCATGCGGCAATTGAGCTGGGTACAGTTCTTTTCCTGGTTTGGACTGTTCGGGTTATGGGTGTTTGCCACTCCGGCCATCGCCGAGCATATTTATGGATTGGATCCCAACAACAGTCAAAGTACCGTCTATCAAGATGCTGGTGATTGGGTGGGTGTTTTATTTGGTGTGTACAATGGCGTTTCAGCCATCTTCGCTTTTTTTCTTCCTGCCATTGCCAATAAAGTGGGTCGAAAAAAAACACATGCCATCTCATTGATCATAGGCGCCCTGGGTTTTCTATCCATTTATATTATGCCCAACGACAATTGGCTGATACTTTCCATGCTTGGCATCGGAGTTGCATGGGCCAGTATCTTGGCTATGCCATACGCTATTTTGGCAGGCGCCATTCCTCCACAAAAGATGGGCGTTTATATGGGCATTTTCAATTTTTTTATTGTGATTCCCCAAATTATAAATGCACTAATTGGAGGCCTAATGGTACAATACCTATACAACGGACATCCTATATATGCACTAATGACCAGTGGTGTTGCCTTTTTAATTGCAGCCTTATTGGTTTCAAGGGTTGAGGATATAGACGAGAATGGAACTACAATTTAATCGGAATTTATTATGTTCGGGCAATGCCACTACCCATAAAAACCAGAGGTTTTAATCAAATTCTAACAAATTAATCCAAAAAACAAACAACACATCAATCACCCCTAAAATGAATCAAGACTATATACAATCACATCCATGGAGCATTATAGAAGAAGGTTTCGACAAGGAACGCATCAAATCTTCCGAAAGCCTTTTCAGTATGGGAAATGGGGTTATGGGACAGCGTGCCAATTTTGAGGAATCCTATTCGGGCCCTACATTTCAAGGAAGCTATATTGGAGGCGTATATTACCCGGACAAAACCCGTGTCGGGTGGTGGAAAAATGGCTATCCCGAGTATTTTGCCAAAGTTATAAATGCCCCAAATTGGATTGGCATCGATGTTAATATCAATGGAGAGCCCTTGGATTTAGCCACTTGCACTAATATTAAAAACTTTAAGAGGGAGCTTAATATGAAGGAAGGGTGGTACCGAAGAAATTTCGTCGCCACCATGCCCAATAATATAGAAATAGAAGTTGTTGCCACTCGATTTTTGAGTCTACCCCACGATGAAGTTGGAGCAATTCAATTTGAGATAACCCCAATAAATACCGATGCTGAAATTGTTTTTAAACCTTATATTGATGCCGGTATCACCAATGAGGACAGCAATTGGGACGATAAGTTCTGGAATACTACCAACATTGGTTCCAACAAAAATAGGGCCTTTATTGAGTCTCACACCATGAAAACACATTTTAACGTGTGTACTTTTATGCAGGCCTATCTGGTTTATGGCAATACCATAAAAGAAACTCCTGATTCCCTTAATAAAGAAGAGCTAGCTATCGGTTTTGAGTTTTCCAAAAAAACCAATAAAGGAGAAAAAGTGAGTTTATTCAAATACGGAGGGTACACGGTAGACCGAAACCATAATACGGACAAATTAATGGAAGCAGCCAACGCAGTGCTGGATGAAGTATCTTCCCTAGGCTTCGACAGGCTTCTGGAAGAACAGAAAAAGGCATGGGCAGCTATTTGGAAAATGAGCGATATTACCATAGAAGGTGATGTAAAAGCCCAACAAGGTATCCGTTTCAATATTTTTCAATTGAACCAAACCTATACCGGAACAGATTCCCGATTAAATATTGGACCAAAAGGATTCACGGGCGAGAAATATGGGGGTAGCACGTATTGGGACACCGAGGCCTATTGCCTTCCTTTTTATATGGCGACCAAGAATCAAGAAGTAGCCCGAAAACTGCTCAAGTATAGGTACAACCATTTGGATAAGGCCATAGAAAATGCCGAAAAATTGGGTTTCACCAAAGGTGCTGCATTATATCCCATGGTTACCATGAATGGTGAAGAATGCCACAACGAGTGGGAAATCACCTTTGAAGAAATCCACAGGAACGGTGCCATAGCCTACGCCATTTACAACTATACAAGATATACCCAAGACTTTAGCTATGTTCCAGAAATGGGACTGGAAGTGCTGATCGGTATTGCACGATTTTGGCAGCAACGCGTCAACTGGTCCACTCACCGCAACAAATATATGATGTTAGGGGTAACTGGGCCCAACGAGTACGAAAACAACGTTCATAACAACTGGTACACCAATTATATTGCTAAATGGTGTTTGGAATATACATTGGAGCAATTAAATTATGTGCAGCAGGAGTATCCGAACGACTACAAAAGAGTTTTGGAAAAAACCCAGTTGGGCAATGATGAAACTGGACTATGGAAAAAAGTCGCCGCCCACATGTACTTGCCCTATTCCGAAGAACATGGGGTTTACCTTCAGCAAGATGGGTTCCTGGACAAAGATTTGGTTCACGTGGCCAAGTTGAATAAAAAAGAACGCCCCATTAACCAACATTGGAGCTGGGACCGAATTCTACGTTCCCCCTATATTAAACAGGCCGACACCTTGCAAGGGTTTTATTTTTTTGAAGACCATTTTACGGAAAAAGAACTGGAAAAACATTTCGATTTTTATGAACCCTTTACCGTACATGAATCTTCACTTTCTCCTTGCGTTCATGCCATACAAGCAGCAAAGCTGGGCCGCATGGAGCAAGCCTATACTTTTTACCTGCGTACATCCAGATTGGATTTGGACGATTACAATAAAGAGGTGGAAGAAGGGCTTCATATTACATCAATGGCAGGTACTTGGATGAGTATTGTAGAAGGATTTGGTGGTATGCGCGTTAGAGACGGTAAGCTTTGCTTTTCTCCAAAAATTCCTGAACAATGGGATAGGTACTCCTTCAAAATTAATTTCAGGGACAGGGTTTTAAAGGTTACTGTTGCCCAAAACGGTGCAACCTTTACTATTGATGAAGGTGAAAGCTTAGAAATTCTCGTCAATGGTGAATCCATTATTTTGAATTAACCATTATTTATGTAGTTTCCCCGTATATTATCACTCCAAATTAAAAAATTTAACCATGAAAAGATTAGTGCTATGCGTTTTAATGTTGCAGCTTGTAGGGTGTGCGGAACTCCAACAAGTTGTAAACCAATTGCCCCAAGGCACCACAGGAATCGGAAATGCCGAAATAGCACAAGGATTACGGGAAGCCTTGAATATGGGTATTGAAAAACAAGTGGATAAGCTAGCTCTGGAAAACGGTTTTTTCAGGAACGAGCTTGTAAAGATTTTGCTTCCGGAAGAATTACAAAAAGTGGACAAAACCTTGCGTGATATTGGCTTGTCCAGTTTGGCGGACGAAGGCTTGAGAATAATAAACCGTGCCGCAGAGGATGCCGTTGGCGAAGCCACACCTATTTTTGTAGATGCCGTAAAGGGAATCACTTTTAATGATGCCAAACAGATTCTTTTAGGAAACGACAATGCAGCGACCCAATATTTACAACAGGCCACTCGTACCCAGCTCTACAATAAATTCAACCCAATCATCAAAAATTCATTTCAAAAAGTGGGTGCCGACCAAATCTGGAGCAATATCATAACAAAGTACAACAGCCTGCCGTTGACCAATGATGTAAACCCGGATTTAACGGATTATACCACCAACGAAGCTTTGGAAGGTGTATATACGATGATCGCCGTGGAAGAGAAAGAAATTAGGACAAAAGTTTCGTCCAGGACAACAGATTTGTTAAAAAAGGTCTTCGCACTTCAAGATTAGTCATAATTTTTTGCTAAAAACGCAATAACTCTAAAAATAAGTCGTTATAAACTCAATAATTAAGAGTAATTATAACAAAATCCTAAAGTTAAATTAACCTTGGCCTGAAGGTTAAACTAGAATTTTGTACAAGTTATCTGAGTTAGCATTTTTTTGAGTTAGTTAGTTTAAAAACCGGTGTTCTTCACCGGTTTTTTGTTTTCTGAACTTTTCGGTAGAGTCCATCAAAAACAATTGAGGTACTGTTCCCTTCCCCTATGACCTCCCATAACTGCCTCACGGTTCCATCATCGTTTTTGGTCCAGGTAATTCGGTTCCTATATTTTTTGCCATCAGATTTTGTAAACTCATCGGAAGTCAAGATCATTTGATTGTTGATCCTGTTTCCCTTCAACTTTAAAGAAGCTCCAGCATTATCTATCCACAACTGTTCCCATTCATTGGTTTGGGTATTATAAAAATTAAGACTGGTTCCTGTATACCCTGCTTTGGCACTGGTCCAATTTTCCCGAATTACGCAACCTCCTTCTTCCTTACTGATTACACTTGATCCTGCAAGAGAGCCATCTTGGAAATTAACTACTTCCCACTCCCCAACCCAAAAGTCAAATGCTCTATGGTTTTCAGAACAGCAATTACAATTTTGTTTATTTTGTGCTTGACCCACAAAATGAAAAAGTAAAATCAAAACGAATAATGATCTGTGCATAGCAACCCTAGAAAGTTAAAAAGCAATCCTTTTAAAGATAAGTTAATTTTTTACTAGGCTAAAGTAAAGGGTTTGGACAAATAGCACTAGATACGTTAAATTTTAGATAAATTACCTGATTTATAGACGTATACCACCTCACAACGTAGTCCATAAGCCCGTTTTGAACGTATCTTTGTTATTAACAAATCTTGAAAGCTATGAATAATCAGTATTGTAAAGTTGGATCTGTTACACCCATCACCAGTATAAGCCAAGCAGCATCAGTTTTGGAGGTAATGCAAAATAATTTTATGGAAAAAGCTGCCAGTGTTGCCGGTAAAGACACCCAATTGGGAGAATTTTTTAAAAGGAAAGCGCAGAGCCTAAAAAAGGTTTTGGAAAGCTTGGCCTAGAACTTAATCAAGTTTAGCCAGTTCAATTGCCATTTCTTGCTGGATTTCCTGTGCCTTTTTCGCAGCGGTTTCGGCAAAATCCAAACCTGTAGAAGCATATAAAATACCTCGAGAAGAATTCACCAACAAACCTACATCTTTAGTGATTCCGTATTTACAAACTTCTTGTAAACTTCCCCCTTGCGCACCTACCCCTGGCACCAACAAAAAGCTTTCTGGAACAATTTTTCTGATATCTTCCAAATAAGTAGCCTTAGTCGCACCAACAACATACATTAATCTTTCAGCGCCTTTGTACGTTTTGGAAACGGACAGTACTTCTTTGTACAATTCCTGGCCATCTACATTTTTGGTCTGAAAATCAAAAGCACCCTGATTGGACGTGAGCGCCAACAAAATGGTATGCTTATCCTTAAACTCCAAAAAGGGCTCCACAGAATCTTTGCCCATATAGGGTGCAATGGTAATGGAATCAAAATCCATGGTCTCAAAAAACGCCTTGGCATAGCGAGTGGATGTATTTCCGATATCTCCACGTTTCGCATCAGCGATGGTAAACATTTCTGGATGCTTGGCATTCAAATATGCCATGGTACGTTCCAAGGATTTCCATCCGTCCAGACCGTAAGCCTCATAAAAAGCAATATTCGGTTTGTAGGCTACACAATACGGATGCGTAGCATCAATTATAGCCTTATTGAAAGCGAAAATGGGGTCTTCTTCTTTTAAAAGATGTTCTGGAATTTTATCTAAATCCGTGTCAAGACCAACACAGAGAAACGATTTTTTTTGACGTATTTGGGCAATTAAATCTTCTATCTTCATTTTGAATGGTTCTCGACCGTGTTCAATGGGAATTAACCGATTAAAATATCTCCGAAGCTTCTTTGAGTTTTTCGGTGTTCTCCACCAACATCAACTCATCGATTATCTTTTGGATATCCCCGTTGATGATGTTCTGTAAATCGTACAACGTTAAACCGATTCGGTGATCGGTTACCCTACCCTGCGGATAATTATAGGTGCGGATTTTTGCTGAACGGTCGCCACTGCTCACCTGCGAATTACGTTTGGCAGCATCCTCGGCCTGCTTTTTGGCCAATTCCATATCGTACAAACGGGCACGAAGTACTTTAAAGGCTTTATCCTTGTTCTTGTGTTGGGATTTTTCGTCCTGACATTGCGCTACAATCCCTGTGGGTTCGTGTGTTAAGCGTACTGCTGAGTATGTAGTGTTCACCGATTGCCCGCCAGGTCCAGAGGAACAGAAATAATCTATCCGCACATCTTTTGGGTCTATTTGAACATCGAACTCTTCCGCTTCGGGAATCACCATAACGGTAGCCGCACTGGTATGCACCCTACCTTGGGTCTCTGTCTGTGGTACACGTTGTACACGATGCACCCCAGCCTCAAATTTCAAAGTTCCATACACATCTTCGCCGTTCACCTCAAAATGGATTTCCTTGTATCCGCCGCTGGTTCCTTCGCTCAAATCGATTACGTTGGTCTTCCATCCTTTGGATTCGCAATATTTGGTGTACATGCGGAATAGGTCTCCAGCAAAAATACTGGCCTCATCGCCACCGGTCCCTGCTCGGATTTCCATAACCACGTTCTTTTCATCTTCGGGGTCTTTGGGAATCAAAAGGTATTTAATTTCTTCTTCCAATTTGGGCAAGGCACTCTTGGCCTCATCCAGTTGCATTTTGGCCATTTCCAACATTTCCGTATCACTACCGTCGGCAATAATCTCTTCTGCTTCCTGGATATTGTTGGTAAGGGCTATGTATTCGTCGCGTTTGTCGCTGAGCAACTTCAAGTCTTTGTACTCTTTGTTCAGCTTTACGTACCTTTTTTGGTCCGCAATAATATCGGGTTGTATGATCAGGTCCGAAACCTCATCAAAACGCTGTTTTACAATGTTGAGTTTGTCTAGCATAAATCAATCCTCCTATGGGAATGCGAATTTACGATTTTTTCGTTGGATTATTTTCCAACTAAATGAAGTCAGTTTCCAACAAAAGTAGTCCCAAGTGTAACGATAAAGGCATTGAGACCATCGCTTCTATCGTACTGGCTAAAACGCAGATTGATGGTTTTCAAACCAAAATTGAGTACTCGGGCACTTGTAAAAATGTCCTTGTACTGTACCCCTATCCCATATTGATGGGCATCGTAGTTGGACAAATCATAATCCGAAGTATAAAACTCGTAGTTTGACAACGCCTGCTCTTTGGGGTAAAAATAATCCGCCGCAGTTTGGGTATAGTAGCGGTAGGTCGGATACAACGTAAACTTATCCGTGAGCTTAAAAGGCACTTCAAGACTGGCCGTGTGCGAACTGATGCCCCAATCATCCCAATAAAAACGATAATACGAGCGCAGCACTACTAAATCATTTAAATAATAGTTCAACCTTCCGCCCACAGGTAGTTTGAACCTGCTATCGGACAATTGTTCCACATTGTCAGCCAACTGGAAATCATCAATAAAGAAATCCTCAAAATCCGAAAAGTAGACCCGTTGAAAGGGCGTGCTCAACAATCCGTTCTGGGAAACCACATCCATAAACAATGCGCCTTGTAATTTTTGACTCAAAATCTGGGAGAAACTCAAAGAAAGTGAGTAGGAATTCCTGTTTTCCTTGTCAAACTCCGAAAAAATCGGATTGTAAGTACCGTTTCCCGTGATGCGATCATCAAAAAATCCATCGCGTAGCTCAATAGGGTAAACAGCATTCCATTTATCCAAGAAAACTTTACCGCTCAGGGTTATCTCTGTGTTTTTTTCATTGAAGAGCTTGGTATAACTACCACCAAATCCTATCGAAAAATAATCGTATTCCGATGAAAAATAGGCATTGGCACTCCAAATGGAATTACGATCATCGGAACTGTGCTGATATGTTGGATTGATATAGGCCAATACATCCTTTCGGGATTCTCCTGATGAAGCATCGAACGGGGTAACATTTACACCGCCATCCAAAGGGTTGACATTACTTGATGATGCCGAAGTATAGGCGGACAGCCCAACATCCACCGTTAAAATATCGTCTTCGTTCATCGGCATTCGCAAGACAATGCTAGAAGTAGCATCTGTTAATTCCTCGGTACCTTCGCCACCTGTAACTGCCGCATTTTGCCCATCTTGACTGTAATAACTAAAAAGCAAGTCAACCTCACTTGCCTCCAAAACACGTTTTTTATAGGAAGTGTCATCTTGTTGTGACCAACCCAAGGATGCCATCAAAAATAATAAGACTACGAAAACGGTTTGTGCTGAATTGGATGATCGGGTCATGAAGTTTTTAAATTAATCATTTGAAGTCCACATTCAATTACATCCGCATCCACCACCTGTTTTGCCTCCGTTGGCTCCAGAGGAGGCCTCTCTATAAATATGGAAATTGGTTTCAAAACGTTCGCAGGGTCGCGCACTCAACTGCATCTCTTCATCGTTCACATAAACTTTATCGTATTCACGAACGGCCACGCAGGAACTTGAGAAAATTAAGAGTAGTAGCAAAAAAAGAGGTCTTCCCATATTTTATTAAATGTACTAATTCGTATCGAACATGACGCCTGAACTTTTATGGACTTTATTTTCGGAGTCCACCACAACTGCCTCTACTCCATCAATCTGGTTGATCATGTGCAGGCCAATGTCCCTGCCCATTATAAAAACTGCGGTAGCGAGGGCATCGCACAATTCAGCTTGTTTTGCAAAAATCGATACGCTATTAATACCTGTGGTAGGGTATCCTGTTCGCGGGTCAATGATGTGCGAATATTTTTTTCCGTCGTGCTCTATGTATTTTTCATAATTGCCCGAAGTAGCCACGGAAGATTCTATTATAGGCAACCAACTGAACACTTTATCCTTGCTCAATGGGTTTGCAATACCTACCAACCATTTTTCACCTGTAACTTTGGTGCCCCATGTGGTAAGGTCGCCCGAAGCATTGATGATTCCTCCTTTCACATCTTTGGATACCAAGAGTTCTTTGGCCCTATCTGCAGCATACCCCTTTCCGATAGCACCAAATCCAATGCACATTCCTTTTTCGGGCAAAAAAACGGTTTGGTTATCTTGATCCAACTGTATTTTTTGATATCCGACCTTTGCAATGGATTTTTTAATCTTTTCTTCTGAAGGAATTTTATCCATGGTCCCATCAAACCTCCAAACCTCGTCCATGGAGGCATAGGTAATATCAAAGGCTCCATCTGTTATTTCCGATATTTTGATGGAACGTTCTATTAAATCCATCAATTCTTGGCTCACCTTCACAGGTTTGATCCCTGCATTATTGTTGATTAAAGATGTTTCGGAGTCCTTGTCCCATGATGAGATGATTTTTTCTATACGCTCAATTTCCGATACA
Organism: Flagellimonas sp. B-3; assembly: GCF_056857835.1. NCBI lineage: Bacteria > Pseudomonadati > Bacteroidota > Flavobacteriia > Flavobacteriales > Flavobacteriaceae > Flagellimonas > Flagellimonas sp. B-3. The sequence goes on from NZ_JBSXNW010000017.1 coordinate 216,300, forward strand.
GCTTCGTCTATATTGATGTAGCCAATATCCTCGTTCGGTGCCACTACTGTAATCTCGAACCGGGTACCCATTAGTTTTAGGCTCTTTTTTACAGTGACATCTGTTTGCCTCGACTGCCCAAACGACAGCAGGCAAGAAAAACTGCAGATAAAGGCTATAAGGCTTTTCATTTTAGAAATTTGTTAAGTGTTCTGATATATTTTTCGGGACTCGTTCGGGCCACAAAACCTGTGGTGCCCAAAACGTTTTGGTTCTTGTCCATTACCACAACCAATGGGAAATAACCCTTTGGGTTATACTTTTCGGCCAAGGACTTGTTTGTATTTAATTTTTCTTCGGGTAGTCGATTTTTCTTTTTACGGGGAAAATCTGCATCATACATCACATAATGCTCAGAGGCATAGGCTTTAAATTCCTCGCTATCAAAAATATGCTTTTTTAAACGGATGCATGGTGCACACCAATCCGAACCAGAAAAGACCAAAACAATAGGTTTATCTTCGGTTGAGGCCTTGGTAAGGGCATCATCAAAATTTTCTTGCCATTGTTGTGCCTGAAGCATACCACAGCTAGCGAATAGGAGTATGTAGATTAATTTTTTCATTCGATTTGGGATTCCAAAAAACTATTCATAAACCCGTAAAATGGAGCCATCGAGTTCCGTATTGTAAACTGTCAGTGCCTTGGCCGGGGTTCCATCAACCTGATTTAGCGGGGTTCCATCCTGACCAAACCTTGAACCATGTACATCGCAATAAAAAATACCGCCACTTTGATCTACAAATCGCACTTGATCATATGATTGATGACTGCAAACCTGACTTGCCGCCACATATTCGCCTTCTAAATTTTTAGCTATAACCACTAAGTTTTTTAATATAAATCCTCCATTGGAAGCCAAAGCTTGAGCTTCTTGCGAGCTAAGGTCTACGGTAAAGTCGACACCTGTGGGCTCTTCCACTATATCACCGTTCACATCATCCTTGGAACACCCTTGTAAACAGGGGAATGTAAGTGCAAAGGCTGCGCCTGCACCCAAACTCCGCAGAAACTCTTTTCTTTCCATAGCGTGGGAGGTTTATTACAAGAACGCTATTTCAAGGTAAATCGTATGTTAATAATCAAACTTGCCGTACGGGCTTTGGATAGTCAACTTTTTACTGCTAGCGGATGCTACACGACCAATAATCTGGGCATCCACATCAAAACTTTTGGAAATGGAGATGATTTCTTCTGCAACCTGTTCATTCACATATAGTTCCATTCGATGTCCACAGTTAAAAACCTGGTACATCTCTTTCCAATCGGTACCTGATTGTTCTTGAATCAGTTTGAACAAGGGCGGAATCGCAAACATATTGTCCTTGATGATGTGAAGGTTTTCTACAAAATGAAGAATCTTGGTCTGGGCACCTCCGCTACAATGCACCATGCCATGTATTTCTTTGGAAGTATATTTTTCCAGTACTTTTTTAATAATGGGTGCGTAAGTTCTAGTTGGGGACAGCACCAATTTCCCAGCATCCAACGGAGAATCGGGCACCGCATCTGTGAGTTTTGTGTTTCCGGAATACACCAATTCTTCCGGAACCGATGCATCAAAGCTTTCCGGGTATTTTTCAGCTAGGTATTTGGAGAACACATCGTGCCGGGCAGATGTTAATCCGTTGCTGCCCATACCACCGTTGTATTCGGTCTCATAAGTCGCCTTTCCAAATGAAGCTAGGCCAACGATCACATCTCCAGCTTTAATATTGGCGTTATCTATCACGCTTTTTCGTTCCATTCGGGCCGTTACCGTGGAATCAACGATAATGGTTCTTACCAAATCGCCCACATCAGCAGTTTCACCTCCCGTGGAACGGATGGTAATGCCATGCTTGTCCAAATCGGAAATAAGCGCTTCGGTACCATTAATGATGGCCGAAATTACTTCACCGGGAATCAAATTTTTGTTCCGCCCAATGGTCGATGACAGCAGAATGTTATCGGTGGCACCCACACAAATCAGGTCATCCACATTCATAATAAGTGCATCTTGGGCAATGCCTTTCCAAACCGAAACATCGCCTGTTTCTTTCCAGTACATGTATGCCAAGGAAGATTTGGTACCTGCACCATCGGCGTGCATTACCAAACAATGGTCCTCGCTACCTGTTAAATAATCGGGTACAATTTTGCAGAAGGCTTTGGGGAAAAGTCCTTTGTCTATATTCTTGATTGCGTTGTGCACATCTTCTTTGGAGGCCGAAACACCTCTTTGGGCATATCTTTTACTGGTATCCGATGACATATAAATGGTTTGGGCAAAAATAACGGAAAGCCATCAAATTATTGATATGCTTTCCGTCTTTTCCTTTTGGGTATTGTACTATTTGGAAAACAACATTTCCCTGTATTTGGTAAATGGCCAAAATTCATCCGCGATCAGTTTCTCCAATTTATCGGAATGTTCACGGATTTTATCAAAATACGGTTTCACATTATTGCAATAGGCTTGGGCCTTTTTGTCCACTACGGACATGCCGTTGGCTCGCCTTCTGGCATCCGCCATTTCATCGGTAAGTTTTTTAATGTCCACAATGTGCTCTCCGATCTGTTCCAGAATGTTCAATTGGCCTTCGGCCACTTTCTTGTGCGCCGCTCCATAGACCTCTTTTAACCCATGAATGTTCTCCAGCAACATGTTTTGGTACTTGATCGCAGCGGGAATGATGTGGTTGTAAACCATTTCGCCCAATACACGACCTTCTATCTGAATATGGAAAATATAAGCGCCCAATTCCACCTCTTTGTGGGCCTTGAGCTCCACTTCGTTCATCACGCCCATTTGCTTAAAGAGCTCGTAGCTTTCCTTTGATGTGATTACTTGGAGTGCCTCCGGTGTATTTTTATTGAAGCTCAGTTTTCGCCTTCTTGCTTCTTCTTGCCATTCAATACCGTAACCATCTCCTTCAAAACGGATGCGCTTGGAGGTTTTTATGTATTCTCGAAGCACATTGAACACTGCTTCGTCCTTTTTCAGGTTTTTCTTGTCAATCAGCGTATCCACTTCTTTTTTAAAGTCGGTAAGCTGTTTGGCAACGATGGTGTTGAGCGTGGTCATGGGCTTGGCACAGTTCATCTTGGAGCCTACCCCCCTCATCTCAAACTTGTTTCCGGTGAACGCAAATGGCGATGTACGGTTCCTGTCCGTATTGTCCAATAATATCTCCGGAATCTTACCTACTACGTTAAGTTTGAGCTCTGTTTTTTCCTGAGGGGACAATTTTCCTTTGGAAACCCCTTCGAGTTCGTCCAGCACATCGCTCAATTGTTGTCCTATAAAGATGGAAATAATAGGTGGCGGTGCTTCATTGGCACCCAACCTGTGATCGTTACTTGCCGAAGCTATGGAGGCTCTCAACAATTCCTCGTAGGTATCCACCGCTTTGATGGTGTTCACGAAGAAAGTCAAAAACTGAAGGTTCTTCATGGGGGTGGTACCTGGACTCAACAGATTCACGCCCGTATCGGTTCCCAACGACCAGTTATTATGTTTCCCCGACCCATTGATGCCGGCAAATGGCTTTTCGTGGAACAATACGGAAAAGTTGTACTTGTCGGCTATCTCCTCCATCACGTCCATCAACAATAAATTATGGTCCACGGAGAGGTTGGCTTCTTCAAAAACCGGGGCAAGTTCGAATTGGTTTGGCGCCACCTCATTATGGCGCGTTTTTACAGGGATTCCAAGTTTGGTACATTCCTTTTCCAGTTCACTCATAAAACCTAAGACCCTTGCCGGTATCACACCAAAATAGTGGTCATCCAGTTGTTGTCCCTTGGCCGAAAAATTACCTACCAGAGTCCGCCCTGTCACGGAAAGGTCCAAACGGGAATTCACCAATGATTTATCAATCAAAAAATATTCTTGCTCCCACCCTAGTGTGGCATGCACCTTTCTTACATTCTTATCAAAATACTGCGCTACGCCTGTGGCAGCCTGATCTATGGCTTGCAACGCCCTCAACAATGGCGCTTTATTGTCCAGTGCCTCCCCGGTATAAGCTACAAAAATGGTAGGTATACATAGGGTTGTCTTGTAGATAAATGCTGGAGAGGTCGGGTCCCAAGCCGTATAGCCGCGTGCCTCAAAAGTGTTTCTGATTCCCCCACTCGGAAAACTGGAAGCATCGGGTTCTTGCTGCACCAATTGTGCGCCCCCAAACTTCTCCATGGCCCTTCCGTCGGGAAGGATATCAAAAAATGCATCGTGCTTTTCTGCGGTGGCCCCTGTTAATGGCTGGAACCAATGTGTGTAATGTGTGGCCCCCATGGACAGTGCCCAAGCTTTCATACCCTCGGCCACTTGGTCGGCAATCTTTCTGTCGATCTTATTTCCTTGATAAATGGCTGATTTTACTTTATCAAAGGCTTCTGCTGTCAAAAATTGCAGCATTTTTTCTTCGTTAAAAACATGCTTACCGAACAGGTCGGATCTTTTCCCTGTTTCATTAATAGTGGCATATTCCCTGTTGCGGCTTTCTACCAAGGCTTGGAATCGTGTTTTAGGCATTTTCAATAATATTTAATTTTCAAATCTACAATTAACAATTTAATAAAATATACTGCAAAAATTACTTTTTTTTCATTCTGCCCTAAATAAAACAGGGGTAATATAAATAATAGGTTCAAATTTGTGATTTTACCCCCATAAAACATTGATAATAAAATGAAAAACCTATTTTTGTGAATCATAAAATTGAGAACGATTAACTACCAGAATTATGAGCAAATCTAAATTAGAGTATCTATGGTTGGATGGTTATGAACCAACGGCCAACATTAGAAGCAAAACTAGAATAGAAGAGGATTTTAGTGGCAAATTGGAAGACTGCCCCATGTGGTCCTTCGATGGTTCATCCACCAAACAAGCCGAAGGCGGTTCTTCTGACTGCCTGTTGAAGCCTGTTGCCATTTACCCAGATCCTGCAAGAAGAGATGGTTATTTGGTAATGACTGAGGTGTTGAATCCTGACGGAACCCCGCACGAGAGCAACTCCAGATCTACTATTGACGATGAGGATGATGATTTCTGGTTTGGATTTGAGCAGGAATACTTTATTATGGATACTGCTACGGGTCTGCCATTAGGATTCCCTGTGGGTGGTTATCCAGGCCCTCAAGGACTATACTATTGCTCCGTTGGTGGAAGAAACACATGGGGAAGAGACCTTGTTGAAGAGCATGCCGATCTTTGTTTGGATGCTGGGCTACAGTTCGAGGGCATCAACCAAGAGGTGGCTGCCGGACAGTGGGAATTCCAATTGTTCGCCAAAGGTGCCAAAAAAGCCGGTGATGAAATCTGGGTAGCTCGTTACATGCTACAAAGATTGACAGAAAGTTACGGATACTACATTGAATACCACCCAAAACCTATTAAAGGTGACTGGAACGGTTCCGGTATGCACGCCAACTTCTCCAACACCTTGTTGAGAACTTGTGGTTCCAAAGAAACTTACGAAAAAGTATGTGAGGCTTTCCGCCCTGTAACCAAAGAGCACATCTCAGTTTACGGTGAGTACAATGATGAACGTTTGACAGGGAAGCACGAAACTGCTTCTATTACAGATTTCAGCTATGGTGTATCCGATAGAGGTGCTTCCATCAGAATTCCAATTATGACCGTAGAGAAAGGTTGGAAAGGATGGTTGGAAGATAGAAGACCTGCTTCTAACGCAGACCCATACAAGGTGGCGGCCGTAATCGTGAAAACGGTTAAATCCGCAGTAGTATAAGTATGTATATAAATTAGTTGTTGATTATAGGTGAAAACCGTCCCGTTTTGTGGGGCGGTTTTTATTTTATGGTAAAATAGATAAAGGTGGCATAAAATGTTAAGAGTATCAATCCATCTCTCCACCCCAAGCGCAGTCCTTTTGGGAAGAACACCAAAGGAAGGATAAGGAAAGAAATCCCCAACATCCAAAAAATATCGCTGGACAACAATCCTTCGTCCATAACGGTTATCGGAGTAATTATCGAGGTAATTCCCAAAACGGCCAACAAATTGAAAATATTGGAACCTATCAAGTTCCCCAAAGATATAGCCTTTTCTTTCTTTAGCACCGCTATTATGGATGCTGCCAGTTCAGGGATGCTTGTTCCTACGGAAACAATGGTTATTCCAATTACACGATCACTTACCCCAAAAGAGGATGCAAGACCCACGGCCCCATTTATAAGTAATTCGGAACCTCCCCAAAGTGCCGTCCCGCCAATTCCCAAAAAAAGTGCAATCTTATATAATGGTAGCGGCACATCATCTTCGGGCATTTCGTCCTCAACCGCTGTTTTTTGAAATCTAAGTAGGTACACCAAGAACACAAATAAAAGGGACACAAGAATAATCCCTTCATATTGCTGGAGCTCTCCATCAAAATAGATAAAACCACAGAACAAAAGCGAAGCAAACATCATTACAGGCCAATCGGTGGTATAAAAACTCTTCCGTACATTTATGCTTCCCATAATTATGGTGATTGCCAAAACCAATCCTAGATTGGCAATATTGGAACCTACCACATTTCCCAAAGAAAGGTCCGGGAAACCATCCAAAGCAGCTTTTACACTAACAATAAGCTCTGGAGCTGAGGTAGCGAACGAAACCACCGTCATGCCTATGATAATTTTGGGGATGTACAATCTCAAGGATAAAGCAACTGCCGATTTTAATAACCAATTCCCTCCTGCAATCAACAGAACCAATCCCAAAACAATAAAGAGTAGATTTCCCAAAAAAATAAAATTTTGCGCAAAGATACGGGAAGAATAGCTGGTCAAAGAAGGTTCTTTCAAAAATAAAAACTACAAAAATAGTTAATAAACTATAAAAATAGTTGTCTAACTAAAATATTAGTATTACGTTTGGGCAGATAACAAATACATCATGCAAAAATTGACCAACAAGGAAGAGGAGATCATGAAAATCCTCTGGGAGCTAAAAAAAGCTTTTGTAAAGGAAATACTTGAGGAGATACAGGGCGAAAAGCCCCATTACAATACCTTATCCACCATTGTTAGAAATCTTCAGGAAAAAGGGTTCGTAGATCATGAGGCCTTTGGCAACACCCATAGATATTTCCCAATAGTAAGTAAAGAGGACTACCGGAAAAAGTATGTGAACTCAGCCATTGCAGATTATTACAATGACTCTTTTAAAAGCTTGGTTTCCCACTTTGCCCAAGAGGAAAAAATATCCATTGCAGAACTCAAAGAGATCATTGACCTAATAGAAAAGAAAAAATAATGGAACCTATATTCATGTACTTTTTACAATCCGCCCTTATCTCCGGTGGTTTTTTGGCGGTTTACCATATTTTTTTAAAGCGCGAAACCCTTTTTACGGAAAACCGCATGTTTTTGTTATCGGGATTGATACTCGCTTTTGTACTCCCCTTCATCAAAATCAAAAAAACGGTGGTGGTTTCCAAACCCATACTTATTCAGGCCGATGAGTTGGGAGCTCAAGCTACCTCAGCCCTTGCCGAAAGTAGTTTGTTCACTGCGGAAAACATACTCCTTACCCTATACATTGCAGTAAGTGCTATTTTGTTGGTAAAGTTTATGATTAGATTGATTTCGTTAAAAAAATTGGCCGAAAATGCCCATAAAAGAAAGGAAAGTCCTTTTTTACACTTGGAAACGGAAAAACGGATATCCCCTTTCTCTTTCTTCAACTACATTTTTTATAATCCAACACTTTTTGAGCCCAACGAACTACATTCGGTTTTGGAACACGAAAAGGTACATGCCCGGCAATACCATACGTTGGACATCTTATTCCTTGAGGTTTTAAAGATTGTTTTCTGGTTCAACCCAGTGTTGTGGCTCTACAAAAGTGCTGTGAGGCAAAACCTGGAATACTTGGCAGACCATTTTGCCATAGCACATGCGGAAGACAAAAAATCCTACCAATACCTAATGCTAAAACAGGCGGTAGACACACAAGAATACGTTTTAGCCAATTCATTTTATAATTCATTAATCAAAAAACGAATAGTCATGTTAAATCAAGATCAATCTAAAAAAATCAATGTCCTAAAAACCCTGCTCGTAGCACCGTTGTTGGGGTTGCTTCTAGTGAGTTTCAGTATTGAGGAAACCTATCTGTATAAGGATTCCGATAGTGCCAGGAGCTCAATGACCGAAAAAAAATCAAAAGACAACAAAAAAATTGAATTCACCATAGATAAAAATACATCGGATGCCAAACTCGATAATATCAAAAAAGATTTAGCCAAAGATGGCATTGATTTCAGTTTCACAGCCGTTAGAAATAATGCAAAAGAGATAATTGAGATTTCTCTGCAATTGAGCGGTAAAAATGATGAGGACAAAAAAGTGAACGGAAATTACAGCACTAATTCCGATGGCCCAATCGGTCCTATAACGGTTATTTATGATGATGAAAACAATGTGGTCTCCTTTTGGAATTCCGGCAAAAAGAAAAATGTTAGCATCCATAAAATAAAAGGAACGAGGTCCTGGACCACCGATGATGAAACCGAAGTCATCATTAAAAAGGTAGATAATGAAAAAGTTGTAATTATAGACGGTAAAAGGCTTAGTGACAAAGAAGCTGAAAAACTACATATTGAAGATGATGAGGACATAAAACATGTTAGCATTAAAAAAATTGAAAAGAAAGGCGAAGAAAACAATGTGATGGTTTTTAGTACCGATAAAGACAACGATATTGAAGTAAAAAGAAACAACAATGTAACGATCATTAAAGATTTGGATGACGATGAGGACATTGAAGTAATCAGCAACGATGACGATGCCAGTTTCTTTTTTATAGACAATGATGGCAAAGGCGAGCCGCTTTATTATGTAGACGGTAAAAAAGCAAAGGCAAAGGATATCAAAAAGATATTGCCTAGCGATATAAAAAACATGACCGTCTTAAAAGGTGATAAAGCTATTGACAAATATGGCAAAAAAGCTAAAAATGGGGTTGTTGAAATAACCATCAAGAAAGGTAAGTGATTATATCATAATCTTTTTTTTGAATAGTCCTAGGAGCCGTCTTAAAAGACGGTTCCTTTTTTGTGTCGCCAAACGAAAACCTAAAAATGGGCACATTTTTGAACAAAACCTCCCTTGTTTTTCAAAAAACAACTCAAAATGCCCCTATATATCTAACATTTTATTAGTTAAAAAACATAAATAGATTTCAATTCATTATTTTTTTTAAGGCACTAACTTACAGTTGTAGAAGCATTACGTTTTTAGAGATACAATCTCGTATGCAATTACATTGATTTTAGCCTAATTGTTTGGAAGCATGACTTTTATCATTATATATTCGAAGAAACAATAAAAAAAGTTACAGTTTTTTTAAACCTAAAATCAATCAAATGATAGCAATCGTAAAATTTTTCATTGCACTTCTTGTTCAACTCTTAACAATAATATTTATGTAGAACATAGGATTTTATTCACATAAATACTCATAAAGCTACCTTGTAAACAGCTTTACCTATATTTACACAAAACCAACGCAATTATATGTTTTACAAGATTTTGGCAAAAATCAACAAAGCTGTACTTCCCTCCTACTCTAAAAGGGGCTTGGATCTTTCCAAGGCATCTAAATTACAAATGGCCATTATAGGTTGGAGATACTATGTTACCAAAAAAGCATTGGATCAAAATTGAAGAAGCACCTCTTTTTGGTAACCTTTTACTTTTTCAGCTCCATTTAAAAAGGTGAGTTCAATCAAAAAGTTGCATTGTACCACCTCTCCCCCTAATTTTTCAACTAGTTTACAAACGGCCTGGGCAGTACCGCCAGTAGCCAAAACATCATCGTGCACCAATACCCTATCCCCTTTTTCTATGGCATCCGAATGTATTTCCAACGTTCCAGTACCATATTCCAGATCGTAAGACTGGGAAATCGTCTTATATGGTAGTTTTCCCGACTTACGGACAGTAACAAAACCAGCTCCAAGTCTTTCGGCCAGCATGGGCGCAAAAATAAACCCACGGCTGTCCACCCCAACAACTTTGTCTATTTTCGTGTTGCCCACCAAAGCCAACAGGGCATCCGCGGCCTTTTGGAGAGCGCTTGGGTCTTTTAACAGCGGGGTTATGTCCTTAAAAACAACACCGGGCGTAGGGAAGTCCTCAATATCGCGAATGTAGTGTGTAAAATCCATTATTTTTGTATGCTAGGGTTTTGTGGTAAAGTTAAAAAGAAATATATTTGCAGCCCTTAAATAAGGCCGCGTGGCGCAACTGAATAGCGCATCTGATTACGGCTCAGAAGGTTGCAGGTTTGAATCCTGCCGCGGTCACTGGGCAGCAATGCCAAACAAACGGAAAACCTTACAGAATCTATAACTGTAAGGTTTTCAGCATTTTTAGAGTATCATTTAATTTGTTTTGATTTCATATTAATCGGTAGCAAATCGGTCAACAAAATCAAATCGTCAACACTGTTGACCGAATGGAGCTCTAAAACACTGGCACATAGTTGATTTGACTTTCATCTTAACGTTTAACCATAAGATGACAACTATGAAAACATCACACACCTTTTCAATCCTATTCTGGATCAACAAATCACGAGCTATTAACAATAAAGCGGAAATCTTTGTAAGGATCACCGTAAATGGGAAAAGAGCCAATATTGGTGTCAAGAGAAAAATTGATATTGACCTTTGGGATAACCAAAACAAAAAAGTCAAAGGAAAAACAAAAGAGCCACAAGAAATCAATCGATATTTAAATCTTGTTCAAGCAAGATTATTAAGTATTTACCAAGATTTAAAATACAAGGGAGAACTGATAACGCCACAATTGGTCAAATCACTTTACCACGGTGAAAATATCAACTCCAAAACTCTTTTGGAATTACTGGAATACCATAACAGAAAAATTGAAAACACTCTGGCTCCAGGCACCATTCGAAATTTTGGAATCACCGAGAATTACATTAACAGATTTCTGAAAAAAAATCTCAAAACAACTGATGTTTATCTACGTCAGCTTAATTACAAGTTCATTTCAGATCTTGAAATGTTTTTGGTCAATTATTATCCAAAGGGCCATCCCAAGGCAATGAGCCACAACACCGTTATGAAGCATCTTCAAAGGCTTAGAAAAATAATCAATCTTGCTTATCAACTGGAATGGATTGAAAGAGACCCCTTTTTGCGTTGGAAACCAACATTTGAACAAAAACAAAGAGATTTCTTAAGTACAAACGAACTAAACAATTTAGAAACCTATAACTTCTTAATTGAACGACTAGATCGAGTTAGGGATCTTTTTGTTTTCAGCTGTTATACCGGAATCAGTTACTCAGACATTATGGAGTTAACGAACAACAATCTAATTATTGGCAAGGATGGGAATAATTGGATCGTCACAAAAAGATTGAAGACGAAAACTTCGGTCAGAGTTCCACTATTAGGTCCGGCCAAAAATATCCTGACCAAATAACAAAGATCACCCTGTAACAACGCACTCAGGAACACTTTTACCGAAAATCACCAACGAAAAAACCAATCTATATTTAAAAGAAATCGCAGATGCAGTAGGAATCAAAAAGAATTTAACCTTCCATATGGCACGCCATACATTCGCCACAACAGTAACTTTGTCAAATGGTGTACCAATTGAAACCGTATCCAAAATGCTAGGACATACCAAATTGGCTACTACTCAAATTTATGCTCGTGTTTTAGACAAAAAAATATCAGAAGATATGTTGGCCTTACAAAAGAAACTCAAAATCAAACTAAAACTATAATCGTTTATTTATACTTTTTAATCAGATAAATATCTGTTAAAGATGTCTTTTGAAATCTCTTATTTGTCCTAAAATGCGAACAACGAAGATGCCATTTTCAGTTGGTTCGTAAAAAATTGTGTGCGCCTTATAGTTGTATCTTCTAAGTAGAGCCGCAAATTCTGAAGCACTTCGACCAAGATCGGGATTATCTGCCAGAGTTTGTAAAAATTGGTATAATTCGGTAACATAGATATGCGTCTGTGATTCACCCCAAGTTTCCAAGGTATAATCCACTATATCATCGATATCGTCATCCGCTTTGGACGATAAATAATATCTAGGCATTTCTGTTCTTTTTACGAACCATCGCAGCTTCAATAATTTCATCAACAGACCTGATTTTAGAACTTACGCCACTATCATAACCATCTTGTATGGCCGCCTTAGTGATTAGAAACTCCCTATTGCGCTCCTCATCCAATCGTATTAGATGTCGCATGTATTCACTATCGTTGGCGAAGCCACCATTCTCGATTTGCAATTTAATCCACTCTTCCTGGGCAGCAGTTATGGTTAATGATTTTCTGATTGTTGCCATAATAAAAGTATTTACATACAATATACGCATTCTAACACATTATTGGCACATATTTATTAAAAATTTGGCAAAGGGAATTAGATCAGGAATGTTTTAGGTAACGTTTACTTGAACTTTGAATTTAGTGATCTTTATTTTCTACGATTTTCAGTTTAATAAATCTATTTTGAATTAACATGGCAACAATAATCAATACTACAGAAGTAGCTATAGCCATTATCAATGATAGTGACTGATTACCAAAAATTTCCTTGTTCCAAATTACAAGCGCTCCTCCTAGACCACCAATCAAGCCTGAAATACTCGATAAAGATGTGTCAGCTTCTAAAATTGTATTACAACTTCTACATTCAACCCTATTTCTAACTCTTGATAGTAAACCAGCTTTAAGAAAAGGTAATCGGTTATTACATTTAGGACAGTTTGCCATTCGCTTTTCTTTTAATGTTGTTTATCGTTTATTTGAACTTTGAAGTAGTCCAATATTGCTTTATGCAGGAACCATTGTAGTTCAACCTTTTTAATCCATAATTTTTAATTTTCGTCAAACCAAACATCTCCATAACCGCTGTTGTTAATCAAAAACAGCAACCAATGTCAAGACCGAAATATTGCATTAATTCAGGTCAAGTTTCGAGCAAGGGTTCAGCGCGTATGGGCTTGGAATAATCATCTGCATTAAACCAAACTGCACCCCTAATGTACCGGGAGCTACATTTCAATTGTAAAAATAATTAGTTAAACTTATAAACTATCTATAAGTAACATTCCTAATAAATCTGTAATGCTACTTATAGATACTTAATCGGTTTATCCATAAAATGAATTGTTTCATATCCCTTCACCTTTGCTTTCTCCCTTAAAAAGTCTTGTAAATGAAAAGCAATAGAACCAATAAAGTACAAGGGGTGTCGCTTCATTTCATATTGATAAGGTCCCAATACATACTCAAAGACCTTTTCCAACCCATCATCGATAATCGACCAGAAGAAGGGATGTCCATGGTTCTCGATCATGAATTTGGCAAAGTTGGCTAGATAGGAGCTCGGATTCTCACCATGGTAGAGTTCTTGTAGTATAACCTTACCTTTAAGGTCGTACCTGTCCCCAAATTCTTTCATCAAATCACTTGGCATATATCCATAAGCATAACTGCGCAACAACTTCCTTCCAAAATAATTGCCACTGCCCAGGTCCATAACCTGATATCCCAGATCGGGCAATCGTTTGTGAATCTCTGTTCCATCAAAAAAACAACTGTTCGAGCCCGTACCCAAAATGCACACCACTCCCGGTTTCCCCTTAGTGCACTTCACGGCCATTCCCAGATCATCCGCTATTTGCACTTGGGCGTGGTTGAAATATTTTTGAAATATTCGGCTCAACCTTTGTTGTGAACTGTAATCTTTACCCCCGGCACAGTAGAACTCCACTCGGGAAATCCCATCTTCAAGATGCTCTTTTAGCCCTTGTAATACTGCCTCTATGTCATCATCCGAGTGAATCATGGGATTGATACCCGTTGTCCTTCTTTGAAATAACCTGACCCCAGACGTATTGTACACATGCCAATCACATTTGGTGGATCCACTGTCTGCAATCAATACCATCTTAGCATCCTATTCTTTAAAAAAGTCATATCTCACAAAAGTCTCCATGGCTGCATAGCTTACCAGACTGAGAGACTGGCATCTTTTTGTGGTTTCCTTGGCAACCTGTAATAATCCCTGTTTGGAATCTTGGAAGATGACATTGTGTACCTTTTCATATCTCGTGGCTTCAAACCTTCCGGCTGGTTTATGCCGTATAGATTGCATAGCTATTTCCATTTTTATAAAATCAATTTAAGGTCTATTCTATTATCTTTTCTATTTTCTTCCACGTAAGCAATAAGCATACGGCCGAGACTGCCGCTAGGACGGTCATAGCACTTGCCAACATCCACTCGCCATATATCCAATAGCCCACTGCAAAAAGGCAGGCATAAATCAGTACCGTTCCTAAAAGCATCGCCAATATCCCACTGGGAACGCTCCAGTTCTCAGCATTTTCCAACACACCCCTTTCTGATTTGCCCTTGCGGGCTATTTTACGCCATCCCGGACCGCCTGGGCGGATTTTTTCACAGAATCCCAAAAGTACCTCGTCTTGCTCGGGTCGGGTAAGGTAGGTTGCTGCCAACCATATCAATGTGGTGGTAAAGACCACTAGGGGATACTCCGACCAACTTGGTAACAGCCCGCCATCGCCAGCGAACAAATAATCGTCCAAAGGGGTCAGCTTCAACACTAGTGAAAGTATCCCAGAGACAAACATTGCCGTGATTTCGCTCCAGGCGTTGATTCTCCACCAAAACCACCTCAGTATAAATATCAACCCTGTGCCCGCACCAAAAACGAGCAGTATCTCAAAAAGCTGAAGTGCATTTTGGAGCAAAAGGGCCAATGTAGCGCTGAGCACCATCAATACCACCGTGGATATCCTTCCAACCGCCACCAATCGTTTTTCCGATGCCTTTGGATTAATCCTTTCCTTATAAAAATCATATACAATATACGAGGAACCCCAATTGAGCTGCGTGGATATGGTGGACATATAGGCCGCAACCAAGGAAGTGAGCACCAGCCCTAAAAGTCCTGTTGGTAATCTGGTTAGCATGGCCGAATAGGCAAGATCGTGCCCAAGTTTATTATCAGATATGATTGGAAAGGCCTGTTGTAGGCTCTGAAGGTCCGGAAACACAACGATAGAGGCCAACGCCACCAATATCCAGGGCCAAGGCCTGACGGCATAGTGCATGATATTGAAAAAGAACGTGGCCGCTATGGCATGCTTCCCATTTTTTGCGGAAAGCATTCTTTGGGCGATATATCCTCCACCCCCGGGTTCGGATCCTGGGTACCATGAACTCCACCATTGTACGGCCAAAGGAATAATAATCAGCGTAATCAATGCTTCGGTATCGTCCAGTTCAGGTATCATTCTCAATTTATCCTTGACATCCGGATTGGACAGGAGGTTTCCCAAGCCCCCAACTTCAGGGATGTTCACCAGATAATAGGCTGCTCCTATGGTCCCTCCCATTGCAACGAAAAAGAGGATGAAGTCCGTGTACACAACTCCCTTGAACCCCCCAATTGCACTGAAAATGACCGTTACCAGCCCTGCAATAAGGACCGTTTGCCACGGCTCGATACCGAGCATGATTCCGCCAATCTTTATAGCGGCCAGAGTCACCGCCGACATAGTTATCACATTAAAGATCACCCCAAGGTAAATGGCCCTAAATCCCCTTAAAAATCTAGCTGCCGCCCCACCGTACCTCAGCTCATAAAACTCAAGATCGGTATTGACATTGGATTTCCGCCACAACCTTGCATATATAAATACCGTTAGAAGACCCGTCAACAAAAAGGCCCACCAGACCCAATTGCCGGCCACTCCGTTGGTCCGCACAATATCGGTGACCAGATTAGGAGTATCTGTGGAAAAGGTAGTGGCGACCATAGATATACCCAAAAGCCACCACGGCATCGTTCTACCTGAAAGAAAAAACTCCGAACTGCTCTTGCCAGAGCTTTTGGATACATAGAGGCCAATGCCGAGGGTAATAGCAAAGAATGTCAGGATTATGGCATAGTCCAATGGTCGTAATGTTATCATATTCATTTTTTGGCTAGGTTGCTTTGGAGTTGATTATTGTTCTTTTTCATAAGAAAAAAGACAGGGAGCAGACCCTGCCCATCTTCATCAACTAACTCAAAAAGGTCAACCTGTTCGGTTTATAATGTTTTTTATCTTTTTGCTCATAACAAGGAAAATGTTGCTATAATCGGCAAATGATCTGAAGCTCTCGAATCCTTTAAGGCTTGGGCATTTTCCACCTTCCATTTATTCCGAGGATAGGCCATGAGATAATCAATTTGAATATTTGGATTGTTTGATGGATAAGTAAATGCATCATCAGTCATCGAAAGGTTCCAGACCTTGCTTAAGTGTTGCATTCCCTTGTCATTCATTGTTTGATTGAAATCACCAGCCAATATGGTTGGGAACTCATCCCTGAATTTGCTGTCCAGATACCTTATTTGGGACTGGTTCAATTCCTTGTTGGAATGATCAAGGTGCACGTTCACAACCCTTATTTTGTTTATACCCTTGATTTGTACCATTACCTCCAAAGCTATCCTAGATTCCGCAATGCCATCACTGGGCAAGGAATGTACCTTTGCTTCGAGTATGGGGTATTTGGACAAAATAGCCAAACCATAGTCTCCTCCATCATGGGGAATAGCTTTTCCAAAGAAGGAGTGAAAACCTGTGATATTGGCCAGTTCCAGAGTTACATCTTTGCCCTGTGACCTCCGTGTCCTGCGATCCACTTCCTGTAAACAAACAATATCGGGTTGGGCTTCCCTGATTTGATTTCCGATTTTTAATAGATTAAAAGTACCATCGGTTCCATAGCCCGCATGGATATTAAAGGACATTACGGTAACAGGCCTTTTTATTGAATTGCTTTGGGCCCGTAACGGGTTCGTTCCACTTAAAACCAAGCAAATTCCGATCAAGGCGATTTGTTTTATCATGCCATCAAACTTTAGGGAAGCCATTTTTTATTTTAAATCCTTGATTCTGATATTTCGAAACCGGAGTGTAGAGCCGTGCCCCAAAAACCCAATATGACCACTATCCCGCTTAAGTCCTGGATGACTCTGACCATCAGCAGTACCATTTTCAGAGGCTTTTTTAATATCTGCATCAAGAATGACATGATCATTGAGTGTGATTTTGATTTGATTCCCCTTTACCATAACTTCTTGAGAATTCCATTCTCCAACAGGTTTTAAAAAGCCTCTTTTCGCAGCCGCAATTCCATATACCGAACCATGATACTGATAAGGCTTTAAATTGGCATAGATAGGTGCCGTGTTATCCAGAATCTGTAATTCTTTCCCAACGTAAGCTGCGTCACCTTCCAATGGTGCATGAATACCTAGACCATTGTTAGCTCCTGGAGTCAATTTAAATTCAAATCGAAAAATGAAATCAGAATACTCGTTGGCGGTATATAAATTTCCGTGCCCCCCTTGCTCCGGTTGAACCACCAATTCATTGTTTTCAACCGAATAATCTGTTTTGTTCCCAATCCAATGGTCAAGGTCCTTGCCGTTAAAAAGAGATTGAAAGCCTTCTTTTTGCTCTTCAGAGCTTAAAAGCTCGTTGCCAGACTGTATTTCACGAACATAAACATTTCTGAACCCCAGATCTTCTCCATGGGCCTGAAGCTCTATCGCTTCTTTTGTGAAAATCGCTCTATCCCTATCCCAAAAATTTTCCAAAACAACATTATCGGTAACCAATTTTCCGTTCAAATGAACAGTTACACGCTCTCCGACCATCTTGATCCTGAATGTATTCCACTCATTTATGGGGTTGTCGGCCACTACTAAAGGCTTACTTGTGTTTTCTTGGTTGTTGTACAATCCTCCACTGCCCACTTCTGCCCCCACATCGGTACGTGCCGTATCCCAAATCTGAACTTGGGGTGTTCCTCTCAAGTAAATGCCGCTGTCTCCACCATGCGTGATTTTCCAATCGACCAGCATTTCAAAATCCCCATAATCTTTAATGGTACAAATATTATTGTAGCCCTCTCCCTTAAAACCGATGACCCCATCTTTTACAAACCAATCCTTCAACATTTGGGCATTAGCCTTTTCCTGAGCCTTTTTCAAGGCACTTTTAGACATCTTTCGCCTTTTAATCGGGTTTTCCACTAAACCTTCCCACCCGGTAAGGTCCTTACCGTTGAATATGGATACAAATCCCTTTTCCTTTGGCATTTTATCCAAAAACTCTTTTACATCAATTCTTAAATATTGACTATCCGGACCGGTCAAGTTTGCCATACTCTTGGATACGGCTTCTCGGACTACCTCGCCACTTAGTCCATTGTTGGCACCAGGTGTTGGCAAGGCAATATTGATTACTGCATTGGATGCCACAGCACTTAGTTCTGCATCATCCAAATAATCCGAAACAAAAACCAGGGACAGGAATGTCTTTGCAGACTGGGCTGCCCGGATCACTTGCTTCTTTTCTGCTAAGGTTTTGCTGTGCGGCATTAATTTTCGTATCAACAATAATCTTTGATCGTCAGCTTGATCTGAAGTAGCAACTTTTTGCAAATATTTACCAAAAGCCAATTCCCTGATGTCTCCATTTGAATTGATTATGGCCTTGAACAAATAAGATAGGCTCTTATTACCTTTCCATGCCGAAAGTGCCTGTATTGCCGCCATTTTTTCCTTAATGCCTCCTGATTGCATTTGTTCCGATATCAGAGTCAATGCTTTTTGACCTCCTATCGCAGGAAGTATTGGAATCAATTTGGATTTATCTTCAAAATCTGCAAATACGCTATAAACATCCAAAGAACTATCCTTTTCAGTATTGTTAAGAACTTTGATAATGGCCTGCTGCACGTAATTAATATTTGCTTCATCATCCACCTTAGAGAGCATTTCCATCAACTCCGATAGATTACTTTCCGTGGAAATGGATGGCATTGCCTTATAAATGTTCTTTTGTAAATCAGGGTTTGCTTTATCCAACAGCCTAGCAATCGCATCAAATTGATTTGTGGCATTTCGTTCAGCCAGTACATTTACCAATACGCCCTTGGCTTTTTGATTTTCAACACGGAATAATTCTTCTGCAATCAAAGGTGCATCGTCAACATCTACAATTTTCAGCAACGTATTTTCAATGGTTGCAAAAGTTGCATTGGTATTATCCCCTTGTAAGGTTTTAAAAAGCAGTGGCAATGCCTTGCTCTTTTCTTGAAAATCCAAAGCTCGTATCCCTGCCAACTTTAAGCTTTCATTGTCAGATTCGATGGCCTTTGTGATGCACTTATCCAGCACCTTGGGCTCTTGACGCTCTCGCAGTATTTCCAGAAGCTGTAATTTTCCAATATCCTCTATTTTCTTGTATTGTTTAACCCATTTTGATACTTCTGTAGGTCTCATGTTCTGGCCCGCTGCCTTTAACACGCTCCCCCTATAGGCATCATTGGGATGCTTTGCTTCCTTTAAAAGCGTTTTTGTCGCATTGTTACCCATTGAGGCCATTAGAAAGTCAATACCTGCTGCTCTAAAATTTAATTGGTTATCCTCTGTACAATTTTTCAATAGCGACCTGGCCATACGCTCTCCCAAGGAGAAATTTCCTTGTTCGATAAGTCTATTGCCATAATGGATATATGCTATAATGGCCCTAGTTTCACCCAATTGATACGCTTCGCTCTCAACTGCTTTGGAAAGAATGTCGTACGAGTCGGGTTGAGCTATTTCTGCCAATGCCATCAGCGCTTTCTGCTTTAAAAAAGCATCAGACATGGGGTTGGATACCACTTCTACCAAGGTTTTTGATGCAGGGGCATAGCGTAAACGCCCCAATGACTCAATAAATGCCGCTTTCCTTATTCCACCAACTGATTTGACTGCGGAATGAATCGCTTCTGCCGACCTCTGAGTGCCTAAAACGGTTAAAGTAGCCAATGCGGGTTCATATAGTTCTTTATCCGTTAGGTATTTGCCCAGTATTTTAACACTTGTGTCGGTTCCACAAAACGCCAAACGGTCTATAAAAAATGTTTTTACCTCGGTATTTTGCGCTTCCTCCAAAGCATCCAGCAGTGTGTTTTCAACCATACTCTCCCGGTGCTTGCCCGCATATACCGCCAAACTGTGAACTGCATACCTTGCTTGGGTATCGTTCCCTGTTCCCAAAGGAACAATTCGTTCGTTGAACTTTTGGATCCCTTCGGTCCCCAGTACCAACATTTCTTCCATTACCTTGTCCGAATGCTCTAAATCCTTAGTCGGAAACTGCGCCAATATATCCACTACTTTGGTTTCCAGGGTCCGATTGATTTGCCCTATAGAAACCTGTAAAGCAAAGAGCAAAAAGAGCGTTGATACAATATATTTTATTGTTTTCATTTTTCCTGATTTTTTGACCAATGGACACTTCGTACATCGATTTGATTTCGAAACGCAACACATGTTCCACTGGTATGTACTTTTATTGTTCTATTTAAAAATTAAGTGAATGATTAATTGGCCCATGAGGTTCGCATGGGTTGGTCCAATAACCTATTGGCTTCCGGGTCGTTTACAAATTCTTGTTTGACCGGATCAAAATCGAGGTTTCTACCTAACCGAAGTGCCACTACGCCCATATTGAGAATAGTTGCGGAACGGTGCCCGTTCTCTTCGTTCAGTGCAAATTTTTGACGGGTTTTAACGGACTCTGAGAATGAAGTTATTTGTTCCTCGGGATCGGGAAGGGTATTGATCAAACCATCAATATTGGGAATGGTTGATTTGAACCCATTGAATATTTTGCCATCAGGTCCTTCTATATAGGCTGCACTCTTATCGCGGTTTTCGCCGTCCAATATAATTTGACAACCGTCTGCATAGGTATACGTTATTCTTCTCCAAGTTCCAATGGCATCATAATGCTGTTGCGGGGCATCCACCTCAACTTTTACAGGGCTGGTATGATCCTTACCCAAAAAGTATTGAACAGGGTCAATATAATGCTGGCCCATGTCGCCCAATCCGCCGCCATCATAATCCCAATATCCTCTAAAGGTAGAATGGACTCGATGTGGATTGTACGGCTTTTCGGGAGCTGGACCCAACCACATATTGTAGTCCAAATGCTCGGGAACGGACTGTGGGGCCAAATTCTCCTTTCCTACCCAATAAAACTTCCAATTAAAGCCGGTAACCCCGCTTATGGTTACTTTTAATGGCCATCCCAATGCACCGCTATCGACCACTTTTTTTAGTTTTTTTACGGGTGTTCCCATTCCGTAAAAGTTATCCTTGAAACGAAACCAAGTATTCAGCCTAAACATTTTACCATGGACCTTCATGGCTTCAACAACACGCTTACCCTCGCCTATTGTTCTGGTCATTGGTTTTTCGCACCAGACATCCTTGCCTGCTTCTGCGGCCATAATGGACATGAGTCCGTGCCAGTGCGGAGGAGTCGCAATGTGAACAATATCAATATCCGGTCTCTCCAGGACTTCCCTAAAATCACGGTATCCCTTTACATCGGGGCCAACTTTTTTAAGTGTAGCGGCCAAGTGTTTTCCATCTGCATCACAAATGGCCAATAATTTGGTTCCTTCATAGGTTAAGTGACCCTGCCCCATACCACCAACACCTATCACCGCTTTGGTAAGCTGGTCACTGGGAGGAATAAAGTTGGGGCCTCCCAATACATGACGTGGGATGATACTTATCCCGGCACCCGCTATCAAGGACTTTTTTACGAACCCCCTTCTACTGTTTATTTCTTTTTTCATTTGGTATGCTTTGAATTGATTATTTCCAACTATCTGATTGAATGATGATGCTGCAAATAAAAAAGCATGGGCATAAAAAAAGGGGTACTAAATGGGGTAATGAATAAAAAAATGTTGTTTTTTTCAGGGTTTTATCTCCATAAGACAGGGATAAGCTATTGTTGGGAAGAAATCATTTCCTCAAAAGAAACTTCGTAGGCCTCCCCGTAGAGATTTTCATATTGCTTTTTAAAATTATGGCAAGCTTGATGTGCCAAACTAAGCTTTCCTTGTTCGATGAGTACATTGAGTTTTATCTTTAATGCATGCTCATTAAGGTCATCATATAGACAAATGACCTCTGCCAAATCGAGCATAGTATCCAAATGAGTCCCAATCATCGGATTTTTACTGATCTGGATAAATTGTTCCACAATCCGGTTGCTGAACCTTTCAATAAATGGGTCCAGCCAAGGAGCACTTGTATTGGCAAACAATCTTCCTTTCTTAACAATGGGAATCAATTTTCGGAGTTCGATTTCAAGTTGTCCATCCGAACAATCTTTGCTCGTCAAGAATTCCAGATATTGCAGTGCCATGGAATAATCCGAATAACAGTTCTCGCCCATTTGCAATATCCAATGTTTGTCCTTGAAAACTACCTCAAGGTTTGGGCATGTGCCCAACAACTGCCTCAAATTTTGAATTGTTGTCCCTCTTGTATTTTTAGCGCTTGCCACACTTTTACCCGGCCATAACAATTCGGTAAGACGCTTGGTGTCCACCCCTTTTTTATCTCCTTGGCTATGCAAAAAAATAATCATGAACATTTTTTTCTGGAGCGGGGAAAGTTTTTTTGCAACATCCAAACCATACATATCAATAATCTGCAAAGGACCAAAACATAATATTTGAGTGGAATGCTTCCCATCTACTTTCGGGTCCTTAGGCTTTATTTCGCTTGGTGTGCTTTTTGTTACCTTCGTCATCCAATACTTGAATACTGCATATCCTCCGCCAAACAAGAGGGATAATCCCAAAGCATACATCCAAATATGTGTATTCCTTTTCAAGACTTTTGTTTGATCATAATGAGCCTTGATTTCCGAATCATTCAATTCTCGCCCCCATATTTTTATCTCCCGTATGTAGCCTTCAAAAAATTCTTCCCACAGATTACTGGCAATAAGTATGTTGTAATTTGATATTTCATATTCAGAAATCAGCTCTACACTATCTGTGCGTTCCCCATTGATATAGAAAAAAAGTGTATTCTCTATTTTGGAATGAACCAGTGCCACATGGGACCATTCATTTAACGGAATAGGTGAAGAAGTTGACACATAATCCTTGATACCTGCCATTGTGAACGTTAAAAAGCCATTGTGAATTTTGAACACAAAGTTGTCTCCCTTTCCAAGAATACTATTGTTTTGACCCAGCTTAGTCGGTTTTATCCACGCATTAATAGTAAAATTCCCCTTTAATGATGATTTACTGGATATTCCCACATCAACATAGGCTCCATCTTCAAAGTAACTGACCTGTCCATATAACGAATCCTTCCTTACTCTTACATCATTTGAGATTAATCCCTTCGAATTTTTCGCCAATATATCGGCAACCTCATCCTTAAATTCAAAATGGTGGGAAAGTCCATATTCAGCATCCAATGGGAAACCAACAAATTCCTTCCTGTTGTTCAGGTTTTCCGGACTAGTGTAGATAATGTCCGGGGAAAAATGGAAACCTGGCTTATAGGGTACCAATATGGGGGGCGATAAAATGTCCAGTACGGGATAACTAAAATACCCTTCTATCTGGACTTCTCCATAATCTTTGAAGCTGACCCCATCCAACAATCCTTTTTCCGTTTGAACAACCCCGAATATTTTTGGCTTGGAGTTTAATTGACGCACCAAACTGTATAGATGTTCAAAAGACGCTTCGGCTTTGATGAAATTCGGCATTTTCCCTAAATCTTGCCAAACCTCAATTAATTTTGAAAACGTGGGAGTATTTCCATGGTCAACTTGTATGCTTAAAAGTTCCTTGTCGCTTGATTTTTTAACCAGATCAATGGTCTCTTGCGAGCCAAGTTCCAATGTGTACATATCCGAATCAGCTACCCAGATCACGGAGAGGTTTTCAGGAATTTTTGAAATCGAGCCCTCTTGTCCCAACACTACTAATTGATTGCCGTAATGGGCATATTGGTCAAGAAAATTGGTGTTTTCCACTTTATTTTGTGAAGGAATCACTGCCCATGTTACATTATCGGTCAAATTCCGAAACATCAACGAATCTAAGCTAGTTTTATTGAGGTCTATTAAGATATGAGAAGTTGTGCGGAGATGGTGTTTATCGCTTTCTGAAAGTGAAGAGTATGTTTGGGAATATGAGGAATCAACCCCAATAAAAAGTATCCAAAAAAAATAAACGTACCATACGGAAGTATGCTTACATTGACTAAGAAAATTATACGCTATAAAGCTCTTGGCCATAACAGCACAATGTATATAATTTAAAGTTGATTTCTAGTTTTCCAATACTTGAACAATATTAGTCATAAAAAACCTTTTACGCTACCCCACTTTAATGCAATTGGCATACCATATGCAAGATATGATTTTGACGTGTACACATTATTGCCTTACTTTATTGGTAGTCTCGGCTGTCTCTAATCCTTCCCCTCTCCAATGTTCTTCAATTTCTTCAAGGGTTTTTGCTTTGGTTTCGGGTATCATTTTATGGAAGAAAACTGTTGCTGTAAAACAAAATCCTGCAAAAACAAAGAATCCGGAATTCATTCCAATGACCGAAACAAACCAAGGGAACAAAAACGCAGTTACAAAATTGGCGCCCCAATTAGCGAAAGTTACTATGGACATGGCGCGCCCCCTAATTCGAGTAGGGTAAAGTTCCCCCAACAAAACCCATATTACCGCGTTGATAGAAAATGCTAAGCTTGCCATATAGATGCATAACATAACCACAATCCAAATACTGGAAATAGATGGTATCGAAAAGAACACTCCGATTACAATCAAGGATATACATACTGATAACATTCCCCATATCAACAATGGCCTACGTCCCCAACTATCTATTTTCCAAAGGGCCAAGGCCGTAAAAACGAGGTTGATAAGTCCAATGGCCACTTGAAACTTCAAAGCTCCGTCGAAGTTCAGGCCTGCATCCCTAAGTATGTCGGGGCCATAATAAACAATAATGTTCACGCCGCTAAACTGACCAAATATCGAAAGTCCCAATCCTGCGATCAAGGCTTTTTTGAAACCGGGCTTGGCCAGTTCTTTCAATGAGCCGCCTTTTTTGGACAAGGCTGCCAGAATGTTTTTCAATTCGGTATTTGCCTTTGGTTTTCCATTTATCCTCTCCAAAATTCTCAAGGCTACATTGGTATTTCCTTCCTTGACCAACCATCTCGGACTTTCAGGAATTGTCCATAATAATAGGAAAAACAAGAGAGCGGGCACCATTTCAGTTCCGAACATGGCCCTCCAGACTTCCGATACCATGATCCTGTAGAAGATTCCAGAACCTCCAAAACCATCTGTATTGGCCTGGGCATAGTTCAACACTCCCCAATTGGAGAAGTAGGCCAATAATATGCCGATTACTATTGACATTTGGTACAAGGCCACTAAACGCCCACGTATATTAGCTGGAGAAAACTCGGAAATATACAATGGTGCCAAGACCGAAGCAATCCCAATTCCGAAACCGCCAACGAGCCTTGCAGCTATCAACAAACTGAATGAAGATGGCAAAGCAGACCCCAGTGCAGAAAGAAAGAAAAGTACCGCGGAAACAATTAGTATGGACTTACGCCCATACCTGTCTCCAAGTGAACCAGCGATCATGGAGCCGATAATCGCTCCAATCAACGCAGAGCTTCCAAACCACCCCACTTCCATTTTATCCAACTCAAACTGGGCCTCGACCATACTTATGGTCCCTGAAATTACAGCAGTGTCAAAGCCAAACAAAACACCTCCCAAGGAGGCCACCACGCAGACCTGTGCCACTAAAAATGGACTGCCTGTTGGCGCTTCCTTTACTTTACTATTGAAATCAGTCATTTTCTTCAGCTGATTTAATGGTAAATTCCAATAATTGGTGACACCTGAAGAGTATCCTCGGTATATGGAAAAAGCCTTTCCATCCGTTGGCTTTTGTTGACCAAACTGGACTTCCATCGCGATTTAAATAGCCATACCACTCGCCATGCTCCCTATCTGGGAAATGGGCAAAGGTATATTGATGTACTTTTTGGTACCATGCTTTGATGTCTTCCCTACCCGTATGAAGCCATGCCAGTAACAAAGCATACAATGCCTCTCCATGTGGCCACCATAGCTTCAAGTCCGCTTCCAGTTCATGAGTTGGGGTCCAATCGATATTGGTCAGGTAACGAATACCCCCATACTCTTTGTCCCAACCATGTTCCAATGATGCCAAAATAATCGTTACAGCTTCATTGATCCAGTTTTTTTCATTCCGTTCGATGCCAATTTCCATAATCATCCATGCACTCTCAATGGCATGCCCCGGATGGAAGAGCCGACCTTCTGGAATATCCAACATTTTAGAACCGTCCATTCCCACATTTTCCAATAAATAACCTTCATCCGACTTCCAATGTCTATTCAATATGGATTCGATGGATAAAGTAATGTCGTCATCAAAATTTTTTAAGGACCAAATATCCTTGAATACCTTAGCCACGGTAATTCGACACATATCATGGGAATGCAAGTGAAATTGCCTGTTGAGTGGATAGCCCAACATGGGTGTATCCGATGGCTGTCCCAATCTTGACAACAAAAAATCATACATCTTGAATGCACGATTCTTTAGGTTGTTATCCTCGCTCAAGGCAGCATATTCGGCCAATGCAATCGTTCCAAAAACCTCGGTATACAAACTCAGTACAGAAGACAGGGGTTGGCCGAAACTATTCAATCTGAAATGCATTTTCCCATTTTCGCCAAATGCATTGGCTATCATAAAGTCCAATCCATGTTTAGCAATGTTTTTCCATTCTTCCCTTTTTTCAAACCTATTGTACAAATGACTGAACATCCATATTTGTCTGCCCGTCATCCACATATCCTTATCTTCGGAATAGGTCTTGCCATCCTTTGCCAAACGGGTATAATATCCTCCATGGTTTTGATCAATGGAATAGGTTTCCCACCACGGAACAAGGTCATCAAAGAGTGCTTCACGATAGACCTCTTTTAGTTGATGCAAATTCTCTGCTATGTCTTTTTCGCTTTCCAAGGTCATTCTTCTTTTGTTTGCTTTATACTATTGCTGTTCGATTGGTAACATTTCTTGCTTCAATACATCGTAATGGCTGTTCATTTCAGAATTTTTGGTCAAATCCCAGATAGATGTATCCAGTTCACGGAGGGACAGTATGGTCGTAATCCAACCTTGTGTCCATCCACTTTCTATGGCCCATGCACCCCAGCCGGCATCGGCATTGGAGCCCCAATGTTCGAACCTTTCAAAATCGAAGGCCCTCATCCAACCCCCATGAAGTTCTGGGTGTTCCGGTGATTTTACCTGTATACGACAAAGAAACTCGGATAGTTGATCTACAGATTTTTTGATACGAGGATCCTTGAGTGTATACCAAGCCTCATGCAGACCCACCAATGCAAAATTGGTGGTATAGAGCAGATCACTAACGGGGTCTCCGTTCTTTGCAATCAAAGAAGCCTCGTGCAATCCATAGTCGGCATTACTTTTAGAAGGTGGAAAAACTCCTTTTTCAATGCTTCCCAACTCCTCTCTTATGGCACCGCTTTTATCCTGGAGGTCCAGTAACCCGTCCACTGCCGTGTAAAGCATTTTTCTATTTTCATCCGTATCTTCAACGCGTACCAACCAAGCTAGCGGTAAAAGTATTCTAGCCTTTTCTTGTGCCAATCCGTTCATCCATTTCCATGTATCAGGATAGCCTTCCATGGTGGTTTTTATTGCTTTTTTAGTACGCTCCAAGAAAATAGGATCCCCCGTTTTGTCATAGGCCCAGAGAAAACAGGCCCAGAGATAGGCTTCCATATGCGGAGATAGATTGACCACTTTGCCATTATAATAGTGTTGCCAACCATTTTCCTGTAATTGGGGCAAATCTATCCTGTCTCCTCGGAAACCATTTACACCTGTGGTTCGGTGCAATGCGAGTAGCATACGCATCAATGTATCATCCTGTTCGGTATTTCCCGTAATTGCCGCAGTGATAATTGATCCTAGAAACAAACGTGCATTATCGTCGCCATAATTGGCTTTGTACCATGGGTAGCTGGAAATGCCCCAAGGTACAAGTCCATAGGCTCCATGGTTTGGATTGCCATACTCCCCTTTTAGTGCAGATGATTCATTTAAATAAAACTTTAAAAGGTTATTGGCTATTTGGTAGTTTTCCTCCTTACCAAGTACTTTGCCTGCTGTGGCAAATGCACCTGCCACTTCCCCAGTACAATCGCCCCTTAGGACTACTCCAATAGGTTGGTTTCCTTTTTCATCAATTCTAGAGAAAATACATTCGAACACCCCGTTGCTACCATCTCCATTGGGAATGGTATCATTCCAATGGATGAACTTGGTCTTTATTTCCTTGTTAGGGGCATTACCAATAATGTCATTGTAATTTGACGGCACGAGCATTTTAGCATTTATGAACCAATCAATGCCCTTTTCAATGCTTTTTTTCTGGTAATCGAGCGGTAATTGTTCGTTTCGGGCGTAGGTGGTCTGTATTTTGGGGTTCCAGTCCAACTTTTCAATTACAGTGCCATCAGCCAATAAAAATTGAAGAATGCCTTTCCATATCCCCTGCCATTCAACTTGTGGTGCATACCTTCCTTTAATGAAGTTACTCAGCCCCGTTGTCGATACCAATCCATCATAATCGTTCAATTCGAACAATAAAGGATTATTCTCTTTGGGAATTCCATAAATAGCACTATCCAGACCAGCGACCCGGGCCGCTACCAAATGGGCATTGGAAACTTGGGTCGGGACATAGGTTAGGCCATTGACGGCCAAAATGTCCAAACTATCAGGAATTCCTCCAAAAAAAGAGGAGTTGACCACTGCGCGTTCATACTTTGATACTTTATTCTTTGGTTGGGTCTCCATCCCCGGAAGTTTATCCACGAACTCGATATAAAATCGACTATCCTTTTCTTTCAATAGATCGAAAAAATTATTTGGAACCTCTAGACGTTTATTTGGATAATTGTCGGCTAAAATAAGTGATGGTTCTCCCTTGCCAATACCACGTATAAATTGATCCAAATTATCGTAGTGGACCACTTCCAAATGTTCCAAGTTCTGGATTACTCCATAAAGGTCATTCCCTTCATCGCAGTAGACATGTATTTTTTGAGTTGCCGCATTCAGGGCAAATAGTATAATAATGGCCAAAGGCCCTAAGAACATGAGTATTTTTGGAACTGATTTCATATTATGAACTTGTAGTTAGAGGAGACTAATGGAAAATTGCATGGTGTGAACAATGTGCATGCTTGGGAGCAACCAAAAGACAGTTTTTCCCAGAAAATGGCCTTTGATTTAGTGTGCGACCTTCCAAAATAAATAGGAAGGCCGCAACTAAACCACTTTATAATAAGTGCCAAGGCTAGTACCCCGGGTTTTGCTCCAGGTTTGGGTTTAAGGTAAGTTGATCTACAGGCAGCGGCGCCAAGTAATTTTTTGAAGGATCAAAGCCAACTTCCCCTTCGCCGAAGGTCTGTAACAGAGGAGAAATGTAGCCATCCACATTTTCTATCCGTGGGGATACCTCATCCACATCATAGGCAGGCTCAAAAGGTCGGTCTCTCCATTGTTCCAATTTAGATCCAAGTCTAGGTGCACGGATTAAATCCGTGGCCGCCCAACGATACAAATCATCTCTTCTAAACCCTTCAAAAGCCAGTTCCACTCTTCTTTCCCTTCTAATCTCGTTCATTAGGGGAGAAAGCTCGGGAAAATTCCAATTAGGATCGGTAAAACCGACCACTGCATTAAGATGGGGGACTCCTGCCCTGTCTCTCAATAAATTGATGGTCCTATCCAATACGGCTTGGGTACAAGTTCCCAGTTCCTCATGTGCCTCGGCGGCTATTAACAATGCTTCTGCATACCTAAACAAGGGAACGGCATTGGAGGTATTGTTACCTGAGGCATCTTCTGTGGCTATAAATGGACTGAGCCACTTATAAATTTGATATCCCGTGGTATTGGGCCATGGATTCAAGGTTAAAAAAGGAAGTTCGTATGTATCCACCACACCATTGGATATTTTAATTGGCATTCCAGGTGTGGATATGGTCATTTTCATACGAGGATCTCTATTGGTGGTAACTTCTTCCAAGGTTTCGTCTCCCATATATTGTGGACTTACCCCAATGGGCAATCCATCGCTACAGAGATAGGAATCCACAAGCGATTTTGAAATCCCTTGTCCATTTGGCCCTCCTGAGGTTCTGATTTGCTGACCCCAATAGATCAAATCCAAATCGGCACTGTACTCTCTTGCCAACAACACTTCGGATATACCTGAAATCTCGGAGCTAGGTGTTGAAAACAATCTCCAATAACTGAAGCCATCCGGGATTTCGGGATGCGAAAAATCATTGTAAAGCGTATATCCGCCTTCCATGACTTCTTCAGCGGCATCCCTGGCTTGAACAAAAAACCTGTTAACATCCCTACCATCACCTTCAAAGGGAGTTCCTGCGTGGTACTTCTCCCAAGTACCTTCGTAAAGAGCCACCCTGGCTTTAAAAAGAAGAGCAACATCCCTGTGGATACGTCCTTCTTGGGTTTGTGTTTTAGTAGGCAGCTTTTCAATGGAACGATCTAATACGGAAAGTATGGAATCGGCAACCACCGATCTGGACAAACGTCCTTCGAACAGTTCCGGAGAGTCCACATCCAATGTAGTTGACAACCAAGGTAAATCGCCAAACCTTTTCATTAAATCAAAATAAAAGAAGGCCTTAAAAAATAGTATTTCCCCCATATACTTGTCTTGAGCGGATTGTGGCGCTTCGGAGACAGAAATATTGTCCAAGAAAAAATTGACATTGCGGATGTTGCCCCAATTCCAACCTCCACCTGAAGCGGGAATAGTCTGGGTTCCAAATGCCAATGGATATGATGTAAATGAAGCTGGAACATTATTATCAGATGCAGCATCGGATTCCCACGCCCATGCAGCCATGGTTCCCGGCAAAGATGTGTAAAACTGGTTGGCGTACATTTCCATCTCATTGGCCGAGAATGTAATACCTTGATCGGTAATAGTGTCCTTTGGAATAGTGGTCAATTCATCTTCGCATGATAGTATCGCAACAAGTAGTACGGCCATCATTGTGACTAGTGTATATTTTTTCATGATCTTATCCAATTTTAAAATTCAATGTTTACACCCATGGTAATCGTTCTAAACAATGGGTATGATTTACCCGGACCATAATATCCGTGAAGTCTTTCCGGGTCAAAGTTCTCATCAATGGGCGAAAAGGTCAGTAGGTTTTCTCCACTAACATAAACTCTAAGCCTACTAAAGCCTAAAGGATCCAAAACAGTACTCGGTAGGGAGTAGCCCAACTGAAGGTTTTTCAACCGCATATAGGAAGCATCTTGCAAAAACCTTGTTTGCTGTTGCTGGTTTTTCCTGATTTCGCCCGTTGCATACGGTCTCGCAAAATAGGCATCCGTATTTTCGGGTGTCCAATAGTCCAGTGTTGTTTCGAACACTTGCTGTGTCCAACTTCCCGTAAGTCCATAAAACGGAATGTCACCCAACGAAACTTCTCTTTTTGCAATACCCTGCCAAAACATATTGAAATCAAATCCTTTCCAATCGAATCTGGTAGTGAATCCAAAGGCATAACGCGGTGTTGTATTTCCTATCCTTCTTAAATCTCCTGGGTCTTCGATGGTATTTTCCCCTTGGGAGATTACACCATCTCCATTCAAATCGGTATATTCAATATCTCCGAGGTTCCAGTTTCCGCCATAGATGTAAGTCGTCTGGTCGGCCATATTGTTCAATTGTTCATCACTTTGGATAATTCCCGCGGTGGTGTACCCCCATATTTCTCCAATCTCCTTGCCTGGATAAAAGCCCCAAATATTGTTGGTTGTACTGTTGTATTTGGTAATCTTGGAAAAGTTATCCGATAAATTGAATTGTAGTGAGTAATTGAACTCCTCATCGATCACATCGTTCCAGCCCAAGGTCAACTCAAATCCCTTGGTTACCATATCGGCATTATTGGTTACCGGGACACCCACTCCTAAAACAGAGGGCAAAGCTTCTGCTGGACCGACCATATCCAAAGTCTTTCTTTCAAACCAATCAAAACTCAGACTCAAACGATTCTTCAGCATGGCTACATCCAAACCAAAATCCAAGGTGTTAGCTGTTGCCCAGGTTAAATTATTACTGACCAACCCTGGCGCAGAAATATAATTGGGCCGCTCACCATCAATTATATACCCCAGATTGGTACGAATGGGGACTTGTGCATAAAAGAGGTAATTTGAAATTTGCTGATTCCCGAGTTCTCCATAGGAGGCTCTTAGTTTGAGGGAGTTTATCTCTTTGACGTTAAAAAAGTTTTCCTTGGCAATGTTCCAACCTGCGGATACCGACGGAAAAAATCCCCATTGATTTCCCACAGGAAATTTTGACGTTCCATCATACCTAGCATTCGCCTCAAACAAATATTTGCCTTTGTAATTGTAGTTTACCCGGCCAAAAAAACCAATATTGACCCACTCATCAATTGAATCGGATGTTTGCCTAATACCTGTTCCCGTATTCAAGGACGGTATGGCGTCGGTGACCAAATTGGGAACATAACCCGATATTGCATTGCGGGTATAATCTTCTCTCTGGCCTCCGAGTAGCACGTTAAAATAGTGTCCGCCAATGGTTTTATCGTAAGAAGAGAACAACTCTAAACTTTCATAATCCCTTGATGCATTTGTTTTGCTCACAGAATTGACGGACTGAATATCGTATGGATTCCCATCCGTATCATGTGCCTGTAAAACAGCCTGATGGGCGTTGACTTCCGTCATTAATTTGGAGTACGAGTACCGTGCAGTGGTTTTCCAATCTTTTATGGGCTCAAACACCACGGTTCCCATCAATTTTAATTCATCCTCCCTAATCTTACGCCTTGATCCTTCAAAATATTGGATTTCCGAGGTCCACAAAGGATATCCATTAGGATCGTACAGTGGCCAGTGTGGCTGCCTCGTATAGGTAATATGAAAAAGGTCACCTGTCTGTGCCGAATAGTCATAAGGTTCATTGGTAAAACCTCTATTGTACAGGGTTTGAAAGCTAAACTTGAGTTTCTCGTTCAAATCCGTATTAATATTGGCCAAAAGATTGTACCGTTTGTAGTTATCCTGTCCTATCTCATAAATTCCATCTTGGTCCAGGTAGCCCAAAGAGATACGATAATCTGTATTGTCTCCTCCTCCACTTACCGCAAAGTCGTGTTTTTGGCTTACCATGGAATCACTGTAGTACGCATCAAAATAATCCACATTTGCGTTACCCAGTCCATAACTCCAACGCGAAGGATCTCCGGGCTCGGGAACCGTGGTTGGAATACTCCCTGGATCGGAAAGGTATTGTCGTATTCTATCCATCTGGTCTGGACCAAAAATCGGGTTCATTCCCGAGTTGGCCGCAGCTGCATTCACTGTTTCTGCATAAAGCAGGGAATTTACTGTTTTTGGAAAAACAGTTTGAGCGTTATTCGACACCGAACTGTTAATACTTACCGTGGTTTGCTTTCTGGAACCTTTTTTTGTGGTTACCAAAATGACCCCAAAAGTTGCTCGGGCCCCATAGATTGCAGCCGATGCTGCATCTTTCAACACCGATATACTCTCAATATCGATCGGGTTTAAAAGGTTTAAATCGCCCTGTACACCATCAATGAGTACCAGTGGTGCCGCTCCGCCATTTATATCACCAAGTCCCCGGATTTGAAAGGCAGAGCCTTGACCAATTCTTCCCGGTGAACCAGGGTTGGTCGTTACATTCAAGTTGGCAACGGTACCCTGTAAAGCTTGACCGGCATTTTGGACGGCCCTGTTTTCAAGGACCACGCTAGAAGTCTCCCCAACGGCTCCCGTCAGGTTTTCCTTTTTCTGCACCCCGTAACCTACAACGATCACCTCATCTAGTTCACTTGTATTTTCTTTCATGGTCACTTCAACTACATCGGTGGTCACTTCAATACGCTGAGTGATCATTCCCATATAGGAAAACACAAGTATGTCACCTTCATCCGCTTCTATCGAATAATTGCCATCGAAATCGGTCTGTGTTCCATTGGTGGTTCCATCCACCAAAACATTGACCCCTGGCAATGGGTTCCCGTCAATGTCCTTGACAGATCCCGAAACCATTTGTTGGTAATTATTGGTTTCCGTATTTTTTTTTGGTCTGTCTTCATCCACCCTAGGCAAGGAACGCTTAAGTATTATTTGTTTTTTGAAAACCTCATAGGTTATGGGGGTTTTCGAGAAGAGTTCTTCCAAAATTTTGGAAATGCGTTTGTTTTTTACATTGATAGAGACCTTCTTGGCATATTCAATTTCGTTATCGTTGTACAAAAATTTGAATTGCGTATTGGACTCAATTTCTCTCAACACTTTTTCAACACTAACATTCTCTAAATTCAAAGTGATTTTGGTGTTCTGGGCATAAGAACTTGCCTGAACCTGAAAAAGGGAAATGATAAAAAGATAGACTGTCAGTTTCATTTTAAGGTCTAACTTCAAGTATAAGGGGAGCATGCCCCTTAACATCGAAAGGATTTTCATATCTTTGTTCTGTATTAAGATGATTTAACATTTGGTTTAAATCACTCTTTTATCCAATCGGGGAATGTGTCAGCATTTTCCGATTTTTTTCTTCTAGAGTGATGGTTATTTATATTCAAAAGTTCATTTCATTGGCAGATTTTTTTGGTTAATAAATATTGATTTTGTCGTTTTCAATATCATACTCAAAGCCGTAATTTCTTTTGAACGACTCCAGTATATCTTCCATTGATTCAATTTTGATATCAAAGGTCGCCGTGAAGGTTTCTTCTCCAAGCTCTACGTTGTTGTTTGTGATTGACACATTGTAGCATCGCGCCAATTTCTTGATGATGTCCTCAAATTTCATGTGGCTGAACACCATCCTTCCCTTAGTCCATGCGGTATAGATATCCGTATCCACTTCTGTGACAGCGATATTTTCCTCCTCTTTGCTCCATGCCCCCATGAACCCGGGTTCCAACATGGTATACCTTTCCTTGTCTTTTTTCTGAGAACCTTGGTTTTTGTACAACCCAACGGAGCCCTCAAGCAAAACCGTATTTATAAATGCATCCTCAGGGTAGGAAGAAATCACAAATTGGGTCCCCAGTACTTGGACGCCTAGGCTACCCGAATTAACTATAAATGGTTGTTCCTTATTTTTTTGGACATCAAAAAAAGCCTCACCCTCCATAAAAACCTCCCTGCTTTTATCTTCGATAAACCGCACAGGATATTTCAAGGACGTTCCCGCATTAAGATGCACTTTGGTCCCATCGGACAAGACAAGTTGAAATGTTTTACCATAAGGAACGGTGAGCCTATGATACTCTATTGACTTCTTATCACTATCGGAACTGCTGGACCGTTCTTCTGCTTGGGTATAATCAAGTTTATCGAATTTTTGCATCCCCACGACGTTTCCTTTGCTGTTCTTAAACAGTCGATTATCGGATTTTGACAGTTTTTCAACAGCACCATTTTCAAGTTCCAGAGTAATCGATTCTTGTTCGGGCAATGCACCAGTCCTCTCCTCCGTAAAATTTCCACTTAAAAAAAAGTAGGTACAGACAGCAACACCGATAAAAACAGCGGCAACTTTGACCATTATTTTTAAATATCTAAGCTTTGAATCCGCAACTGTATTTGCTCTTAACCTTTCCCATTCCCTTGCGTGCGTTTCATCCACCTCCTTTTTCAAACGACTTCTCTCAAGCCAATGACTGGGTTCTGCCAATTTTTGCATGATATAATCCCGCTCGTCTTGATTCAGCTCCTCTGAGGTATCCACCTCATCAATCCTTTCTCGAAGTAGGATTGTTCTAGCCAGTTTTTTAGCCAGTTCGATTAGTTTGCCGAAATCCCTTAACATATGGTAGTAATTGTTGCTTTCTTTAGTTTAAAGACGATGTTACATGCAAATGGGGTTAAACATTTTTCTTTTTTATGGCAAAAAGATGTGGGCCACTAAGGCGATGTGTTCCCGAAGTTGGAAACGGAGCTTACGATAGGCTATTTTTTTCTGGGCCTTTACAGTGTTCAAGGTTATCTCCAATTCATTGGCGATTTCACCATTTTTATAGCCCAATA
This sequence comes from Flagellimonas sp. B-3, assembly GCF_056857835.1. NCBI lineage: Bacteria > Pseudomonadati > Bacteroidota > Flavobacteriia > Flavobacteriales > Flavobacteriaceae > Flagellimonas > Flagellimonas sp. B-3. Next base: position 252,531 of record NZ_JBSXNW010000017.1, read on the forward strand.
AACTTAGTTTTATGATTTTCTTACATCTCAATGGCAAGGTATCCACAGCATGGTCCACCAAGCGTGCCGTTTCTTGCAATACGAGCTCAGTTGAAAAAAAAGAATCGGTTTCCATACTTTGAATGGCCTCGACAGATAAGTCGCATTTCGATTTATACCTTTTGCTTTTCAGCACATCCAACGCTCTATTCTTTACTGCTGTATACAAATAGGATTTAACAGTATTCTGGCTTTTAAAAACCGTTTTTTTGTTCCAAACTTTTATAAAAATTTCCTGTACGACATCCCTTGCCATCTCGATATCGTTCAAATAACGATTGCAAAACAAACAAAGTGAAACGTGGTGGGTATCAAAAAGAATCTTGTATTCTTTGGTAGTTAGGCGGTATGTTTTATTGGCTTTCAGTTTTAAGGGGTTATTTATACTGTACACTATTAAACTCCGCCGTTTATGCCACAAAAAATAGGGCAATCCAAGACTGCCCTATTTCAAACTAACTAAACGACTTAACAATTATGTAAATATTTACGATGCTAGGTAACTTTAGTATACCATTATGTTTGTTTCCTCTCATAACACTACTAAGACGACCATAAGTTGAAATAGGGTTAAAAATTTTTAAATAATTTATGTTCACCACGTGTTTATCCATTTCAGAATCCATTTTGGAAAATAGTCCTGTACATGCAATTAAACCCATTATGGGCTGAACTCCCTGCCCAGACACATCATCATTTAAGACACATTGAAAACCATCTTTTTTCTTGGACAAAAGCAAATGCTCGATATGGTTTGGACCCAACGAGCATAAAATGTACAAACAAGGCTCAATAAAAGAGAATGGAGGTCGGGGGCTGAACATATAGTAAAATCAATGTTTTCAAACACAAGATAACTTACCATACCTTCAATAAAAATACGTACCCCAGTACGATTTTTACGTAGGGGTACGTATTTCTGGCTTATGATTATAGTGACAATATTAAATCCTTATACTTGGAAATCCAGGAAGTCCATTGGTCTCCGCCACCCAATTCCAATTTTTGGATGATATTGCTTCTATGCTTCTGGACTGTTCGCAAGGAAATCAACAACTCCTCGGCAATTTCCTTGGACGTTTTTGACTGCGCCACCATTCGAAGAATAGTGCGTTCTGAAGAAGACAGTAGTTTTAGTTTTTTTAGCTGTGGATTAATGGTTGTTTCCACCATTTGTTCAAAGGTCTTGCTAAAGTACGTTTCCCCTGCACTCACCTTTAGGATACACCTTTCCATTTCCAAAAAAGGTTCTTCTTTGAGCAAATAACCACTGATTCCCAGTTGTTTGGCCCTATAAACAAGCCCTTCCTCCTTATGGGAAGTAAGTAGGATAAAACGGGTAGTACAGCCTGCATCCGTTGCCTTTGTTATCACTTCTATTCCAGAAAGCATCGGCATTTGAATATCCAAAATAGCAATATCGGGTCTTAGGTCCAATAGTTGTTCCAAAGCCTCTAAGCCATTGGTTGACTGAGCAATCACATTATATCCTTTGGATTCAAGTTCATCTACCAACCCTTTTAACAACAAGGGATGATCGTCGGCCACCAATATGGTATGGGTATTATGCATCTGATATTGGGATATTGGCAATAATGCTGGTTCCTCGTTTATTCATGGTCTGGATTTGAATGGTCCCCCCCATCATACGAATTCTTTTCTCCATTGTTTTAAGGCCCAAACCTTGCCCCTTATGCTTTTCTTCATAGTCAAAACCTATTCCATTGTCCTCAATCAATAACTTTACGCAATTCGTCTCCTTTAACACCTCGACCAACACCTCTGTGGCCTGCGAATGTTTCACCATATTGGTCAATGCTTCTTGTATAAAACGATAGAGGTTTACATTTTTATCCTTGGTAAAACAGCCCTCAATCGAATCCATTTCCAAGGTAAAAATAATACTGTACTCTTCATCAAAAGTATAGATAAGCTGCTGGATTGCCCCTGTAATTCCCAAACTGACCAATGTAGGGGGAAGAAGGCCCTTTCCAACCATTCTGACTTCTTCCAAGGTATTCTGGGAGAGTTGCAGCAATTCTTTTTGATCAGTATCCCTCGCTTTTTTGGACATTATGGTCAGTTGTTGCCCTATGCTATCGTGCAATTCCCTCGCTATATGTTCCCTTTCCTTTTCTTGTTGCCATAACAAGTCCTGAGAATATTTCTCGGTAAGCTCCTGCTCTTTCTCTGCAAACCTACGATTCCGATATAGCCATAGAAAACCAGACCCCCCAACAAGTATGACACCACCAAAGACCAACCAATATGTTTTTTCTTTGTTTTGGGCATCCAGTATTTTAATATCCTGTCTTTGTTGTGCAATCTCCATATCCTTCTTTTCTGTTTCAAGTTCGGCTTGAATAAAGGCAAACCTTCTCCTAGAGGTCACATTATTGACAGAATCTTTCATTCTGGCATAATTTTTAAAGTGTTGGAGGGATTTTTGCAAATTGTTCATTTTCTCATAAATATTTGCCAATAACAACTCTGAACGCATAATGTTTTGGGCTTCCAAAGTTCCCTTAACCCCTTTATGGGCTTTTTGGGCATACCTTTCTGCTTGTGTAAGTTGGTTGTTGGCCAATGCATTCCAACTCATGGCCAAATGATAGTACGTTTCTAAAAAAGGATTGTTGATATGAGGGCCTATCTTGGAAACAAGTTCCCGTTTATATAAGTCCGAAGTATCCCGTATCCCGTTCCTGGCATAAGTGGAAACGGCATAAGAAAGGGTCAAAATATCCACTATGCCCTGTACATCGGATTCATGGTTCCTTTCTTTAAGGGCCATTCGAATTTGTTGAAGCTCTTCGGCAAAGTCATTTTTACGGTTGGCCTCATTACAGGCAGCCAAACGTGCAATGGCAACCACCTGATACTCTTTTATGGCTGTTCCCTTTTCAAATACTTCGCCACGGGCCTCCTGTGCCCGATTATAAAGCCCATTTTTACCATAGAGTTGTGCCAAACCATTCTGCGCCCACAAGTACATCAATGTATCCTTTTGATGGGCAAATATCTTCTTGGCCTTTTCAAAATAGGCAACACTTTCGGAAATTTCGTTGACCTTATCACTATTTTCACCTGCTTTCAAATACGCATAACCGAATTCATATAACGATGAATCCTTTTGCTTTTCCATGAACTGGATTCCCTCATCCAATATTTCCAAGGATTTCTTATAATATTGCATATAAGTCGAAGCCTCAGCATAGTTAATGTAAAAAAGCGCTATCTGATTTTCATCAACATTGAAATTAACGTAGGGTTGATAGTCATCCAATATACCATATGCTTTTTTATGGTTGATGGATTGATAAATGTAATATGTCCCCAAGGCATTTGTGAACATCAAAGCTTCCTCCCATCGTTTTTTAGCCAATGACGAATCCCTGTACTGAAGAGCAAGTTTGGCCACCGCATCATTGTCCATGCTTTCTTGTTCAATAAGTTCAAGCAAATAGTTCGCTCTCTCTACAAAGTTTGAAATTGAATCCAAAGTGTGCACTACTTTGTCATGGTCTCCCAAGTTTTGGGAACGAGATATTCCGGAAACCAAACAAAAAAATAAAATCAGTATGGGTTTGGGGCATTTATACACAAACATAAAAATACCATTATTACCTAAACTTTGATGGGTCGGCGTACAAATATATTGCCTTGCCCAACCTAAAATGTTCAACCTACCCTGTACCAACATCGTTGCAATTCCCTTTACTCCCATCAACATTGGAACCCAATGGATACTGCATATAGTTTTAATTTATATTTGGAATAAAGTCGTACCTCAAAAAGAACTCATGTGTACCTCCAGTATATGGACGGATTCCTGATACTGGGATTTCGTAGGCATATCCCAGCATCAACCTTTTACCTATCATAAAGCTTCCCAAGCCACCAACGGCATCATAACTATTAAACCGGTAATTGACCCCCAGCATAAATTGATCGTAAAACTTAACATTGACCCCTGCATCTACGGAAACCGAAGCTTGATCGGCAACTATAAGCATGGTTGTGGGGTTCAATACAATGGATTGGGCAAGTTGAAAATCATACCCGCCCGTAAAATATAAATTGGGGCTGTCCGTGGCACTATAAAATATTTCATCCCCTGAACCTATATAATCTGTATTAAACATCTGCGGTACCGATGCCGCCACATACCACCTTTTTCCATACAAAAAGCCACCCACCCCCACATTGGGCGACCAGCTCGCTGCATAGGAGTTGAAGTAGGGATCCGTTTGCACATCGGGTCTATTCAATAGGTTAGGGTTCAACGCATAGTGGGTAAAGCCTGCTTTTATACCAAAAGCTAGGCGAGTAGTCCTACCTACTTGTAGCGTATAAGAGAAATCGCCATAGAGGTAATCAAATTTTTCTTCGCCCAAACCATCGCTCACAAGCGAAAGCCCCAGCCCTACCTTTTCATTGCGCAAAGGGGTATGTGCCGAAAACATTTGTGTGGATGGTGCCCCCTCGAAACCACTCCATTGTGAACGGTGCATCAAAATGGCCGAGAAGCCTTTTGTACTTCCTGCAAATGCAGGGTTGATACTAACGGGGTTGTACAAGTATTGTGTGAACTGTGGTACCTGTTGGGCTATGGCTTGGTGATGGCACACGACCACAACGACCATCAATAATATAAACTTCTTCATCTTAATCTTTTATTTGGTGCCAATGTAGATACTTCCCTTAATGGGTTTCGTATTGGAATTCAACACCTGTATCACATAGAAATAGGTTCCTGAAGACAGTTTACCTTGGTTATTGCCTCGTCTACCATTCCAATCGTTTTGATAATCATCCGATTGGTAAACCTGCTGTCCCCAACGATCAAATACCATCAGTGAAATTTTATTTCCATCTGTATCGAGGCCTTCCACAATGAAGTAATCGTTGTGCCCGTCATCATTCGGGGTAAGTACCTTTGAGACCCCCATTTTTGATGTTCCATCCGTTCCACAGACATCTTCTACCCTTACCTCAACAACCACCTGGTTGACGCACATTCCTGCTTGTTCGGTATAGGTAAAAGTATACGTCCCAATCTCCATGGTCGATGGGTCGATTACAGAGCCGTTTATATTGACCGAACTGCTTTGGGATTCCCAGATTCCATTTCCTGCTTCCCCTTCGATTTTTTCGTAGAGGTCCAAATAGGTTTCAGTAATGCATACGGCAATGTTATCATCAGTGTTTATCTGCATTGGCAATACTGTGATATTTTGCTCAACACGTTCTTCATTTCCTTTGGCATCGGAAGCTATCCAGAAACGTTCAATTTGATACCCTTCTCCTGAAATGGTCTCATTTTGACCATATTCAATTTGAACCTCCATATCACAGTTATCCTCAAAAACCAGGTTTGGGATTTCAGGTACTTCATTGCAATACACCGTAAGATCCGTATCCAATGCTGAAATCAACTCAGGAGCCATGGTATCCTCAACGATCACGTGCTGTGTTTGGGTACTGGTGTTCCCAGCTTCATCTTCGTAGGTCCACGTTATCACTGTGGTTCCTTGCTGTGTGATGGGCAAAACAGCGTCGTGCGAAACTGTTACCGCACTACTGCAATTGTCCGTGGCCGTTGGGGCCGTTAGACTGCTTACCTCACATTCATCGGCAATATCCGGTAAATTCGCCTGATCGGGAACCGGTGCATCGGCATCATCAATGATTACGTTCTGTGTTTGGGTACTGGTGTTACCGGCTGCATCTTCGTAGGTCCATATGACCACCGTATTATCTTGGGTTGTTATCGGCAAAGTAGCATCATGGGTTGCCATTAGCAAACCACTACAATTGTCCGTTGCCGTTGGGGCCGTTAGATTGCTCACTTCACATTCAGAAGTAATATCCGGTAAACTTGCTTGGTCGGGAACAGGTGCATCGGCATCATCAACGATTACGTTCTGTGTTTGGGTACTGGTGTTCCCGGATGCATCTTCGTAGGTCCACGTTACCACTGTGGTTCCTTGCTGTGTGATGGGCAAAACAGCGTCGTGCGAAACTGTTACCGCACTACTGCAATTGTCCGTGGCTGTCGGGGCCGTTAGACTGCTTACCTCACATTCATCGGCAATATCTGGTAAATTCGCCTGGTCGGGAACCGGTGCCTCCGTATCTGCAATGATCACGTGCTGTGTTTGGGTACTGGTGTTCCCGGCTTTGTCTTCGTAGGTCCACGTTACCACCGTAGTACCTTGGGCCGTAATCGGCAAAGTTGCATCATGGGTTGCTGTTAGCAAACCGCTACAATTGTCTGTGGCCGTTGGGGCCGTTAGACTACCAACCTCACATTCATCGGCAATATCAGGTAAATTCGCCTGGTCGGGAACCGGTGCCTCCGTATCTGCAATGATCACATGCTGTGTTTGGGTACTGGTGTTACCGGCTGTATCTTCGTAGGTCCACGTTACCACAGTAGTACCTTGGGCCGTAATCGGCAAAGTTGCATCATGGGTTGCTGTTAGCAAACCGCTACAATTATCCGTGGCCGTTGGGGCCGTTAGACTGCTTACCTCGCATTCTGCATTTACATCTGATAGATTTGCCAAATCAGGAACTGGAGCCAAGGTATCCTCCACGGTAACAGTTGCCGTACATTGGACACTTACCCCATTATTGGCCGTTACGGTTAGTATCACTTCATTCGTTCCTAGGTCTGAACAATCAAATTCTGTAACATCGAGGGTAAGTGTTATTCCATTATCCTCATCATAAGAGCCGTTATCTATTTCTTCAGGGCCTATAATCACCCTACTGTTTGCATCTAGCGCTACTATAATATCCTGGCAAATGGCCACGGGTGCCCTGTCTTGTAACTCATAGGCGCCCATATCAACAGTACCACCATTGGCATAGTCGTAAATACGCCCGTTACCGGCCAAATCGACTGCAGCATCCGGCGCCCCTAACGATACCACAAAATTATTGTTCCCAGCATTTATGGCAGGACTGGTAGCCTTCACGCTATAGTCATGTCCCGCCACATCTTCAAACTCCGGATTCACCGCCAGATTGCGACTTTGCATCACATCTCCAGAAACAGTCCCATTATATGCCAATGAACTATACAGGCGTGCATATCCACCATCCAGATTGATATGGCCATTGGTACCGGCATTATTGGAAAGAATGGAGTTCGCCACCAACAGAGTCCCATCACTTAAATGGATACCACCCCCAGTGGCAGCCGTATTATCGCTCAGGGTGGAATTTATAATTTCAACTTCACCGGATTCACATGAAACAGCACCTCCAACAGTGGAGGCAACATTATCATACAGCAAGCAACTTATTAATTTTGTATCACCGGTAAAACTAATTACCGCGCCTCCCACACCATTGATGCCATCACTAAAGGCAATATTATCGTGCAGTATGCTATTCTTTAAAAGAAAGCTGGCATTTTGGTTTATATAAAGCCCTCCCCCGGTTCGGCCAATGGCCACTTGACTATTGTCCGTAGGATCATCCGCATAGGAATACGCAATGATAAGTCCATCCAAAGTCACATTAGGAGTTGTCACTGTCACAATGGTATGGCTGTCCCCTGCATCTGCCATATCATTCCCATTGATATCCCCACTTAACAGGGTCGGCGCTGCGTTCCAATTCCGTTGGTCCGATGAAGTTTCATTTCCGATAAAGCCTCCCAAAAGGGTCACCCCTTCGGGAATGACAAAAGAATCATATTCGGATGTTCCCGGTTTGTAGGTGCCCTGGGCCACCCATATTTCCGTTAACCCACAATTCGCAGACTGGACAAGTGCATCCTGTAAATCGGTATATGCATCGTTCCAAGAGGTTCCATTGTTTGATCCCGTCGCGTTCTCATCCACATAAACAATACCTGAACTGCGATCATAGGGATCTACCACTGTAACCGTGGCTGTGGCCGAAGCCGAATTATAACCGTCATTTACCGTTAAGGTAACCGTATGCGTTCCCGCATCGGCACAGGTAAAATTGGTTTTGCTCAATGTTCTGGTAAAGGTGGTGTAACAGCCATTGGCATCTATACTGTTATCGTCTATATCTTCAGGTGTTAGGGTTGCGCGCCCATTGGCACCCAGATAAATGGTCGCCGATTTTGTATTTACTATAGGTGGCGTATTCTTGTTAATCTGGTACACGTAATTATAGGTAGCCGTATTCCCATATTGGTCGGTCACTTCAATAGGCACCAAAATATTGGTCCCAATATCGGCACAGGTTGCCGTACGGGTACTGGCCACAGCGGTATAGCTGTCACAATTATCCGAGATATCAAAAGGGCCTTGTGGTGTTAGTTCCACAGAAGTACTCTGCCCCATTTCAATAAAATTGGTCATCGCAAGCATAAAGGGAGGGGTATTGTCCACTACGGTTACATTGGCCGTACAAGTAGCCCCATTGCCCTTTCCATCAAGAACAGTTAAGGTAACCGGGACGGTACCAACGTCATCACAGGTAAAGGTGGTTTGTGATAGGGACATGGATGCCATATAAACATCATCATAAGACCCTGCATCAATATCGGCAGCCGTTATGGTAACAGTACCATCGGCCAATAAGGGATTTTCCAGATCAAGGGACACTGTAATATCACTACATACTGCCACAGGGGGCTGTTCATCATAAATGACCCTGTATTGTATATAACCAGTAACTGGAGCAATAGTCGTTCCTCCTTCTGTCTCCACTAAATCTTGTACCATACTAAGGTTGCCATACGATTGTCCGCCACCGCCGCCACGTTCCAAATCACCGCCGCCGCCGCCATAATAACCAGCGCCACCGCCGCCAGAGGCCCCTTTCCCAATATATTGATTTGAGCATTTGGGTGAAGGTCCAATCGGATGGCCATAAAATATTCCGCCAGCCCCGCCACCGGCCCAGCCCGTACCTCCACGATTGATATCATTAACCACTATTTTTGTACAATTAGGGTTAAATAACCCTCCCGAACAATCTCCCTCATATACAATAGTTGGTGGATGATAACCTCCGGCACCACCTCCATTGGGTGAACTTCCCATAACTTCCAATTCAAATAACACTGCTGATTCAGGTGGGCTATATAAACTGCCCCCGCCCCCTGAAAATGGATGAAAAGTAGTCTCTACACCATTAATTAAGCCTCTATGAGCTACCCCGCCACTTCCATACGAAATAGCATCATCCACTCTTAATCCATGCGAATTACAACTATTTTTTCCATTTCTTGCTATGCCGCCACCATATCCATGGGAAACCAGAGCTTCGATTGCTGCTCCCCCACCACCACCTGCTGCAACCGCTATGGGATTAGTAGGTTGTCCATATGGAGTTATTGCCGTAGCCCCTCCACCCCCACCACTGGCAGCAACATCATGAGCGTCGGATTCTCCACGAGATCCTATATAAAATTGGAGCCGGTCCCCTGCATTTTCACTGGTAATGGGCAAGGTAAACCGTACGGTGCCCCCTTCCCCGCCCTGTCCTATTTTCTGGGCTACCAAACCTTGCCAAGTGGCACGTCCGCCGTCACCCCCTTTAAGGATGAACTCCACAGCTACCGCCCCGTCTTCCAATGTTGGCAAATAACCGTCCATGGTGGCCCGGGTACGTGGATGTCCACCTCCCTCGTAGGGCAAAGGAGTCCATTCGCTATTGGTCAAGTCTCCTATAGAGGTATGGGGTCGATTTACGGTTTGTCCGAACAGGCTCCTAGAACATAAAACCAATAAGACTAGTGCAATCGAGATTGATTGAAAAGATGATTTGGGCATGTAAAAATGTCTTTATGCTTTCGCGCCGCAAGTTATACCCGTATAAAATCAATTAAAATACGCACCCATGTACAAAATTTACGTAGGGGTACGTAGATAGTGGGTGATTTCATATAAAAGAATATCTAAATGGATAATAGATAATCGAAAATGTACTTTCAATATGAATCCTGCAGCAATGGGTATTCTACTTAAGGCACGTCCATCTATCCTTCTATAACAAGAGGACTAGTGGGATATGCTTAATTCTCCCAAGATTTTGGTATCTCTTATTATGAACTAGATAAAATTAAAATCTGAGGATTTCTAGAATAGAAAAATGGGCCATACCAAAAACAGATAACATTGATATAAATCGAATCAAAAGTTGGCAAACAAATTGTTGTTTTTTTTTGATAAAAATGAGGTGTTTGGGGTCTGTAAATTAAACTCTGAGAACCTATGAACCATAAGATTCCTAATCACCATTGTAATGGAACACTTTTCTATTAAGCAAAAAATCAGAAAAAAGTTGATTAGTCCGAATCCTATAACGAACATTCCTTCCTGATAAACAGAAGCCCAATCCTTCTTTCCTTTATATTTTCTGTAGTAATATCGGATTACAAATATTAGGGCTATTTGATACAATATAAATTCAAATATCACCATTTACTATGTCATAGTTTATTTGAACCTAGTCATTTAATCTTCTTGTCATTCTTGATTTAACTGCCTTATGCCTCAATCCTGATTTTATTGTCAATTCCAAAAAGTCATTCATTAAAGTTTCCAAACGTCTCCGTTTTGTATCATCCTCTAAACAAACATCTACTACTGACCCAGCTCCGCCAAGTAGCTCTGCCGAAATTACTTTATTTATAAAACCTTCCTTATCCTCCTTATAAACGGTTGATAGAATCTGTATTATCCAATTAGCCTTGTAAGAATAAGCTGAATCACGAAGTATTTCATGAATCTCAGTTAACAAAGTTGTAAATTCATTTTTGTTATCTTCTGAAAAATCTATTTGGTATGTCTTCCTTCTAAATAATCCGAACATCGTTTAAATGTAGGAAATTTCCAATGATTAAGAATTTGCTTTCCGGTGAAAAGGAAAGTAGTCAAACGGTTTTAGTTTTCCTTTTGTGCTTTTTGCAATTAGCCCTTTCCAAAACTTGTTTCTTGTCCCAGAAAAGTCTGCCGCACTCAAGGCATTTTCTTCTTCCTTGGTATGCAAGATATTTATAGAGGGTCTTTTTAGATCCAACATCAATGAGCTTCATTATTTCTTCAATGCTCAGTTTGTTATCCCTGTAATACCGCTCCGCCAACATTGCTTTGTGCAAAGCCTGATCGCTCAAACCAGGTTTTCGACCAATTTTCAAACCACGCCTTCTAGAGCTTTCCAATCCCGCCCGTGTACGTTCAATGATAATATCTCGTTCCAATTGGGCAACTGAGGCAAAAAGGTTGAATATAAACCTTCCGTGTGGTGATGTAGTATCAATGAAGTTCTCCTGAATGCTCTTGAAGTGGATTCCCTTTTGTTCGAAGTTCTCGATAAGTTTGGTCAGGTGTGAAAGGCTTCTGGCTATTCGGTCAAGTTTCCAAACCACTAGTGTGTCACCTTCCCTTAGTATGGATAAAAGTTCATCAAGTCCCTTCCGTTCTGCTTTTGCCCCCGATGAAATATCGGCATAGATGTTCTTGGGTTTGATTCCTTCCTTGAGAAAGGCATCCACCTGCAAATCGTGTTTCTGTGATTTTGTGCTCACTCTTGCATATCTGAACTTCATCTTAGGGGTAATAAAGGGTATATAAGGTAAACTATATAAGTGTACGGAAAAAGTAAACTCTTTAGAGTCAGTAGACTCGTATTATCATAAAAGTTCAATAAAACGGTGCCTAAAAAACCTGGTCTTGAATCAGGAAACGAATTAAAGAGCGAACTAAACGCAGTGGAGTGCTGCAAGCCCCAAATCTTGCCAAACTAACCTTACTGAGCGAGGCAATTTTATCCATTAATCCGATATACTCTTCTCATCATTTGAGGTAATCCAATGGTCTGTTGACCTCAATTTTATATCGTTCCAATCTCCATTCCATTAATTTGAGCTTTAGATTGCTTTTCCATAGGCCCAATTTTGTTTTTTCGTCAAATTGCGTCATTTTTTTCGTCAAAAATTCCCCGTGTTTATAGGGCTTCCCGAAGGGTTTACTGTAGATTTCGGAAAAGTCTACTGTAGGCCCTGATTTTGCAAAGTATTCCAAAATCATTTTAATTAACTGGTTTTCAACTTATTGAAGACCCTAAAACAACCGTGATGGCGCAATTTGCGCATCACCCTCTTGCTATTCCCTTAGTTTAGCGTCGACCATTTACATAGAGCTTTTCCTTTAAGATGATCGTTGTTCAAATGACGGTCGTCTTTAACTCGGGAATACCCTCGGTGACCGTAAGTGGCCACCGACCGATAAAGGAGGATTAGGCGCAAGGAAAGTCCAGGACTTGGGCTTCAACACGGACCAATGACTTATCGGGATTCTAATTATTTCAAAATGGACTAATTCTTATTTGAATTAATTTCAAACATTTAAAATTATTATCTTTATATCGAAAGTTGAATCATCAAGAATTACGACCAAATTAAAAGACAGTAATTCGGTCAACAGTTTTTGTAAGGTCTTAAAATCCTTTAAATATAGGGCTTGCGGAATGAGGTTTGAATCCTGCCGCGGTCACAATTTTAAACCCTTTTTTAAGCCTAAGCACTTGATGTTTAGGCTTTTATTTTGAATATTACTGGGGTCGCACTCAAGTTGAAGTTGATTTTTAAATTATTGATTATCAATAAATTATATTTTAAAAAAACTGGTTTTGTCCCACTAACTACCCACTAGCACGAATCGTTTCTTCCTAAGATTAATCTTTTCTGACAGGTTTTTCTATCTTTAAAGCACCCCCTATATTGGAATTCATTTTTTCCAACACAACTAAATTGTTTAAAGTTTTCATTGATGGAAATAAAGCATACTAATGTTAATATCCCTAAAGAAAAACCTTTTGAGAATTGCAAGCTAAACAGAGCGCCTATTGCTGAAATTATACATCAGGTAAACTATACTCATAAATACTAAAGCTCGAAGCTTATGTCCTTTTGATATCTTAAATAAGGGAATTAAAAAAATGATTGAATCCAATCCAATTTTATTTACTATTATTTGTGTTTTAAACCTACAGGCCATATTCTTAAGTGGACTGATTCTAGTAAAAAAACCAAGACGCTTGGCCAACATCTTTTTAGCCTTATTGGTGTTTTTTTATGCGTTGGTTCCTTTGAACATAGTAATGGTAAATGTGTTGAAAGACTACAACCTGCTTTATATCTTCAGGTATATTCAGATGGAAATGCTTTATGGAATTGGGCCGTGTTTGTATTTCTACACCAAATGCATTACCCAACCAAAATTCAAATTCCAAACAAAACATTTCATCCATTATATTCCATTAGCCTTGGAGTTCATCTTTTACAGGACGGCCATCTACAGGATAGGTTCTAACGGTTTGTATCTAGAGGAAATGCCCACTTATTCTTATATCTATTTAGCAGAGCAATGGTTAGGCGTAATTTCAATTTTAACGTATAGTGTTGTGTCATTAATGATGCTGATTAAATACAAAGACCGGCTTAAAGAGTACTACTCCAAAATTGAACACCTTTCGCATAAATGGTTACAAACGCCAATTATTGTTTTTGCTGGGTACTTTATTTTCTGGCAAATTTTAACTGAGATAGACCGGTTTATTTTTGACAGAGCATACAGAGGATATTACTTCCTGCCAAATTTTGTACTACTCTCTACCATAACGTGTTGGCTAGGGTTTAGAGGGTATATTCAAAAAGAAAGGGAAGTGGTGCTTTTGAAACCTGATAAAAAGACATCAATTGATACACATCTTAAAAAGGATGACGAGTTTCTTGCCGAGTTGAAAATCTTGATGAACACAAAAAAACCTTACCTCAATCCAGAACTGAATCTTTCCATGTTGGCTAAATTGTTAAACATAAAACCAAAAGAACTTTCCACAAAAATTAATCAGAACTGCCATCAAAATTTTTATGATTTAATCAATTCATATCGGGTTGAAGCGTTTAAACACCGATTGAAATCTCCTGAACGAAATCAATTGTCGCTTTTAGGTCACGCCTATGAATGCGGGTTTAATTCCAAGTCCACATTTAACCATGTTTTTAAGAAGTTTACACAAATCACACCTAGTCAATACCTTAAAACCCTCAAAAAAACGTCCGGATAGACGCAGTCGGTCTACAAGACGCTTTTTAATCAATATGTTTGCCGAAAATTAATGAAAATGAATAGATGTTTTTTGAAACTGAAATGTTATAGAAAAATCTTGTTTTGGTGTGTTTTGATTATAAGTCAATCTACGATAGCACAGCAATATTCAAAAGCAGATATTTTATCAGACTTAGCTTATTTAAAAATGTCTTTGGAAGAAACCCATATCAATTTATACGCTTTCATCACAAAAGAGACTTTTGAAAGGAACTATATCGAGGTAAAACAAAGCATTCAAAAAGACAGTTTTAGCAGTCTGGAAGCGAAAAAACTATTTCAACGAATCGTTTCTCAGGTAAACAACGGGCATACCCGAATCCCTTTTCCAATCCCTGAATATATCGCCTATGCCCAAAATGGTGGAACATTGTTCCCGCTAGAAGTGGCCATTGAAAATGGCAAAGCAATGGTAAGAAAAAACTGGTCTGAACATACTGATATTGCAGTTGGAGCTGAATTATTAAATATTAACGGACGACCAATTAAAAAGGTGTTTGAAGATATTTATCCTCAAATTTCTGCCGAACGTTTGTACTTTAAACATGCTCAATTGGAAAACATGACGCTTCCCAGGTTTTACTGGCTGGTTTTCGGAAAGAAGAATAGCTTTGACGTTGAAATTTTAGCAAATGGCAAACGCCGAAAATATCATCTAAAGTCCGTAAGGGCCATTGAAGATTTTGAAATGAAAAGAGGTGATATTTTAAAACATAACAGAAATTTACAGTTTCTTGAAAAAGCTTCTGCCTACATAAGGCCAGGTGATTTTGGAGGCGATTTAGAACAATACAAACACTTCATAGACTCCGTTTTTGTTGAAATAAAGCATAACAACTCCAAAAACCTGATTATAGATTTAAGAAACCATTCCGGTGGCGATGACGCCTTTGGTGATTATTTAGTGTCTTATATCGCCGATAAACCTTTTAAATGGGCATCACGGTTTCAATTAAAAACCAGCAAACAACTCAAAGAAAACACAAGAAGGACGAGAGACACCACCCAAGCCTATTGGCAATCGATTTTAGAACATAAAGATGGTGAAATATATAATTATGATTTTGGATATCAAAAACCTCAACCTAAAGAAAAGCGCTTTACGGGTAAGGTATATGTGATGGTGAATCGGCAATCCTATTCACAATCTACCGTCACCGCCGCTCAAATCCAGGATTACGGCTGGGGAACCATTGTTGGAGAAGAAACAGGAGAATATCCTAATCTTTATGCCTCCATTTACAATTATCCGCTACCAAAAACAGGAGTCACTGTTGATGTTTCTAAAGGTAAAATTGAACGCATAAATGGGGTGGACAAAGGCACAGGTATTATCCCCGATATTCTAATCAAAGACCACTTGTTGGATGAGAAAGATGAGATTTTAGAGGGGGTATTGAAAAGTATAGAAGATTAAATTATAAATTGGCAATTACCAATGGATACAATCAATCCAGCCACACCCTAATCTACAAGTTAACATCAAGGAGTGCTACTTGATTGAAAGGAAGTTAGAATAAAAATTCCTATCCTAAATGACTGTTGCCATGATATTTTATTTAAAGAGCAAGAAGCTTCACTTAGGCATGCTCCAAATGAATGTAGCCTAACCCATTTTGGGCATTTTGCACTGATGGAACAATTCACCTTAAAAAGGAGCAAACCATACAGGTAAATTCACTTCATATTGGATATAGACCCACTGAAACAGTCTTCAAATTCAAATAAATGTTTAGTCTTTTTTACAATCAATAAAGCTGGTTTAAAAAAAACTCTTAGGCTTTTGTATATCCTGATCACCATATATTATTTTTTTGTATAATTCAATTTCAGACTATTTTAGGAATCCAATGAAACATCAACTAAACAAAATGACACCTCAGCATACCTTTTCTTTTTACTTTATATTATTTGCCCTGCTTACAAGCTGTAAATCCAAAACGGACCAATCAAAAGAAAGTGTTGCCACTTCTAAAACAACAGAGCATGTAAAGCCAAGCAAAGCTCCCGGTGAAGCTCCCGGAGGCATGGTGTGGATACCTGGAGGGACATTTTACCAAGGTGCTGTAGAATCGGATAAGATGGCCATGGCACACGAGAAGCCCAGGCACCCAGTTGCAATAGATGGTTTTTTTATGGATATTCATGAGGTAACCAATGCCCAGTTTGCCAAATTTGTTGAGGAAACTGGCTATGTTACCATGGCCGAACGTGAGATTGATTGGGAAGAAATGAAAAAGCAGTTGCCCGAAGGCACCCAAAAACCCCATGATTCCATTCTACAACCGGGTTCTTTGGTTTTTAAAAAAACAAAATCCAGTGTCCCCAACCTGTATGATTACTCCCAATGGTGGGAATGGAAGATCGGTGCCAGTTGGAAGCATCCCAATGGTCCCGACAGCAATATCGATGGCAAAGAAGACCATCCCGTGGTTCACATAGCCTACGAGGATGCACAGGCCTATTGTAAATGGGCAGGGCGTAGATTGCCCACGGAAGCTGAATGGGAGTTTGCGGCCCGTGCCGGAAAAACGGACAGCAAGTTTTTTTGGGGCAACGACATCGATCAACTCAGTTCTCATGCCAATTCTTGGGAAGGCGAATTTCCTGTGGAAAATACGATGGAAGACGGTTTTGAACGCAGAGCGCCGATCATGAGCTATCCCAAAAACGATTTTGGTCTTTACGATATGGCCGGCAACGTTTGGGAATGGACCAGCGATTGGTACAACACCAACTACTATCAAAAGCTGGCTTCGAGCGGAGAGGTCGCACAGAACCCAACAGGGGCAGCAACTGCGTTCAATTCAAATAACCCTTATGCCAAAGAACGCGTCATCAAAGGAGGTTCGTTCCTCTGTAGTGCTTCTTACTGTGCTAGCTATAGAATTTCGGCGCGCATGGCCACTAGTCCGGATTCGGGTATGGAACATTTGGGATTTAGAACCGTTCGCTCAGCGAATATGCCATAATTTTAGTGACCTATGGGTACAGCAATTAAAGTGAACAACAAGATTTCACATGCACTGGATATAAAAATCGAGCCCTTTGATATGAACAAACGCTATACCAGACCACACCGGCACAATAAGTATCTGGAACTGGTTTATTTTAGCAAGGGATCAGGTTTTCACCATATGGATCAAGATTCGTATGAAATCAAACCTCCCATTGCCTTTATCATCAAAAAAGGTGAAGTGCACCATTGGCAGATAAATACCGTACCCGAAGGGTATGTTGTTATAATTAAAGATGGTTTTTTGGACAAAACATTGGATAAACAAATCAAGGTTCATCGACAGTGAATTTGGAAAAAAAGAATTTTAATCGATTATTGAAACCATAAATTATTTAAAAAAGTACTAAATACACAGGAACAATTCCCAGTTTTTGAGTATCCTACACCTCTCCCTCTTTAACAATGCCCACCAAAATCAGGTAGCACCCAAAAGCATTTTTTTATAATGTTCTTTTTGATGGACAGCAAGCACATCTGTATTCTATTTCGAAGGATTCACTATTAGGGAATGATGGCTCTTTCGCAATCATTTGAATCAGTATCGAGTTGAATTATGATATGTTTACTGATCTTGCTCATATTTCAAATCGGTATTTTATTGGTAATTTGAACAATATCCCATGCCTATTGCAATGAAATACTTTTTGCTGTTTACCATCTTCTCTTTCCTCCTATGCTCTTGTGCCCAAAAAAAGGAGCAAATATATCCAGAAAAGCTCCCGATGACCGAATCCGTTTATGCTTCCGCAACCGTGCAGCCCGACAGTATGTATCAGGCGTATTCTGTGGCCATGGGCATTCTGGACAAAATCTGGGTGGAAGAAGGGGATAAAGTGGCCAAGGGAGACCTGATACTACAAATCACCAACACCTCCCCGGAACTGAACCAGAAAAATGCCCGATTGGCCCTCGAATTGGCCAAAAAAAATTACAGTGGCACTGCGGCAGTACTGAGCAGTATCGAGGATGAAATCCAAGCGGCAAAACTCCAGCTCAAAAACGATTCCATAAACTATAACCGTCAAAAAAAACTCTGGAACCAAAACATTGGCTCCAAAGTGGAGTTTGACAACAAAAAACTGGCCTATGAACTATCCCAAAACCGGCTGGAACTCCTAAAAAAGAAATTCGATCAGGCCAAAAACGAACTGGAAACCCAACTTAGACAGGCCGAGAACAATTATAAAACCTCACTCACGACCACCAACGATTTCACCATCAAGAGCAAAATAAACGGAACGGTGTATGCGCTCTACAAAAATCCGGGGGAAATTGTGAATACCGTGGAACCTGTGGCAACCATAGGCAAAAGCGATATGTTTGTTGTGGAGTTGTTGGTGGACGAGGTGGATATCGTGAAACTCCACATCGGGCAGAAGGTATTCATCACGCTAGACTCCTATGGTGAAACCGTTTTTGAAGGTACCTTGGACAAAATCTATCCCAGAAAAGATGAACGTTCACAAACTTTCAAGGTAGAAGCCTTGTTCAATGACCCTCCGGAAACCTTGTATCCCGGCCTTTCCGGAGAGGGAAATATTGTCATTGCCGAAAAGAAAGAAGCCCTTGTCATTCCAAAAACATATCTGATCAATGGGTCCAAAGTGCTTACTGATGAGGGCGAAACATCTGTAACCATCGGACTTGAAAACATGGTTCTAGTGGAGATTCTGGACGGAATCAACGAAAACACGGTCATATACAAACCTGAACCATGATCAATTGGAACGTGATATTGGGCATAGCCAAGACCCATCTTCTCACCAAGATGAAATCCACCGTGACTGCCACCCTGGGAGTCACCTTCGGGATAGGCTCCTACATCACCCTAGTAAGTTTTATGACAGGACTGAACACCATGTTGGATGATCTGGTACTGAACCAAACTCCCCACATTCACATCTATAACGAGATCCGTCCCTCCCCTGAACAACCCATCGCCCTTTATGACGATTTCAAGAATACATTTAACGTGGTGCACTCCATAAAACCCAAATTGAGCCAAAAAAAGATCCACAATGCCCTTCCCATTCTTAATTATCTGAAAAAACAGCCAAACGTGGATGGGGCAACTCCACAGCTTAGGGCACAGATCTTTTATATATCCGGTTCCATGGAGCTGGGTGGCAATCTGATCGGGGTAGATATCATGGAAGAAGTCCGGTTGTCCAACCTACGGGACAATATTGTGGAAGGCTCCCCCGAAGCCTTGAAAAATAATGAGAATGGTATTCTATTGGGATCCGGGCTTGCCGAAAAAATGTCTTTATCCCTTGGTGACAGGGTGCAGATAAGTACGGTGTCCGGAAATATATTTCCCTTGAAAATCGTGGGCATTTACCAAAGTGGCATTGCAGAAGTGGACAATATCCAGAGTTTCACCAATCTGAAGACCGTGCAGCGCATTTTGGGGGAAGCAGAGAATTATGTAACGGATATCAACATCAAACTGCTGGACATTATAGAGGCCCAATCCATGGCAGAACAATTGGAAAAACAGTTCAATGTCAAGGCCATGGGAATCAACGAGGCCAACGCACAGTTTGAAACGGGATCGAACATCAGGAACCTGATCACCTATGCGGTTTCAATTACCCTGCTCATTGTGGCCGGATTTGGCATTTACAACATCTTGAACATGCTCATTTATGAAAAAATGAAGGACATTGCCATACTCAAGGCGACCGGCTTTTCTGGAACGGACGTGCAGCTTATCTTTATGGGGCAGGCCATGATCATTGGTATCGCAGGTGGCATTTTGGGACTGTTGATCGGGTTTGTTCTCTCAAAACTTATCGACCAGACCCCTTTTGAGACGGAGGCGCTGCCCACCATCACCACTTATCCTGTAAATTACGATCCGACCTATTATGTCATTGGGATCATTTTTGCCCTTTTGTCAACCTTTGTTGCGGGCTATTTGCCCTCCAACAGGGCCAAAAATATCGATCCTGTAAAAATCATCAGAGGAACCTGAACCCGCGTTTATGGAATTTGTATTGGAAACCAAGGATATCAACAAATATTTTCACAAGCCTAAGGAATTTCACGTGCTCAAGAACATCTCCTTTGGGATAAAAAAAGGTGAGTTCGCCTCCATCATGGGAAAGTCAGGATCTGGAAAATCCACCTTGTTGTATATTCTTTCCACCATGGACACGGATTATACAGGGCAATTGCACCTCAATAATGACCTAGTAACGGGCAAATCCCAAAGGGAACTGTCCCGCATCCGCAACAAGAATATCGGTTTTGTGTTCCAGTTCCACTATTTGCTGTCCGAATTCAGTGTTTTGGAAAATGTGATGTTGCCTGCCAAAAAACTCGGCGAAAAACCTCTTGCCGAGATTGAACGCAATGCCCAGCAAAAACTTGAAATGCTCCATATAGGCCATTTGGCGCACCAGCGTGCTTCTCGGATTTCTGGAGGGGAAAAACAACGCGTGGCCATCGCACGGGCATTGATCAACGATCCCACCATTTTGATGGGAGATGAACCCACTGGAAATTTGGACAGCCAAAACTCTGAAAACGTGTTCAACATCTTCAAAAAACTCAAGGAAGAACAAGGACTATCGCTCTTGGTGGTGACCCATGATGAGGATTTTGCCAAACGCACCGACCGTATCGTTCAGTTGGAAGACGGCGAAATCATCGTGCAATAAAAACTATCAAACCATTACCTTTCTCCTTCTTGGGTGACGCACATCATTCCACCAGAGGGAGGTTGTATCTAATTTAGTTCCACTTAGTTGTAAAATATTTTATATAACCTAAAAAAAATGTGTCATGTCATTAGTTAAATTTAGAAGCAGACCCTTTGGAAACCTGATCAAATCCAATTTTTTCGATCTTGATGATTTCTTTGAAGACGAAGTATGGGATTCCGACCTCTTAAAAGATAGATTTTGGAACGGAAAAAGCATGATTCCGGCCATGAACATCAAAGAGACCGACAATGATTATGAAATTGAACTTGCAGCACCGGGTTTTGACAAGAAGGATTTCAAAGTAACCATTGAGAACGGATGTTTGAACATTTCCGCAGAAAAATCGACTTCAGAGGAAGAGAAAAAGGCAAATTATACCCGAAGGGAGTTCAGCCACAATTCCTTTGAACGTTCCGTCCAATTGCCAGATACCATCGTGGACGATACTGTAAATGCAAAATACAATGATGGTATACTCCGTTTTAAGCTGTCCAAAAAAGAGGAAGCCAAAAAACAGAAGCCCAAGGTGATCCAAGTCTCATAGATACACCTTGTTACCAATCCCCATTGCAGTTATCCCGACCTTTCATTCCTAAATTTCTGTAATGGGGGTTTTGTATTTGCTCCTATCCATACCATGCAAAACAATGCCTTTGCCCTACCCCTTGGTCATGCCTTTTCAAATAGGTTCATGTCGCTTCTTCCAGTTTCCAAAACAATGCATCTTGGCTTGTGGCCCAACAACCTTAAAGCCATTCATTTGAATACCTAAAACAAACTGGTTTCCAAATATTTATATCAATAAATGAACGCTTTTGAACATGATTATTATCATAGCAACACAGGAAAGCGTATACTATATTTGGTAATATCCTTTTTATTGATTCTTGAAAGTTTTAAACACCCATCAGTCCATAAAAATGATCCATGTTTTTAAAAACTGAAGGGAAATCAAGGAATCCATTTGCTATAATTCACTGTTATGACCTAAAAAACCACCCATTTAAATGAAACGGCGAAATTCCAAAGAAGAAAAACGATCGTATCCTATGTTTGAGGGTGACCGAAAACTGAGGACGTTGGTGGAAAACCTTCCGGGCATCGTATTTCGCTGTGAGAACGATTCTGATAGAACTATGCAGTTCATCAGTAATGAGTGTAGATGGATTACAGGATATTGGCCAGAAGAGTTTTGTAGGACGGGTGGCATTAGATGGGCATCCCTGATTCATCCCATGGACAAGGATGATGTCTGGAACACTGTACAAATAGCCTTGGCAAAAAACGAAAAGTTCCAGTTAAAATATCGAATAATCGATAAGGAAGGAAAGATTCACTGGATCAGCGAAACTGGAGTTGCAGTTGAAAAAAAAGAAGGCACGGTATTTCTGGAAGGATATATGCAAGATATTACTGCCCAAATCATGGGTGGCAACATCAATGTTATCAAGGAGAGGGCCTTGGATGAGGTACGGAACGGTATCGTCATAGCAAATGCCAAACCTAAACAGTTTCCCATCATTTATGTCAACAAGGCTTTTGAAAAAATTACGGGCTATACCAGCGAGGAGGTCATCGGTAAAAATTACAATTTCCTACAGAGTGACGAATGCCAACAGCAAGAAATTCAAATCATCCGCGAAGCACTATCAACCCAGTCCTCATGCCATGTGGAAACCCATAATTACAAGAAAGATGGTACCCTGTTCTGGAACGAGCTGTCCATTACCCCGATTCGGGATCTCCATAGTGAAACCACTCATTTTATAGTGATCCAAAATGACATAACGGAACGAAAAAACCTTGAATTACTGAGAAAGGCGAAGAACGATGTCCTGGAAATGATCATCAAAAAAAAGCCGTTGCCAGATATTTTTGACCGGATTCAAGACGTGCTGGAACAACAAATGCGAATCGGCACTGTCGCCATTTGTTTATATGATGACAGCGAACAGGTCATCAAAAGGGTTTCTGGTAACAAAATACACCCTGCCATCGCCAAGGCCTTGGATCAAATTTTGAAGGCTTCCGACTCCTGTCCGTGCGTTCGGGCCATTCGGTACAAAAAGAAAGAAAGTATTACCGATATCTTGGAGGAGCCTTCGTGGTCCAAACATCAGGCTTTACTTGTCGAAACAGGCATCAAATCCATCAGTTCCACCCCCATATTGGATGTAGACGACAATGTTCTGGGCGTTTTGACCATTTTTTATCCGGATGGATTCCTGAGTTCCCCTCAGAAGGAAGATTTAGTGGATGAGATGGCGGGACTTGTAGGTTTGGCCATTGAACAGGACAAGATCAGAAAAAGGCTCCAAATGAACCAAGAACGTTTGGAAGCACGATCCAAAGGTTTGGAAAAACAGGTGGAGCTGCGTAATAAAGACTTGGAACAAATCCTTAAGGAGTTGAGAGCAACAAACTTTGAGCTGAACGTTCAGATAGCAGATGCCCAAAATGCTAGAAAAAGGGCTGAAATACAAGAAGCCATGCTTTTGGCCATTGCACAGAAGTTTCCAAGGGGTGCCATCATTTTGGTGAATGAACAAATGCAGATAAGCTTTGTGGAAGGAGCCGAACTAAAATTCCTTCAAAAACAAATCCGTTCAAACCAAGAACTGTCCATAAACAACCTCGATGGTTTTTCGGTCAAGAGCAAGTCACTCTTGTTGACCTGCATTAAACAAACATTAAGAGGGAAACACTTAAGTTTTGAGATAGAGTACCAAAAAAGGAACTATATTGTGAATACCACGCCCTTGTTCATAGAAAATGGAAAGGCGTCCCTTGCGCTTCTTGTCCTGTTCAACATATCCGACCGAAAACGAAATGAGGGAAAAATGCTCCAAAACCTCATCAAGGAAAGGGAACTGAGCGAGCTAAAGACCCAGTTTATCAGCACAGCCTCGCATGAGTTCAGGGCACCGCTGAGTGTAATCCTATCCTCTGCTTCACTCATCGAAAAGCTGAACAACCCCGACAAGGGCGAGAGACGTTTGGTCCACTTGGAAAAGATAAAGTCGAATGTTCGTCAATTGGTCAACATACTCAACGATTTTCTTTCGGTGACCAAATTGGACGAGGGAGAGACCAAGGCCTCGCCCGAATATTTTGACCTGCTCCATTTTTCAAGGTCTTTGATTGAAAAATTGAAAATAGGAAAGAAAAAAGAGCAATCCATCATTCTGGAATGTGAAAAAGCTGAATTGGAAACCTTTTTAGATCCCAAGCTTATGCACCTTGTGCTCTCCAACCTGCTCAACAATGCCATCAAATACTCCGATGAAGACCAACCCATCCTTTTAAAAATTGAGGACAATGAGCACTATGTTAAGCTTTGGGTGATCGATCATGGGATAGGAATTCCGGAAGATGACCAAAAACATCTTTTTCAGCGGTTCTTCAGGGCCAAGAACAGTGTAAACATTGCCGGGACCGGCCTGGGTCTGCACATTGTTAAAATGTATGTGGAACTCATGGGCGGAAAGATAGGATTTGAAAGCAAGGAAAACCATGGAAGCACCTTTAAACTGGAGTTTCCCAAAAAACACTACACAAATGAAAAAAATACTGGTAATCGAAGATCATGAGGAGTTCCGAGAGAACACTATGGAAATCCTTGAAATGGCCAATTATGACGTTTTGGGTGCTGCCAATGGCAGATCTGGCATCCAAATAGCGTTGGAACATCTTCCTGACCTCATCATAAGCGACATTATGATGCCCGAGGCCAATGGATATACCGTACTGGAAGTCTTGGGCAAAGATCCGAGGACTTCCAAGATTCCCTTTATCTTTTTGACCGCCAAGGACAGAAAAGAGGATATGAGAATGGGAATGAACTTAGGGGCGGATGATTACATCTATAAACCCTTTGAAACCCAAGAACTCTTGGATGCCATAGCAATGCGGTTGAAAAAAAGTAGTTTTATTCACCAACATTTCTCCAAAACACCTGTTGGAATCAACCATTTTTTTAAGGAAGCATCGGAATATCTGGGCAAAGAGCTCACCTCACAAGATAGGGAATCCCAATCTTTCCGTGACAGGGAGGTAATTTACAGAGAAGGGAATGCCGCACATTTCCTCTATTTTATAGAGGAAGGAAATATCAAAACTTACAGGGGTACCGAGGAAGGCAAAGAAATGATCACTGGACTTTATGGTCCCGGGGACTTCGTGGGGCAGCTCTCTCTTTTGGGTAATGGGGGCACCTATCTCGAAACGGCCATTGTCATGGAACATGCCACGGTTCTAGGTATTCCGAAAGAGGATTTCATCCACTTGGTCTATCAGGACAAGGAAGTCGCCAATAAATTTCTTGAGATCATTTCCAACAACATGGCCCATTTACAGGAAAGATTGCTGGATATTGCCTATTCCTCCGTGGATAGACGCGCGGCAAAAGCATTGTTGGAACTTCACGAAAAAGGAATCTTGAAAGATGACCATCACAAGGGCGTTGATATGCTTCGGGAAGATTTTGCCTCCATGATCGGGGTGGCCAAGGAAACAGCCATTCGGACCCTCACCAAGTTCAGGGAAATTGGTCTGGTAGGTACCGACAAGCGGAGAAAACTCACGCTATTGGACAAGGATAGGTTGAAGCGTATCGCCGATTTTGACGATATGGTGTGATTTCATCAAGCGGGGGTCAGGAAGCCTACTATTAAACAATATTTCAATCTTTTTGGGCCTTGGCCTTTTCTTTTTCCAGTTTCCGAAAATACCTCCTCGTTAAAAAGTTGTGTTTTAGGGCCTCCATATTCTGGTTGAACTTATCCGTTCCCTCTTCTATGTTGTGCATTGTCTTCATAAGAAGCTTCGCCATAGTCGTATCTTGGGATACCAAATGGAGCATCCCTTCCTCCGTGTCCATACCTTGTACCAGATTGGTCAGGTCGCGGGTCATTTGCCTAATTTCTGCGCTTGAGGTCTCCAAATTTTCAATGCTGCTTCTGATATTTTCAGCTGCCACGGTATCTGTCAGTATTACCCCGGCAACACTTTCTTCCATATCAATTTTTCCCACAATGGTCTCCAGTTCCATGAGTGTGGTATTGGCATGATGGCTGCTCCGTTCAAGATTTTTTATAATCCCCTGCAAGTCCTTTACCATCACCGTATCATTGAGCAAACGGCCCAAAACCCCCTTTCCTTCCATCAAGGATTGGGTCACCTTCAAAAGATTCGATGTCAGCAAAGCTGCATTTTCGTTCGTAACGTTGAGCGTACTGAGCATATCTTGGGATGAAATCCTGCTATACGATTGGAGTTCATCTCCATTTTGCACCAAATCGGCCTTTCCCACACTTGGAACAATGTTCACCAACATGCTGCCCACCAAACCATCGGAGCCTATTGTGGCAATAGCATTTTTTCTGATGTGATCGCGCATTTCATCCTCAATGGTCATGTAAACATAAATGGTGGTATCGTTCACCATTTCCATTCGGTTTACCGTACCAATGTTAATGCCCGAAAAGCGCACATTGTTGCCATTTTGTAATCCGTTCACATTTTTGAAAACAGCACTGAGGGTGAAGGTTTTCACAAACATGTTCTGTCGGTTTCCAATAAGATAGGCCGCGATGAGCAGCAGTAAAGTTCCGGCCACCACAAAGATGCCGAGCCTTATATTTTCAGAAGAAGTTTTTGAAGCCATATCACTTTTTAAAAAATGCGTTTACCATAGGGTCCGACGATGCCGACAGTTCCCGGTAGGTGCCTTCGGCATAATTTGTTCCATCCACCAGCAAGACCATCCGTTCCGAAACGACCCTTGCACAATCCACATCGTGGGTAATGATCAAAGCCGAGGTGCCATATTTTTTTTGGATGTTCCGCATCAACTCGATGATTTCCTTTGCTGTTATGGGGTCCAATCCACTGGTGGGCTCATCGTACATGATCAATTTTGGCCTTAAAATAATCGCTCGGGCCAAAGCAACCCGTCTTTTCATTCCTCCCGATAATTCAGCGGGCATCAAATCCAAGGTGTGGGCCAAACCCACATTTTCCAAGGCTTCCATAACATACGGAAGCGTATCTTGTTCTGCACCAAATTTATTCCTGTGCCTTCGCATGGGAAATTCCAAGTTTTCCCGCACCGTCATGGAGTCATAAAGGGCACTCCCTTGAAAAAGGAACCCGATATTGGAGCGGAGTTCATCCAAAGCATGCTGGTCCAGGGTACTGATGTCCTTTCCCAGCACTTCCACATAGCCCTGATCTGGAGTGATAAGCCCTACCATGCACTTGATCAGCACGGACTTGCCCGAACCGGATTTTCCCATAACCACCAAGTTTTCCCCCTTCTTCAAAACCATATTGAACCCTTTTAGCACATGGTTGTCCCCAAAACTGATGTGGAGGTCTTTGATCTTGATGACTTGGTTCCCATTGGTTCCAAAATCGGTCCTTGTTTCAATTTGCTCTTGTCTTTCCATCATAGCTCATAAAAAATATCAGAAACAAAAACAGCAATGAAATCTACAACGAACAACAGCAGGGATGCCATGACCACGGCCGAATTTGCCGCAATGCCCACCCCTGCGGTTCCCTTATCCGAGTTATATCCTTTGTAACAACCCGTTAGCCCAATGACAAATCCAAAGAAAAAGGACTTGATGGTCGCTGGTACCAGGTCTCCGAAGGAGAGTGCATCAAAAACCGTGTTGAAATACAATCTGAAGGAAACATCCCCTTTCATGTTTTCCACAAGCGAGGAACCATAAAGGGCTACCAAATCCCCAAAAATGACCAGCAAGGGAAGCATGAGCGTAGCGGCCCAAATACGGGTTACCACCAAATATTTGAAAGGATTGGTGCCCGAAACCTCCATGGCATCTATCTGCTCCGTGACCCGCATGGAACCGAGTTCTGCACCAAAACCTGAAGCAATCCGGCCCGAGCAGATCAGGGCGGTGATCACGGGGCCAATTTCACGGACTATGGAAATCCCTACCATGTTGGGCATCCAGGAAACAGCCCCAAATTCTATGAGTGTAGGCCTAGATTGTAAGGTAAGTACCAGACCGATGATAAAACCTGTGGCCATCACCAAGAGCAGGGACCTGTTCCCCACTTGGTAACATTGCCTCAACAATTCCTTGAATTCGAATGGAGGGTTCAGGGCCTGTTTAAAAAAACGGCCTGCAAAATGTGAAAGGCTACCCACCTCTTTAAAAAAAAGTTTGGTCCTTTCCATAATTTTCATGGGAATTGCCAAGTCTTCCATACTCAAAAATAGCTTGGCAAAACGGGTGCTGAAATGACGGTTATCATAAAATCTGTCATCTAGGTTGAAGGTCAACTACTTTTATGAAGCATTGGAACTT
Source organism: Flagellimonas sp. B-3 (assembly GCF_056857835.1). Taxonomy (NCBI): domain Bacteria; kingdom Pseudomonadati; phylum Bacteroidota; class Flavobacteriia; order Flavobacteriales; family Flavobacteriaceae; genus Flagellimonas; species Flagellimonas sp. B-3. Next base: position 280,750 of record NZ_JBSXNW010000017.1, read on the forward strand.
CCATCCATCAGCAAATACAACCCAAATTTTGTCCATACATGGAACTGCGGCCATGACAAGCCGTTACTTTTTACATGTACTGTGACAAGAATCTAAAGAATTCCTTCTTCAAATCTGCATAGATCTGTCGCTGTTCTTCCATTTTCTTTCGGAAATCAGAATGATTTTTGACCAGAATGGTATCCAGTGCGGGCCTGCCTGTATTTTCTTGGGCCGCTATGCTTGTTTCATGGATTTGTATTTCTTCCTGAAGCTTTTCGATGACGCCATTGTGGAGCATGAACTCGTTTTGGTAGTGTTCCAATTTTTGGAGCACCTCCTTTTTGGTCCATCGGTTTACCAATTCATCCAAACGAAGGTTGAACGATTTCAACTCATCTTTCCAAAAGGCAAGTTCGGAATCCCACTGTTTGTGTTCAAAATGCAGGTCACTGTTGTCTATGATTACTTTTTCCATGATAATTAACCACTTAATGTTCTATCCCAAAACTATCCTATCCCATGCTTTCATGGAATGATCTGGGTCATTTTTCTGGGACTATCCTTTACATTACTTTGTCTTATTAAATGAAAATATCATGAAGAGAATTTGGTCATACACAGCAATTGTCCTATTGTTTATGGCAGTGCAGGGCTGTAGTCCAGTGTTGGTTTCGCACAATTTGGCAGACCCTCCCCCACCCTGGTTTTACCCAAATAGGGTGGAGACGGTACGATATGTTTATTTCCCGGAATTGAGCATTTATTACGATTTATCTGCCAGAACTTACATTTATTTGGATGGTGGGGTATGGTTAAGGAGAAAAGTATTGCCGCCCCGGTACCGAACACAAGACTTGAACCGATCTAGGTATGAACGCATCAGGAATTACTACGAGGATGATATTAGGCGGTATCACGATCAGAATAATGCGGACAGGGGACGAAGCAATAGAAGTGTTGGGAGAAGGAACAAATAAATCACCTACAGCTTCTTCAGCAATTGGGACTCCTGTTCAGCCTACAGGCTTGCAAAACTTGGTCCGCTTTGCTGCCATCCCTGTATATGGTGATTCCCTTCAAACCATATTCCCAAGCGGTCCAATATATCTCCGAAACAGTTTCCTCTGTGGTTTCTTTGAACAGGTTTATGGTCTTTGACACGGCATTGTCCGTATATTTTTGAAAGGCACGTTGGTGGCGCAAATGATATTGCCAGGGTATCTCCAAACTGGTCTCGAACAACTTTTTGAGCTCTTTTGGAACCATTTTCGAGTGCTGAACACTTCCCGTTTCCAATACCTCTGCTTTCAACTTTTCCGTCCATAGCCCAAGTGCCTCCATACTTTCTACAAAAACGGAATTGATTTCTGTTTGGGTTTTGTTCCCCATAATCCCAACACGACGATATGCAATGGCGTACAAGGGCTCTATGGAATATGAAGTATCTGCGATGATCGAGATGCTTCCCGTAGGAGCAATACTGTTACAGGTTCCATTTCTCATGGGTCTGTTTGGATGGAAAACGCTATTTGACCATTTGGGAAATACTCCTCGTTCCCCTGCAAGGGATTCGGATACAGCATAACTTTTTGATTGAATGAAACACATGATTTTTTCTCCCAGTTTGACAGCTTCCTCAGAGGCATAGGGAATTTCCAATCGGGCCAACATTTCCGCCCAGCCCATCACGCCCAGTCCCACCTTCCGGGTATTTGTGGTCTGGGTCTCAATCTCGGGCAGTAAATAGTGGTTTACTGAAATTACGTTGTCCAGAAACCTCATGGAGCCCTCAATGGTCTTTTTGAGCATATCCCAATCAACCCTTCTTTTACCCTTTTCTGATTTGAGCATCTTGGAAAGGTTCAAAGAACCCAGATTACAGCTTTCATATTCAAGAAGGGGCACTTCCCCACAGGGATTGGTGCTTTGGATAATACCTTGGTCGGGGATTGGGTTATGTTTATTGATCGTATCCAAAAAAATAAGCCCAGGATCCCCAGTTTTCCATGCTTGGGAAACAATCAGTCCCCATAAGGATTTCGCCCTGATGGCTTTTGTTACTTCTCCCGTTCTTGGGTTGATCAGGTTCCAATCCGCATTAGCGCTTACCGCTTTCATAAAATTATCGGTGATACCCACGGAAAGATTGAAGTTTTGAAGTGTATTGCCTTCGGATTTTGCCAAAATGAATGCTTCAATATCCGGATGGTCCACATTTAGGATTCCCATATTGGCTCCTCTCCTTTTACCGCCTTGTTTTACATGCTCCGTGGCCGTGTTGTATATTTTGATAAAGGCAATGGGACCCGAAGAGGTCCCTCCGGAAGATACAATTCTGTCTCCGTGGGGCCGAAGCTTTGAAAAATTATACCCTGTACCCCCTCCATTTTGATGAATCAGGGCAGTGCTCTTCAGGGTGCTAAAAATACCGTCCAAGCTATCCTCTACCGGAAGCACAAAACATGCACTCAACTGTCCTTTGGGCAATCCTGCGTTCATCAAGGTCGGTGAATTGGGCAAAAAGTGGAGATTGACCATCAAATCGTAAAATGTACCCTCCCAGTCGGCTTTATTCTTCTCCTCTACACTTGCAACATGTTTGGCTACTCTCTTAAAAAGCCCATGGGGCGTTTCAATAATTTTTCCCGAAGGGTTCCTGAGCAAGTACCTTGCCTGGAGCAACTGCTGTGCATTGGTTGTTCGTTTCATGGTATGTTGAAATATTCCCACTCAATTATGATGGAAAAACATGCCTTGTGGTTACTTTCCTTCGAGATGGGGCAAAACCATAAAAGGGATATTGAGATGCATACCTATTTTTCTGATAACCGGCCGGATGAACAAGCTTTCCAAAAAAGTATGCTTGTTCATGATCATGGCCAAAAGGTTGATTTTGTTCTTTTTTTGAAAGTCATTGATACCCTCTATAACCCCATTGACAGGTGTTTCATGAAATATATAGGTATGTGGTTTTAAAAGTTGTTCGAGCTTTTTCTTGTTCTTCATCTGGAATTCTGTCATACTATTACCGGTTGAAATATGCAGGATATTGATGTTCCCCTTATTTTCACTTGCCAAATAAAGAAGTTCCTCAATTATTTTTTTATCATAATCAACCTCAAAATCCACAGGAAATAGGATTTGCTTCGGGCTCTCGTATTTAAATTCCCCAGGGACTGCTATAAGTGGGCATTTTGCTTTTTTAATAGCATGGACGGTATTACTGCCAAACAGCAATTCCTTGGCTCCCGTGACCCCCTTTGTTCCCATCACAATCAAGTTTATTCCTTCTTTTTTTACCACTTCCCCTATTTCATCCACGAGTTGATTGAAGGCTCCTTGCAATACAAATTGGTGCTTGGGGTTTGCATGGTCAGCTTCCAGTTCTTGTTTCAATGCATTTAGTTGATCCATTGTTTCCTTTTGGTAATGGGCTATCGGGTTTGTTTCGTGGGAATCCATCGTCCAATTTTCAATACTGTACACGGGAATGCCATAAGCGTGCAATAAGTAAAAGGTACATGGTGTATCCTTATATAGCTTTAAAGCATAGCTAATGGCATTTTTTGCATTTTGGGAAAAATCAGTTGGAAGCAATACCTTTTTCATATTACATCTATTTGGAAATGTCCACCAAAATTAGAATATAAGAAGCGACCAAACCATGACTTAGGTCATTTCCAAAACCTTACCGCACATTATCTGTTTTTTGCGAACCAGAGAATCCTTGAAAGTACTACTCTGTGTTGCAATAAGCAGTTTCTTGTCAAAAGTTTATGAATACATCGCGTATGGTTCCGCAGCGTCCATCGCATACATATTCTTGTACCAAACTGCAAGTAAAAAGAAAAGAACCAAGGCACCGATCAATATCCAAACCACTATTTTGTACCATTTCACTTTCATGTTTTCCTTTTTTGATGTTCTTTTTTTTGTGTTGGACGGATACCATAATTATGGGTTTTTACATGATGCTCCAACAGTTCTTGTAAACTTTGTAGATAGTCCTCCAAGGCCTCTTTACCAACATTGGGATGGGTCAACACAGGAGGGGTAACGGGGTCTTCGTCCAAAAAGTGGTACAGTTCAGGGTATTGCGATTCCATGGTATGGGTCAACATGGTAATACTGTTCAATAGGGAATTCAACTCTTTCATGGTTTTTGGGCAACTGTTAACTACAATGTATGTACACTTTGTTCACTTTTTAGGATGATGATTCAATAAAAATAATGGCTGGGATGCACTTTGAAAATGACCTTAATCACCCCAGAATAACTACCGTGAGTGACCAATGTCATTGATGTGGGCAGGTCTTTGCCCTAACTTTCAGTTTAAATTGGGCAAGACGCGGTGTAAGACATTTTTTGCTCCCCATTTATGGGGGTAATGCTTAAAATTCCAATGTTGTAAGAATCTATAAATTTCAAGCAAAGAGAAAATCATGTTTAGAGACAGGGAAGATGCCGCTCTGCAATTGGCAGAAAGGCTTGAAAAATACAAAAATCAGAATGTAGTGGTACTTGCCATACCCAAAGGTGGGCTTCCCTTGGGTGTCATCATTGCCAAAGCCCTAAATGCCTCGCTGGATGTAGCCCTTTCCAAAAAAATTGGACACCCCTACAACAAGGAATACGCCATTGGGGCGGTAAGCTTGGAAAATGTGGTTCTCACCAATGACCATGGAGTGGCCAAAAGTTACATCACTGAAGAAACGGAACGAATCCGTAAAAAACTACAAAGTAGATTTGAAACGTACCACCGGAACAGAGAGCCCATATCTTTGAAGGGCAAGACCATTATTATTGTGGATGATGGTATCGCCACCGGCAATACCATAAAAATAACAGCCCAGTTGGTCCAAAACCAGCATCCACAAAAAACCATAGTGGCCGTTCCTGTAGCCCCTCTGGGTGCCATCCAAAACCTTCAGGATTATAAATACATTGATGAGGTAATCTGCCTGACCACTCCCCATAACTTTCATGCCGTTGGGCAGTTCTATTCGGAATTTGAACAGGTCTCAGAAGAAGAGGCCTCAGAATTGTTGAGGCATACGAGTTAATTTTTGGAAATGTGACATTCAATTAAATGATACATTTGGCCACTCATCTACATATCAAAAGTAACATGGCTTTCCCAAACATTTTCTTCATTCCTTTTTACATGGGTGCCGAGATAAGAAACCCCTCTTATCCTTTCATCAAAACCACCCAACCATTTGCCATATAACTCGGCCGAGATGCTATTCTCCGAAAGCTCGGCAAAATAAACATTACAGAAAAGGATTTTTTGCATATAGGTAAGGGAAAGAGTATCTGAGAGGAAATCGATCAAGAGGTCGGTGGCATTATCGGTGGAAATCTCCGTACACATTTGACAGTCAAAATGACCCGCTTTGTCACATCCTCCCTTTTTCAAGATATCGTTCATGATTCCAAGATTATCCCTTAAAAGTACTTCTAGCGAAGGTGCCAAGATCTTTATCTCAATTTCTGTCTTATATTTTACCGACCCATTCATGGCTTAACCGCTTTAACGGTGACAAAAGACCCCGTTCCGTAGCCGTTTTTGGGTATTTGTATTTCCTCTATGTCCTCAAGATCTCCAAAAAGGGTTTGGTTATACTTCAAGTTCCTAAAGCCTACATTTTTGAGCAATTGTTCCACTTGGTCAACCGAATGGAAAGTGGCCGTTTTGTAAAAATTGCTTCGATCTCTTTTGTTCATGTACGCTTTTGCAACACTTTGATCTCTATCCAAAAAACCTATAATTATAGCTCCATCGGACTTTAACACCCTATACGCTTCGGAAAGGGCTTTCTTAAGGTTTTTGAAGTAACAAATGGTAACGAAGAGCACAAAATCAAACTGCATGGCGGCATAGGGCAGGTGCTCTGCTTTTCCCTTCATAACCTCAACGCCCCTGTCAAACGCTTTTTTTGCCATTTCCACCGAAGGCTCAATTCCTTCCTTGATACCCAAAGGTTCGGAGAACCTTCCTGTGCCCAGACCTACCTCAATGCCCCTTATGTTCTGGGGCAGCTCCAAAAACTGCTCCTGCAATGCCAATATTTCGGATTGGTACACTTCGGGATGGTCCTCGTACCATTGTTCGTATTGCGATACGTGTTCATCAAATACTTCTGTAGTTGCCATAGCTCATTGTTTTTTAAAAAATTCAGTTATTGGTTGCACCGGCCACAATAATACAGGTCAACCCTTACAAATTATATGGTCCGAAGCCAAGAGACCGGCACGGACCATACAAACAAAACCGACTAACTAGGAATTATCCCCATCTATTCCGAAAGTGACCTTTGCATTCACACGGTATTCGGAAATTTGGTTGTTTTTTACACAAACCTGCATGTCCTTCACATAAACAGACTTGATGTTCCTCACTGTTTTTGATGTCTCCTTGACAATGTTGTTTACGGCATCCTCAAAACTCTCTTTTGAGTTTCCCATAATTTCAACGACTTTTAATACTGACATAACGATTGATTTATTGTTTAATAATTAGGCCAAAGACGACCCCGATTTCTATAGAAACTCACCTTTTTCATCCACTTTTACCCGCAGCGTCTTATCTCCATTTTCCAGTTTCAATTTGTATTTTTTGGAAACGCCCTTTTCGTTGTGATAAGTAACCCGGTAAACATCCTTGCTAATGGTCCATTCCGGAAACCTATCCAAGATGGCCTTCTTTACGGAATTTGGCAGGTTAATGTTTTTAAACCTCTCGGCAGTTCTGATGATTTTACCGTCTTTGTCGTAGGCGGCAAGGATTTTTCCTTCCGGGATAAAGAAATTGATGTTGTACAGATCATAGTCATCCTGATAGAATTCAGAATCTTTTACATCGAAGGCTGCGACTTTTCTTCTGAGCATTTCTACAGGTATGGAAGCTTCTTCCTCTGTATCTATGTTGTTCAAATACTTGTAATTGGTCGCATACACAATTACCTCGGACAATTCTTCCGTTTTAATGATCTGGGAGTGCAAAGAAATTGCGAATCCCACGGACAATAGGGTTAATACTATCTTTTTCATAATCTTAGTGTTTTTGTTAATACTTCAATGGCTGCTGAGCCATCCTTTTAAATTATCGCTCTATACATTCAAAACTAGTAGAGATAGGTTCTTCGCACAATGACCCAGATCACTCTAAATCATTTTAACCAACTCATTTACAATCCATTGAAAACAGTACGATTATTGCTAAAATTGGCATACAGAGCATTTGATGGACTGACCCAAGTCATTGGAAAATATTCGCTGTGCCTAAAAATTTGTCAATTAAATTGTAAGCCATGGATGTTTACATCAATCCTTTCAGGGCAATCATTTTAATGGAGAAATTGATGTCAAAATGTTAAAATTCGAAAAATAACGCTAAGATGACCCAGGTCATTCCACAAGCTCAACAATCGTCTTAATTTAGTGCCAAGATTACGATACAATACGTTCTTTGAAGATAAAACCAATGGTGTAAGAAATACAGAAGGAGATACAACTATTCTTTGACTCCTCTTGGAATTGCGAAAACGTTTAGTGATAAACACAAGTAGTTTATACAAGAAAAAGAGCGTTGGATAGGATAACTTCTTCTGTGAAACCGGGGCATTAAAATGCCCCGGTTTCTTCAAAGACTACAAAAAATAGTCAATTGGAAAAAAAGCCAACGGTTATAAAAGGTGTTTTTAAGGCACGAGGATTTGAATATCAACCACATTGTTTCCAAATGAGGTGAATCGTCCTCCTCTCCATAAAAAACACCCCATAGAATGTTTATGGTCTGAGAAGATGCATAAACTAGAAAGGTTTGGATTGTCCACTGAACAAGCGTTCTTAAGCATTTTAGCAATAAGATGGCGAAGAGAAAGTTTAAGGCAGAAAGCAACTCAAGCCTTTCGAAGAAACAGGGAGTTTAGGCTCCCTGTTTCCATTTAAATTCCGTCCATTTTCCTTAGTAGTGGCACATTATAATTAATTCATTCTGATAAAAATGGAATATTATTTCAATACCGTTCTCAGCGATACCACTTTCGAGAAAGCCGTGCAAAAAACAACCCAAGCCCTTAAAAATGAAGGTTTCGGGGTTTTGACAGAAATTGACATTCAAAATACCTTGAGGCAAAAATTGGATGTACACTTTCCCAATTATACGATTTTGGGAGCATGTAACCCATCATTTGCCCATAAAGCATTACAGGTTGAAAATAAGATTGGTACCATGCTACCGTGCAATGTTATAGTGCGTAAAGCCGAAGGTGGCAAGATAGAAGTGGCCGCGGTAAACCCCATTGCTTCGATGATGGGGGTTCACAACGAGGCTTTGATGGGCATTGCCGAGGAGGTCCGGGATAAACTAAAGAGGGTGATAGAAGCCCTTCAAGAAAATCATTGATCCATACCGATAAATAGTATCATGAAACCTTCAAATATCTGCGAACATTGTGGCATGCCCATGTACCACCTTACCGATTTTGGCACCAATCGGGATGGCAGTATCAACACAGAATACTGTCACAAATGCTATAAAAAAGGTAGGTTTATCCATGCAGGGGAGGAAAACTTTGATAGTTCCTACTCCTGTGACACCCCGCTATAATTGTACCCGTTGCATTGTCCAGTTCCTTTATGGTTTCTGGATTTGTTCACTGATATTGCAGATTTGTAAATCATTGTCACCTGTCTTTATCAGTATCAGATCGGGAGAGATGAAGGATGCGGTCATGTTTGGTGTCTGGTATCGTCTTTTGGACATAGAAATGTCTTCTCTTTTGCTGATGGGCCAAGTAATTTCACCCATGTTGTTTAGCACAACTTCGGTAAAGGCATAATCATAAATATTCAATTGGAAGTCGTTTTTTCCCCTGAAAGTCCTTCTACAATAGATTCCTATGGCCCTATCATCTTTAAAACCGGTAACGTTTAAATACTCCGGTTCGATTACGACCTTTCCTTGGGTGTTCATAAAACCATAGTACGGGATTCCCTCATCCTTTATCATTTGTATGGCACATAGGCCATTTTTAAATTTCGGATACTTGATGCCCTTGATATCATTACGGGATTCATCCGCATTTTGATTCCATACCACGTCATCCCTAAAATCTACGACTAAATTACCTTCCATATCGATAAAGCCCCATTTACCGTCTTTTCGGACGGCTGCCAAACCTTCACTGAAAGGCCCGACTTCTGTTAGTTCCTTTATTTTAATTGTAGGATCATTGATCGTTTCAAGGGTTTGTGCGCCCATTAAAAATGGGATGGCCATAATAGCCAAACCCACCAAATATTTTAGTCTCATAATTCATGTTTTTAGATTATATGAAGGTAGTGCGCAAGCTGGTCTACAACAATGACCTAAATCATTGTGCCACGCAAGGCAAGGGGGTAAGTTTACATTTAAGATAAGATCAATACCTATTTGGAGTTTTGAAATGTCTTGCAAGAATTATGTGGACAGACGTGCTTAAGTACATTAACCTTACTAAAAATAATGGAAAAGGAAGTCACAAAGTAATTACTGTTACCCAAATATGAATCACTAAAATTAGACAAAATGAAAATCCTAATTGTATATGGCACAAGTGAGGGGCAGACCCGAAAAATTGCCAGATTTATGGAAGAAGTGCTTCAGGGAGGAGACCACAAGGTGGTTATTGCAGATGCCACGGATGAGCCTCCTTCCCCTGCCCATTTTGAGGTTGTATTGATAGGTGCCTCTGTTCACATGCAAAAATATCAAAGTTCCGTGACCAATTATGTGATGCGGCATTTGGACATTCTTAATAAAAAACATTCCGCATTCTTCTCGGTTTCCATGGCCATTGCTTCCAACATAGAAGAGGAGCACGAAGAAATCAAAAAAATTGCTTTGGATTTCTTCGCAAAAACAGGATGGAAGCCCAATGAAGTTCGTCATTTTGCTGGAGCATTAAAATATACCCAATACGACTATTTTAAAAAGCTCATCATGCGAATGATTGCAAAAAAAGAGGGAGGCAGCACAGATACTTCCCGTGATCATGAATATACGGATTGGGACAACGTAAAGTCGTTTGTCCTCAACTTTTGCGCAGAAAATGTACAATCAACTGTGTAAAGACAGGTGGGCTTGAATCACCGTAAATCATTTTTATAACACTAATACTATAACCATGGGGTTCAATTTTGATCAATACACCGCAGAAGGAAATACTTTTTTAAATGACTACGCCAAACAGCTATCCATGGAGAACGACAAGGATAAAGCCGGTAGGGTCTTAACGTCCATATTGTATGCTTTAAGGGGCATTATCTCACCAATAGAGTCCCTACAACTTATTGCACAACTGCCCATGTTCATAAAGGCACTATATGTTAATGGATGGGCCATTGGCAAAAAAAGGGCCAGAGTCAAGAATTTGACGGATTTTATCGATCTCGTAAAAAAGCAAGATGGCTCCGCAGCTATTAACGACTTTGGCTACGATAATGATGCCGCAGAGGACTATATCCAAACAACTTTTCTGTTTTTAAAAAGGTATGTGTCCCAAGGCGAACTGGACGATATCAGGTAAATATTGCCGAAAGGCCTAAAAAATATTATTCCATCGCACATAATAAATGATTGATATTATTTCATTTACATACTATCCAACTAAATGGGCAAATGGATGGATTCTTGCTGATTCAATCAATAAAATCCCTACTTTACTTTAACCCAAAAAGTAAATCTTCTTTCATTTTTTATGTAACTTCCTGTCTAAAAAGGAACAAAAAACCGATTTTAATCGAGTGAGCAGTACTTTGGGCGGCTTAAAAAAGAATATAGACACCCTTAAAATATCACGTATTCTACACAAAACAACATCCAATCAGAACAGTGATTGCTATGCTGTTTGTTGGGTTCAAAATGGTGCTGAGGCAATTGAAATAAACAAGACCTTGTACAACAATGTATCGAACGCTGTTTTTTTCTTAAGCCCAGATCATGACTGGAAAATCTTAAAGAAGGGTACTACAACTTCATCGGGGTATGTGCTTTATATTCCCAAAGGTGTTTTAAACCACCCCACTTTCAAAAATCTCCACATAACTGAAGTCCGTCTTTTAAACAGCAATGAAATACCGAAAATCAACCTTTCTCCAGGTATAGAAACACGCATAAAAGCTATTCTTGAAATGATGGACGAGTTGCTCAGCACTAACTTAAAACATCGTGAAGAGGCTATACTTTCCCTCTTAAATACCTTTTTTGTTTATTGTGACGGTAAGTGCAACATCAAGTCGGTGATCACGGACAACAATTCAAGGTCTGCATTGGTTTATAAATTCAAAAAAAGCATTGACCAAAACATTACTGAACATCATGAAGTGGGCCACTACGCCAAAAAGCTCAACATATCCGACAAATATTTAAATGAATGTGTCAAGGAGGTTTTGGGCATCAATGCCAAGCATCTTATAGATGAGCAACTGGTCATGCGCGCCAGGCATAACCTGAAATTCACGGATAAGACCATTAAAGAGATTGGCTACGAACTGGGTTTTTCCTCTCCCGACTATTTCAGCTATTTCTTTAAAAAGCATACTGGAATCACTCCTTCCCAGCTTCGGAAAAGCTGATATTCCGAAAATCCAAGGAATAGCCGTGTTTTTCACAATATTCCAATAACTCCCACCCCTTATTTTTATCCAAACAACAAACCAAATGTCATGGACAGAAAAAAATTCATTCAAACCTCTGGGTTGGGCCTTGGGCTTGCCTTAGTTCCTGGAATTGCCAACAGCAAACAACTATTCAACAAAGTAACACCACCCAACAACCCAAGCCCAAAAATCATAAAGGACAGCGAAGGCGATGTTTTGAATGTTATTGGGGATATCCAGACCCATAAACTGGTCGGTAGCGACACCAATGGTCAAATTGTGGAATGGGTCGACAATGTAGGTCCCGGAGTTGGTATTCCTCCCCATGTTCACACAAAGGAAGATGAAATTTTCAGGGTAATTAAAGGACAAGTTGAAATAATGGTGGATGGGAAAACCACGGTTTTGGAAGCTGGTGACACCGCCTTTGCCCCGAAAAATATTCCACATTCTTGGAAAGTTGTTGGAACTGAAAAGGCTAAAATGATCACAAGTGCCTTTCCCTCAGGAATTGAAATCATGTTCAAGGAATTGGCCGATTTACCTCCTGGTCCGCCAGATTTTGAAAAAGTCGCCACAATATGTGGAAACCATGGTATCTCTTTTCTCTGAAAATTGTTTACAACCGCAAGTATGCTTGTTGGAAACAACCATTTACTTTATTGTACCAAAAAATGAGTGAGGCAACGGCAGAATATCTATATTCCTCTCCTTAAAATGATTAACCGGCCACTAAAGTAGCTTAATACGTCAATGTATTATACCCCTTGGCCTGAAGTTGGAGTATTCGTACAGACCACGTTGGCACCGGCACCAATCCGTCGATAAGTTGGTCCGCCGACACATTTAATTTTTCCATGGCCACACTGCATATACTAACGCGCACCTTGGATTTGTATTTCTGAAAAAAGGTTTCCAGTTTGGATCCCTTTACCAACTCGGCAACTACCTTTCCTTTAACAACGACTTCGTAATCGACTATCTCTACCCCGTTTTCCATCAAAAGATCATACATGTTCAATGCGCCTTTAAAATGGCGTTCATCACTGACCCCAATGGCAAATTGCTTGGTGTTTTTTAAATCGTTGACCGTTTCGGCATCCAACCGAACTTGCGCAGTAGCATCAACACCGCCAAAAATAACTGTAGCGATAAATATGATCAATGTGTGGAATGCTCTTTTCATGGTTCGTAAGTTTAACAATCAATATTTTAAAGATACAACTATTGACTCGCTTCTTTTACAACAATGGTTTTATAGACGGTTATTGGTTTGCCATAAGTGGTAAATCCATCCAAAACCACTTCAAACTTCCCTGTAAGATCAGAGGTATAGAACTCAAATTGTAAGTCTGTATCATCTCCTACCTCAACATGGGGCTCCCACAACAACACTCTTCTGTAATCGGGGATTCTCTTGCCCATTTGCTCCGTAGTGTAACGCTGCTTATAATAATTCTTTTTGGGCATAGGTTTTTCAATAGGAACATTGATACCGTAGTCGGGAGCATAGTTTTCAAAAAAATCGCCTTCTATGGTTTTTACCGCCATCATGCCTTGGTAATCCTTGCCCGCCATTCTAAACTGATCTCGAACCAAGCTGATGGATTGTATTTGTCTAGCATCATAGTTCTTTACTTTTTCGTGATCTGGCACGTACACCCCATCAAACAGCACAATGGCAGGAAAATCATTGGCCTCTTCGTTATAGGTTTCAAAATCTTGGGCAATTCGGATGTAATCGCTTCCATCGGGGTTGTTTCTATACCCAGCATAGTTGAGTACCTCCACCAGCGTCTCCTGAAAGGTCCGAAAGCGTGTAAACTCGTCCAATTTTATGGTTTCGGGCATACCGCCATCAAAAGGGTCTACAGGGGTTCCCAGAAGAATGGAATCCGGTTTTACGGAGTAAAATTGATTCTCCAATTGATTGTGTATGCTACGTTGTGCAATAGCTTCGGAATATTCTGGTTTTATATGGAATTGATCAAATATCAGTTGGGAAGCATCAAGATGGGGAACTTTACCCAGAGAAACCTCAACATTCTGGGCATTTTCTGCGACTTGCACAATGGCCCTACCCAATTTGTAATTTTTTCTCAAATAGGTATAGAAATTGCCATGACTGTCCGTTGTGGCAAATTTTAGTAGAAACTCCTCACCCGGAACCGACACCACCATTTTGGCATCGGAAACAGGGATTCCCTGTCCATCGGTCGCTTTTCCATACAATAGCTCTCCACGCTGTTCCGGCAGAAAAAGACTGTCGCCCACCGTTTTGTCCAATGCTCCCTTTACATTAAAATATTTGTTGGCGTAGGAAATGGCATTTATGGAGGGAAACACCAACATTTCACTCTTTTTTTGAACCCTTAGGGTATAACTTCCGTGACCAAGCTGGGCTTTGTAGTTTTTAAGATTTACAACAACCTTTTCCCGAGTTCCGTAAATTTCTTGTTCCAATTTTATTTGTACTACCGATGAGTCCACAGGTTGACTCAATTTTTCGCCAATTATTGCCTTCTCTTCTAAATTATCGGGCAACAATTGTGATTGATCTATTTGATAAGGGTTAATAATGACCAAATCATCCTTAAAAACTTGCTCCATACCGTTGTTTTTCATCCATTGGGTATAGCCGAGCAATTTGTAATTTCCTGAAGGTACATGGGTATTGACAAAGAAATCGCCTTGTGACTTACCTTTTTGAAGTCTAACCTTTTGTTCCAGCACATATTCCCCTTGTGGGTTCACCAAGGCAACGTAACCCACAAAACTTATATTGCTGGCGCGATTGTTCTGTGCATTGAAGCAATAAAAGGCATAGTGTAGGTACTCTCCCGTGAACACAATGGGACCGGTATGGTGCAAATACACCTTTTCTTGCGGTAGGCTTTTTAGGTTTTCCAATTCCTCTTCACTACTTATTACGTATTGAGCTTGAACGGGCAAGGACAACGTTGCGAGAACCATAAGTATTACCCATTGTTTTTTCATAAGCTAAGTTTTTAATCTATCCAAAAATCTGGTTTTACATTACTTCCCAACAAGGTACAGTCTCCACAAATTCTTTGAACAAAAATGTAAGGCCCAGGACAAGATGCATAGGGTACCAAATTCTCATCGTAGCCCGAAAAATAACTAATGGTCCCTATGTTTACTCTTTCTATTATGGATTGTGGACAGGGATTGGAAACGGGTTCTTGAATACAGTATGACGGATGGGATTCAGGAACGGATTGCAAAAAACAATCAAAAGGAAAGGCAGGTAGTTCTTCGTCGGGGAAAAAATCCTCAAAATTAAAGAACAGTCGCCTGTCCGACACCCCCACGGCCTCCACATACCCCAAAACATTTTCACTTGTCCCATCCTTTCTATACACGTTTGCATAAAGCGCTCCTGGCTGTATCTGGGAAAATATATTATCCGATTGCGAAAAGCTTTTCAAAGTCTCATAAAAAGAATACGCATCGGCAGATTGTACTTGTTGTTGCACCAGAATACTGTAGCGTTCCGAAATAATAAAATTGTCCTTACCAATAAAACGTACCATGTGCTTGGAAACTTTGCTTTCGGGATTTCCCGCAGTACTCAACTGTTCAATAATAGTGGAAGAAACGGTATTATAACATACCCTGTTCTCCACTTCTTTGGGTACAACCTCTAAATTGTATGTAGGTACAGGCAAAGCACAGGGGTCATAGTCTGTTAACACAAAATCACTGCCTGCCCAAAAAGGAGAGACTATTTTATAAGTTTCTTCAAAAGTATATCTATAAAATTCCGTGTTTCCTTGCTGGGGTTGACTATCCACATAAATGGCCACTCCTTCCGCTCCGCTGTCGCTAACAGCTCTTTCAGCATACACATTGGTCAATTGCGAGGTTCCCTCTACAGTTAAAGGGTCAGAGGCATATTCCCTGCCATCACTGGTTGTAATATCCAAGGTATATCCAACACCCATTTCCAACGCAAATTGTTGATTGGAGAGGTAGATGCCATCATCA
>NZ_JBSXNW010000018.1:0-251742 GCF_056857835.1 Flagellimonas sp. B-3
TCGTTGACGGTGACTTCGTCGAGGTCCACATCGCCCGTGTTGGTTACGGTAAAGGTATATTGGATGCTTTCATCGCAGCCATCGGTATTGACATCTACCAAAGCTCCAGTTTTGATCAGCCCGATACCTGCACTGCCAGTCGTACAGGCGTCGTTGGGCACTACGTTATTGGTGGGGTCGTCCTCCAGAAGGCTATCGTTGTCGCATTGGTCCTCCACCTCGGTATCGGTGCCGACCATCTGTGCGGAGACCGTTGCGCAGTTCACCACATTCCCGTTGTCGATGTCCGCTTGTTCGAGTTCGTAAAGTGCCTCGTACGTCCAGCTCTCGCCGATGGAGAGGATGCGGTCTTCCCCTTCGTCGCTTTCGGGTACGGGGCCTGCGAGCGAACCGCCGAGCAATCGGTCGTCCACGATAATCTGGTCCAGGTCCACATCGCCCGTGTTGGTCACGGTGAAGGTATATCGGATGCTCTCGTTGCAGCCATCGGTGTTGACGTCTATCAAGGCACCTGATTTTATCAGCCCGATTCCCGCGCTGCCGTTTATACAGGCATCGTTGGGGATTGTGGTATTGGTGGGATTGTCTTCCTGCAGGCTGTCGTCATCGGACAGGTCCTGCACCTCGGTGTCGGTGCCCAATAGCTGTGCGGTGACCGTTGCGGAGTTGGCCACATTGCCGTTATCAATGTCCTGCTGGGTAAAGGCGTAGAGTGCCTCGTAGGTCCAGCTCTCGCCGATGGACAGGATACCGTCGTTTCCTTCGTCGCTGCCCGCTACGGGGCCTGCAAGCACACCACCGAGCAATGGGTCGTGCACGGTGACCTGATCCAGGTCCACATCGCCCGTGTTGGTCACGGTGAAGGTATATCGGATGCTCTCGTCGCAGCCATCGGTGTTGACGTCTGTCAAGGTTCCAGTCTTTATCAGTCCGATGCCGGCACTGCCGTTTAAACAGGCATCGTTGGGAACCGTGGTGTTTGTGGGGTCATCTTCCAATAGGCTGTTGTCATCGGACAGGTCCTGCACCTCGGTGTCGGTGCCCAATAGCTGTGCGGTGACCGTTGCGGAGTTGGCCACATTGCCGTTATCGATATCCTGCTGGGTAAAGGCGTAGAGGGCCTCGTAGGTCCAGCTCTCGCCGATGGAGAGGATACCGTCGTCCCCTTCGTCGCTGCCCGCCACGGGGCCTGCAAGCACACCACCGAGCAAGGGGTCGTCCACGGTGACCTGGTCCAGGTCCACATCGCCCGTGTTGGTCACGGTGAAGGTATATCGGATGCTCTCGTCGCAGCCATCGGTATTGACATCTGCAAGGACTCCTGATTTTATCAAACCAATGGATGGTGAACTAATTTGACAACTAGATACATCAATAGAGGTAATATCATTTTCATCAATACTATTGTCATCGGATAAATCTTCTATCATCAGGTCTGGAAGTCCAAGAACATTGGCAGAGACCAAAGCTTGATTATCTACTTGCCCAGCATCAATATCGGCTTGTGTTAGGGCATAAGTGGCGGTATAGGTCCAAGTTTCATCTATATCCAAGCGGGTATTGTTATTCGCATCACCTTCAGGACCTTCAATGACGAGGGGTAGGCTTAAATCGTTCAACACCACATTTTCCAATATTTGATCGTCACCGCTTTCATTGGTAAGGGTAAAAGTGTAATTAATGGATGTGCAATCTTCATTGAGTACTCCTGTTTTAATGAGCCCCATGCGGGCACAATTGACGAGTGGCACTACGGTGGGACGGTCTTCATCAATGCTTTCATAATCGGAGTAATCCTCAACATCAATATCTGTACTTAGGAGTTTTGCTTTTACATGTGCCTGATTTTCCACCTGTTCCGCATTGATGTCATCGGCAGTTAATTGATAAATAGCAGTATAGGACCAACTTTCCCCAGGATCCATAAGGCCATCATTATTGGTATCGCCATCGGGGCCAACTATGGCATCATTTGGGATGTTCAAGTCTGTCAATGTTATATTTCCAAGAGTTAAATCTGGTCCACTTTCATTGGTTACAACAAAGTTGTACTCTACAAAACTGCATCCTCCATCTTCACCAAAACCGTTCTTGGCCACTCCTTTTTTAATAAGACTGATCCTTGGCGAACATGCTGAAAGGTCCACCACGGTGGGACGGTCTTCATCGGTACTTTCATAATCGGAAAAATCCTCGAGGGTAATATTCACTGGCCCCAATAGCTCGGCCCCGACGCGAGCCTGATTCTCTACAGAACCAGCGTTGATATCATCCGCAGTAATTTGGTAATTGGCCGTATAGTCCCATGTTTCTCCGGGGTCCATAAGACCATCATTGTTGATATCCCCATTAGGTCCTTGTATAAAAAGTCCTGGGTTATTTATATCGGCCAAAGAAATATTGCTCAGCACTTGGTCTTGGCCACTTTGATTGGTTACTGAAAAAGAATACTGTATAAAGCTACAGCCTCCTTCTTCACCTAATCCATTTATAGTTACCCCCTTTTTTATAAGGCTGATTTTTGGCACACAGGTAGATAGGTCTATCGCTGTTTTTCTATCTTCGTCCAAGCTAACATAATCAGAAAGGTCGCTGACCATTATATTGGTGTCAAGAGCAGAAACACCTTCCACATAGCCTTGAACCAACATGGTCCCAGCCAGATATTCTTCGGCAGTGGGCACATAGGCGACTTTGTAAATCCATACTTCACCTGGATCTAGGTGGCCAAAGTTAATATCATCACCACTGTCTGGGGCAATAATATTGCCTTGGTGGGAATCGTTCAGCACAATGGATTCAAATGTTTCGCCAGGAACGTCACTGGTATGGTGCAGTTCATAAGTAAGCTCAACACCGGAACAGCCGGGGTCTCCATTTCCTAAAGGCCCTGTGGTTACTCCTGTTAAGAGTAAGGAAATACCTGTGCCACAATCATCTAAAAAGGTTTTTGTGGGAGCATCAAAATTTTGTAGTGTTCCGTGTGACAAGTCGCTCACGACCACCCCTGGTTGGCCTACCACATCAGCTTTTACTGCTGCTTGGTCCTCTGCCATACCATTTTCTATTTCACTTTTAAGAATTATTCGTTTGCCCTGGTATGTCCATTGTTCCCCTACATCCAATTGGCCGTTGTTGTTGTCATCGCCATCTTTAAAGCTTATGGTAATCTCTGTTCCCATGCTTATATCTATGTTCTCAAGAGATTCGTTGTTGTCACTTTTATTATAAACCAATATTCGAAACTCGATATAGGTACAACCTGGTGTATTGTTGTTATAGGTAAGTGTTTGAGTTTGAAGTATTGCAGCAATGCCCGGCGCATAGACCTCACTGTCCATCGGTGAATCGATAAAGGGTGCCGGTAGTTTTGTTTTGTTCGCCCTTACTTTTAGATGGTTGAACTTGTTTTTTACTGAATGATCGTAGTTATTACCCCATGCATAAGGAGTCAATACAATGAACATTAGAAGAAAAGCAATAACGTACTTTCTCTTTTGTAAGGTAGATTTGGAGAGGAACATGGCTACAATGTTAACTTGTGACCTGTAATATTAGAGAATAGGGACGTTATTGGACTAGATGAATTGATAGATGCCAATGGTAAATTGACGAAATAGCGGTTTGGATTGATAGAAAAAATCAACCACTAAAGTCCTTGGAACTTAGTGTATTTTCTTTTTTACAAAACAAGTGGTAATATACTTACATTGCTGTTTGTTCCGTGGTTAAAGTGCAGTATTTGGTCTTGTAAACGTGATTCTTATTTTGCTAGAGATTTAGAATCGAACTCAAGTATTAAGTTTAAGTTCAAGACTTTGGAGTTATGAGTTCGGAGTTACTGCAAACTGCGTACTTCCAAATTCGGACGTTTCGACTGCGCTCAACGTGACACTTCGGACTAAATTGTTCGTTTATTGAGTTACAGCAAACTGTGTACTGCGTACTTCCAAATTCGGATGTTTCGACTACGCTCAACGTGACACTTTGGACTAAGTTGTTCGCTTATTGAGTTTCTGCAAACTGCGTATTGCGTACTGCAACTGCCGACTGCGTACTTCCGACTTCGGATGTTTCGACTACGCTCAACGTGACACTTTGGACTAAGTTGTTCGGTTATTGAGTTTCTGCAAACTGCGTATTGCGTACTGCAACTGCCGACTGCGTACTTCCGACTTCCGACGTTTCGACTGCGCTCAACGTGACACTTTGGACTAAGTTATTCGCTTATTGAGTTTCTGCAAACTGCGTATTTCGTGCTGCAACTGCCGACTGCGTACTTCCAAATTCGGACGTTTCGACTGCGCTCAACGTGACACTTCCAACTCCGTGCATCGGGCTTCCGACATCCGACATCTTATAATTTTTCCCTTAAATACGTTGCTGTGTAGGATTCCTTATTGTTGATAATTTCTTCGGGAGTGCCTTCCACCACTAAATTACCACCTTTTTCGCCACCTTCGAGACCAAGGTCGATGATGTAATCCGCACATTTTACGAGCTCCATATTGTGCTCTATTACAATTACGGAATGTCCTTTGCCAATAAGTTCATCAAAGGATTTAAGCAATTTTTTAATGTCGTGGAAATGAAGACCTGTGGTAGGTTCATCAAAGATGAACAAAGCTTTTTCCTTGGTATGTCCTTTTACCAAAAATGAGGCCAGTTTTATACGCTGCGCTTCACCACCGGAAAGGGTAGAGGAGGACTGCCCCAAAGCCACGTATCCCAAGCCCACATCTTGCAAGGGCTTCAGTTTGGTTACTATCTTGTCTTGTTTGTGGGTTGAAAAATGTGCAATGGCATCGTCAATGGTCATGTTAAGGATGTCGTCAATATTTTTTCCTTCAAACTGGACTTCCAGAATATCTTTTTTGAAGCGTTTTCCATCACATGCATCACATTCCAAATGCACATCTGCCATAAACTGCATCTCTACAGTAATTTCACCTTCGCCCTTACATTTTTCACACCGACCACCATCAACATTAAAAGAGAAATGCTTGGCCTGGTATCCCCTTAACTTGCTCAGTTTTTGTGAAGCAAACAGACTTCGAATGTCATCGTAGGCCTTTATATAGGTTACGGGATTGGAGCGCGAAGAGCGACCAATAGGGTTCTGGTCTACGAACTCTACATGCTTTATATGGGAATATTTTCCCTCCATTGCCGAAAACTGACCTGCTTTTTCGCCATATCCTCCGGTTTCTTTTAATATGGTGGGATACAATATTTTCCTGACGAGGGTACTTTTTCCACTTCCGGATACGCCAGTGACCACGGTAAGCACATTTAAAGGAAAAGTAACATCTATATTTTTAAGGTTGTTTTCGCGTGCCCCTTTTATTTGAATGTAGTGTTTGGAATTCCTTCGTTCTCCAGGAACAGGGATTTCCATAGTTCCATTAAGGTAAGATGCTGTTAAGGAATCTGATTGAAGGATTGCTTCCCAATCTCCAGTAGCCACCACTTTTCCGCCCAAGGTTCCTGCTTCTGGACCAATATCGATGATTTCATCGGCAGCTTTCATAATATCTTCATCGTGCTCCACTACAATAACCGTATTGCCCAAGTCACGAAGGGATTTGAGCACTTCAATCAAATTCTCGGTGTCTCGAGGATGCAATCCAATACTCGGTTCGTCCAAAATATACATGGAACCTACCAAGCTGCTTCCTAACGAGGTGGCCAAATTGATACGTTGGCTTTCACCACCAGAAAGTGTGTTCGATTTTCGATTCAGAGTGAGGTAACTCAAACCTACTTTGTCCAAAAAGCCCAATCGCGTAGTGATTTCGGTCAATAGTCTCTTGGCAACAGAAGTATCGTGTTCAGAAAGCTCTAATGCTTCAAAAAATGGTGTCAACTGGTTGATGGGCAGTTCAATCAAATCTGAAATGGATTTGCCGCCTACTTTAACATAATCAGCTTCTTTGCGAAGTCGTTTTCCTTTACACACGGAGCATCGTGTTTTTCCACGGTAACGGGACAGCATCACCCTATTCTGGATTTTATAGCTTTTTTCTTCTAGCTGTTCAAAAAACTTATGGATGCCGATAAAATGTTCGTTCCCATCCCAAACCAATTGTTTTTGTTCTTCGGAAAGTTCAAACCAAGGTTTGTGAATGGGGAAATCAAACTTGTAAGCTGAGTTCACCAATTGATCACGGTACCAGCTCATACTTTCGCCTCGCCATGGGAAAATGGCATTTTCATAGACAGATAGAGCAGTATTGGGAATCACCAAATCCTCATCAATTCCGATAACATCGCCATAGCCTTCACATTTTGGGCAGGCTCCGTAGGGGTTGTTAAAACTGAACAAGTGAACGTTCGGTTCCAAAAACTTCATTCCGTCCAACTCAAACTGGTTGCTGAAGGTCTTTACTTCTCCGGTTTGAAGGTTTTCAATGGCGCACTGGCCTTTTCCTTCAAAAAAGGCATTGTCCACAGCATTGGCCAAGCGGTTATAAAAATCCTCATCATCCTTTACAATGATACGATCTACGACCAAGTCGAATTCTCTACCAATATCTTCTGGCGCTTGATCTATTCGGATGACCTCTCCTTTATATTTAATACGGGCATACCCTTGTTTGGAGAAAAGTTCCAAGGATTTTAAAGGTTCCCGTTCTTCACTAATGGTTATAGGGGCCAATAACAGAAGTTTGTCCCTTTCGTTAAGTCCTTTGATATAATTGATGACATCCGTTACGGTATGCTTCCTTACTTCTTTGCCAGAAATAGGGGATAGGGTCTTTCCGATTCTGGCATACAGCAACTTTAAGTAGTCATATATTTCGGTAGTGGTTCCAACGGTTGAGCGTGGGTTCGTGGAATTTACTTTTTGTTCAATGGCAATGGCAGGAGCTATACCTTTAATATAGTCCACTTTGGGTTTGTCCAGTTTGCCCAAAAACTGGCGTGCATAGGAGGAAAGGCTCTCTACATACCTACGCTGGCCTTCGGCGTAGAGTGTATCAAAAGCTAGGCTAGACTTCCCCGAACCGGATAAACCTGTGATAACCACCAATTTATTTCTTGGGATGACAACATCTATGTTTTTAAGGTTATGCAGTTTGGCACCCTTTATGATAATATTCTGCTTGGGATCTACGTTTATATTGATTGCCATTCGTTAAAATTAGGGTCTCAAAGATACGATACGCCACACTTAATACGTATATTGCATCAGTTAACATATAAAAATCGTCAACTCACAACATAGATTTTTAGATCGCCTAGCTATTTATCTATATTTGAAGTGTAATTAAAATCCTGATAGGCCTATACAGAATAATTACTTTTTAAAGATTAAAAACTGAATAACTAAGGTTTTCCTTTTAAAGGGAGGACTGTGATTTTAACCCAAAAAAAGTAATTTGTATGGAACAGCTACAGATTAAAGATTCGATTTTAGTAAAGAACTACATTGACGGAGACGAAAAGGCTCTTGAAATCCTGATCAACAGGCATAACCAAAGAATTACCAGCTTTATTTACAGCAAAGTTTTGGACAGAGATGTTGCAGAGGACATCTTTCAGGACACTTTTATCAAAGTGATCAAAACCTTGAAAAAAGGAAGATATAGCGAAGAGGGCAAATTCTTGCCCTGGGTAATGCGAATTGCGCACAACTTGGTGATAGATCATTTCCGTAAAAATAAAAGAATGCCCAAGTTCGAAGGCAGCGATGATTTCAACATTTTTTCCGTTATCCACGATGAAAAGTTGAATGCCGAAAAGCAAATCATCAAAGATCAAATAGAAAGTGATCTAACACTTTTGATCGATGAATTGCCAGATGATCAAAGAGAGGTGCTCATCATGCGTATTTACAAGGATATGAGCTTTAAGGAAATATCCGAAAACACCAATGTTAGTATTAATACAGCTTTGGGAAGGATGCGTTATGCACTCATTAATTTAAGAAAAATTGTAGAGCGTAAAAACATCGTTTTAACGAATTAATCGAGCAATACGTCGAAGTCTGCAATATTTCCAAACTAGCGCCGTTATATAATGGAAACAATTACTTACGCTAGAATATGGAAAACATTTACTCTGAAGAACAAAAATCCGTAAAAACGGTAAAAGCTAGTCAGAAAACAGTAGATTTTTTGCTTAGCTTTTCAAAATCGATTCATGTAGTTGACTACAAAAAACACCAGTTTGAAGTAACATTGAATTAATTTAAGGATCAAACTGACGAAAAGAGCCGCAACTAGCGGCTCTTTTTGTTTTTATAATACTCGTTGATCACTGTTTTTCTACCAATGGTCTTGGTAATAATATCTTTTTCCAAATCCCAGCCCCTGGCCGGTGAATATTCCCTACCGTACCAAATAATCTGAAGATGTAAACGGTTCCAAATCTCCTTGGGGAACAATCGTTTGGCATCACGCTCGGTTTGCACCACATTTTTCCCATTACTAAAACCCCAACGGTACATCAGCCTATGAATGTGGGTATCTACCGGAAAAGCAGGAATTCCAAAGGCTTGGGAAACCACAACACTCGCCGTTTTGTGTCCCACGCTTGGCAATTCTTCCAACAACGCAATGTCGCGAGGGACTTTACCATTATATTTTTCAATCAAAATTTGGGACAGCCCATATATTCCCTTTGATTTCATGGGTGACAGCCCTACTGGTTTTATGATTTCCCGAATCTCATCCACAGAAAGTTTTACCATATCATAAGGGTTATCCGCCTTTTCAAATAAAAGAGGGGTAATTTGATTGACCCGAACATCCGTACTTTGGGCCGATAACAACACAGCTATCAACAAAGTATAGGGATCTTTATGATCTAACGGAATGGGAATAGTAGGATATAGTTCATCCAAGGTTTTGATGGCAAAATCAACCTTTTCTTGTTTGGTCATATTTGTTTAACTTTGTTAATGTAAATATTAAACAATTAATTCAAGAGCAACGCACATGAATATGTTAAAAGTAGGTGATAAAGTACCTGATTTTTCAGCAAAAGACCAAGACGGCAACACAATTAATCTCAGTGGTTACAAAGGGAAGAAGCTGGTAGTGTTTTTCTATCCCAAAGCAAATACACCAGGTTGCACGGCCGAAGCGTGTAATCTTCGTGACAATTACAAGGAATTACAAGCACAAGGCTATGAACTTTTGGGTGTAAGCGCAGATTCGGAAAAGAAACAATCGAATTTCAAGAACAAATATGAATTCCCATTTCCTTTATTGGCCGACGAAGACCATACCGTAATCAATACCTTTGGCGTTTGGGGCCCTAAGAAGTTTATGGGCAAGGAATATGATGGCATTCACAGAACCACTTTTGTGATCGATGGAGATGGTGTTGTGGAAAATGTTATCGACAAAGTGAAGACTAAAGATCACGCCGCGCAATTACTTGATGCGTAAAACGTATTTGTCTCATCGAGCTCGCGCCTGCCGGACGGACGGGCAATCGAGATGATATGGAACAATAGGCATTAAAAGTTCTTGACTGCGCGCGAACTGACATTTTAAAATAAAAAGGCGCTGAATCAGCGCCTTTTTATTTTATTTTTCCTTCTCTTCAAGAACCTTTCTGGTAAACAGGTTTTTCTCTTTTATTATTTCAGCAATACCTTCTGGCAGCTCTTTTTCCCATCCATCATCATTGTTAATAATCTTTTTGAGCACATTTCTTGAAAAGATATGAAGTACATCCGGGTCATAATCAATAATATCCATCACTTTTCCATTGTACTTAAAGAATTTGTACAATTCCTTCATACGAGGATGGACTTTGACATTGTTGCTGGTGAGTACTTGACCCGTTTCTGGATCTTTCATCGGATATAGATAAACCTTCAAATCTTTAAAGAACAATTTTCCGAAAGCTTCCAAAATACCACCACTTAAGTGACGGTAGTATTTTTCATCAAATACATCCACTAAATTGTTCACGCCCATCGTCAATCCAATCTTGGCTTTGGTATAATTGTTAAAATACTCTACCAATTTATAGTACTCTTGGAATTTGGAAATCAATACTGTATGTCCGAGTGAACACAATAGCTCCGCCCTGTCCATAAAATCCTGCTCGTCGATTTCTCCAGATGCCTTTAGGTTGGACAATGTTATTTCGAAAACAACAATGGCATTTTCCATATCCACGGTCTGTTCCCGAATAAAAATATCGTATGACTTTTGGAACATGTCCATATTCACCTTGGTAACAGGCCTAAAACTACCCCGTAATGCCAAGATATTTTTCTTGTACAACACGGCTGCAGGCAGCAAGTTGTTTCCATCGGGACCAAACATAACCGCGTCGGTCATGTCATTTTTAATAAGCTGAAGGCTCATCAACCTATTATCAACATCCGCAAAGTTGGGTCCTGTGAAGTTGATCATATCAATTTCCAAAGTATCATGGTCGATATGATCGTATAGGTATTTTAAAAGTTTTTTGGGCTTATGGAACTTGAAAAATGCCCCATAAATCAAGTTTACACCTAAAATGCCCAAGGTTTCTTGCTGTAATCTTGCTTCATTTTGTTTAAAACGAATATGAAGTACGATTTCGTCATATTCCTTTTGGTCCGGGTCCAACTGAAAACGAAGTCCAACCCATCCATGCCCTTTGTAACGTTTGGAAAAATCGATGGTAGCTACAGTATTGGCGTAACTAAAGAACAAATAATCCGGATTACTGTCCCTACTGATCCGTTCCTCGACCAATCTCATTTCGTGATCCAACATCTTTTTTAACCGGGATTGGGTAACATAGCGCCCATCTTCCTCAATGCCATAAATGGCATCACTAAAAGATTTGTCGTAAGCGCTCATCGCCTTTGCTATGGTTCCAGAAGCCCCACCGGCCCTAAAAAAATGTCTGGCAGTTTCCTGTCCGGCACCAATTTCCGCAAATGTTCCATAAATATCACGGTTCAAATTGATCCTAAGGGTCTTGGCCTTTATGGAAGGAATATTTTCAAAAGCATTTTCTCTGCTTGGTACGCTAGGCATATCCGAATTTTTAAAGTAAAGCAAAGTTACACTCTTCAATCAATCTATTAAATAAATAAGTTATAATTTTGGATTTAATGGATGATAAGATGACCATTACTTTTTTGGGTACGGGAACTTCACAGGGAATCCCCATAATCGGAAGCAAACACCCCGTTTGCCTGAGCGATAATCCAAAAGACAAAAGACTACGTGTATCCGTGCTCATTTCTTGGAAAGATTATAACTACGTGATTGATTGCGGCCCCGACTTTAGGCAACAAATGTTGGCCAACCCCATAGATAAATTGGACGGGATTCTGTTTACGCATGAGCATGCCGATCACACCGCTGGAATTGACGATATTCGACCCTTTTTCTTTAGACAAGGAGACATTCCGGTTTATGCGCATCCAAGGGTTTTGGATTCCCTCAGAAGACGTTTTGATTATATTTTTGCAGATGAGGACCGTTATCCTGGCGCACCAGCAGTACAGGTCCACGAAGTTTCAAAGGATAAAAATATTCCGTTGGGCGATTTGGATGTAGTTCCCATAGAAGCCTTTCACAACAGACTACAGGTCTTTGGATACCGCTTTGGGGAATTTGTGTACTTAACTGACGTAAAGCGGGTAGATGAAGAGGAGATCAAAAAAATAAAAGGCGCCAAAGTATTGGTTGTAAATGCGCTTCGGCTAGAACCGCACCATTCCCATTTCAATTTGGAGGAAGCTTTGGAGTTTGCCGAAAAAGTAGGGGCGGAGCAAACCTATTTTACCCATATCAGTGCTTTGTTGGGATTCCATGAAGAAGTGGAGAAAAGTCTTCCCGAAAACATACATTTGGCCTACGATAACCTAAAGATTAAAATTTAGATTTGATGAAAAGCAGAATTTTTCTATACCTGTTTGTTTTTGCCGCTTTGTTGGCTTTGTTTCAATATGTGACGGGAAACAATATGCAAAAAGCATTGACCTCTGATGTAAAACAACTTGAAGAAGAGGTAGTAAAACTCGAGGATTCCCTGCAGACCATGCATTTAAAAGTATTGGATATGCAATACTTTACTTTGGAAAACAATGATGATGCTTTGGCATATTACGACCATTTGAATTTAGAAAACCCATCACTCTATATTCAGGATAAATTATTGGAAACCAACGAGAAGAAAGGCGATAATCCTTTAATTCCCTATGAAGGAATGGAAAGTGATTTTAAAATAAATAAGATTAAGGTGTTGAACCATAAATGGATTTTGGCCGATTTTTCAGATGGAAAATATTGGGGAGACCTTATTATAAAATATGAGCTAAAAGATGATTTAAGCGTGGATTTTACCTTGGCCGAACATTTGCTTTACGCTCCGCAGTAATTAATCCGTGCCAAAAGAGAAACAAGAACAGAGAAAAAATAGAATAAGGACAAAAGAATCAAGAGACAAGAACCAAGACTGAAGTTCAGAGTTCAGAGTTCGGAGTTACTAAGTTATTGGGTTACTGCCAGCTTCGTGCTTCGGACATCAGACTTCGGCCCCCCAACAAGTTCAAAAACAAGAGTTACTACCGACCGCGAAACTGACTCCAGACCTCGTGCATCGGACTTCCGACATCAAACATCAAACATCAAACATCAAACATCAAACATGTTCCTCTAACCACTTTTTAAAGGAAAAGAAGTTCTGTTGGGAAACACCATGACCCACAGGAAATTCCTGATAAGTAGTTGGAATGCCCAGATTTTCAAGGAATTCTGGCGACTTTTGTGCCCATTCCAAAGGAATTACTTGGTCCACTTGCCCATGCGATGCGTAAAAATTTAGTTTACTATGGTCTTTTTCAGCATAGCCGTCCACCAAAATATTTTCGTTGATGTATCCGCTGAGCGCAATCACGTTCTTCACTTTTTCCGGATATGATAAGGCGACCGCATAGCTTAAAATGGTTCCTTGGCTAAAGCCCAACAGCGTAATATTGTCTTTGTCCAAATCGTATGCCTCAATGGCTTCGTCCATAAAAGCAACAATTTTTTCCCTAGATTCTTTGGCCTGTTCGTCATCGCTCCATTTCCCTTGTTCGGCATCAAAATTAATGGCATACCATGCATGGCCAAATGGTTCAATATCATAAGGAGCTCTTACTGAAAATACCATCAGCTCTCCTGGCAATTCCGGTGCAAAGGAAAAAAGGTCCTCTTCATTGCTACCATAACCATGGAACATAAAAAGCGCAGGTATTTTGCCGGAAACTTTAGAGGATGGTCGTAATAAATATGTTAGCGATAGGGGTTTTAAGGACATTGTTATAGTTTATGATATGAATGTGAACCATTTTTGAAAGTATTTTCCCAATACTGGTAATGGTTTTGTCTTTTCGTTAAGCGCTTGCAAAAAGCCAAACACCCAGATTACAATATAAAAAATATAAATAAGGAACGATAAGTAAACAAATCCAGTGTAAGTGAGCAAAATAGCCAGGGCATGAAAAAGTACATGAATACCAAAAGCCTGCCGGATATGAAATCGGGCAAAGGCATTTTTGGGCTCAATATTCATGGTGATGGCTATTAAACAACCAACAATGGTAATGTATGATACAATTGCAGTAGTTTTTCCCGGAGTGGAATTACTCATTATAGTGTACTTTGACCGTTATTAATGATTCCGTAAACTTTACCCCTTAATGTAGAACCTACGAACATGCTATTCTTTGAGGTAGAAAGAATGTTCTTTGCCTCAAAAGTGTACTCCCCATCAGGATTGAACAGGGTTAAACATGCTTTGGAGCCTTCTTTTAGGGCAGGAGGCACTATTTGGAACCGAGAACGTCCTTTGGTTAAAAAAGCAATGGTTTCTTCCAACTCAAAAATGGTGTTCAAACTTCCAAAAGCGGATTCTAGCCCAAGACTTCCGCTTTTTGCATTATCAAATTCTACACGTTTGTGCTCAATATCCATAGGAATATGGTCTGTGGTCACAAAATCTATGGTTCCGTTTTTCACTCCTTTGATCAAGGCCTTGCAATCCGATTTTGTCCGAAGGGGCGGCGACACCTTAAAATGGGTATCAAAACTCGTTAGGGTCTCATCCGAAAAGAATAGATTGTGAATGGCCACGCTGCACGTTACATCCAACCCTTTTTTCTTGGCCTCAGCAATAAGTTTTACCGCCCCCCCCGAAGATATGGTCGGAATATGCAGTTTACCACCCGTATATTCCAATATAAAAAGGTCTCTGGCAATTTGTAGCTCTTCCGAAAGTGCAGGGATTCCCTTGAGTCCTAATTTTGTTGAGACTTCACCTTCGTGCGCCACACCTTTCCCTTTTATGTCGCCATCCTGAGGAAAGGAATACACCAATCCATCAAAATTTTGGGCATACAACAATGCAATTTTTAATAGGTTGGGATTGGAAACCTGTTTTTTGAAATCGTAAAAGGCCACGGCTCCCGCATTCTTCATGTCATAAAGCTCCGCAAGATCAACACCGTCGGAATTCTTGGTCAAGGTACCCAAAGGATAAATTTTTGTAGCCTTTCCAATTCCGCGCTCTTTTAAAAACACCACATCGGAACTGGTATCGGGCACGGGATTCGTGTTTGGGTTCAGCACAATATCGGTGAACCCACTTTTACCGGCCGTAAACAATCCATTTGCAATGGTTTCCCGTTCCTCAAATCCTGGCTCACCAAAACTCACACTGCTATCGAACCAACCGAGGGATACATGTAGATTATCCTTTTCTACCACCTTGGTATTGGCAGGAGCTTCCACAGCCGCACCGATCTTCTCAATAATTCCTTTTTTAATAAGGATATCCCTTTTCTTCAGGTGAAGTTCCTTGTTCTCTGGGCATACGATTTTTGCAGACTTCAGCAGAATGTTCATGTAACAAATTTTTGAATGAGTACCTCAATAAGCGCCAGAAGCAACGCTAAAATAACAAACCATTTCCAATATGCGGTAATGTTGTTCTCCGCTTCCAGATATTCAAATAGTTCGGGAACGGAATCCATGGTGTTTACATTTTCCAAGGCTCCGATATCCAAGTATTTGAGTTGACTTTCCGCTCTGGGGTAATTAAAACTTATATTTTGTAGCCTTTGTTCGTTTTGTAAGATGGAAAAAATGCCATCTTCGGTCGGATTTTCGTCAAAAGTGAGCCGCACCCGATTTGGGAAAGTTTGTTGCAGCGGAATAAACCCATAACCTGCTTTGGATACCTCTAAAATATCGTCGTTGCCTATTTGAGCAGAAATATCCACCATGGTTGTTTCACCAAGGGTTTGATAGGGTTTTGGTGTTTGCAAACTGGATTGTGCCATATTATAAAAGGTGGGCACAATCAACGGGGAGTTGATAAAATTGGAGTTGTTCAATGCTAAGGGAACTGTAAAAACATACAGTCCATCATCCCCGGACAAAAACGAATCGCCACCTTCCAAGGACAAAGCTTTGGGCAAAGTGGTCTGTATTCTGAAATGTTCTTTTACGGATGGATATTGAAAATTGGTCACTTCTTGCTCGAAAACGTTGCGGTACAATGGATGGTCAAAGGTGATGGTAGTCAACTGGGCATCGGATGTGATTTTCTCCGAAAATTGTGTTGTGGACAAACTGGACAAAAACGTATTGTAAGAGGATAAATTACTGTCGATGGCAGGAACTATGATCAAGGTGCCGCCATCATTTTTAAAAGTGCGCAAGATATTTTGAAGGCTGCTTGGAATTGTAGCTAAATTATCCAGAATCACTACATTTTGATTGTCCAAATTACTGTAATCCAATTGATTCAAACCAAATTTTTGTAAATCGAACTCGTTGCCCCGGAACAATCGGTTTAAATAATCGCTATCCGATTCACTAATGGCCAATACCTTAATTTTTTCTTTGGAATTGATGTTGAAGAAAAACCGATTATCGTACCCCAATGCATTATCGATGATGCTCAAACGTCCGTTTAACTCTTCACTGGCCGGAATGGTAAATTCGACTTCAGCATCTCTATTTGATTTAAATTTTGCAGCAGTTTTGGCAATCAATTCATCATCATTATAAAGAGAAATGGGTAAGGCATTATTCTCGTTTCCTCCAGAAAGAAACACTTTTAATTTGGCCTGTTCGTTCAAGCCATCATCCACAAAAACGGAATCAATCGATACGTTTTGAACCTCCCGCGGCCGCATCGGAACAAAATGGGCCACCAAAGTTGAATCCAAATCGGTATTTCCATCGGATACCCTTTCTTGAAAATCAGAAATTACGACCAAGTTTTTTATGCTACTACTGTTTTGCGAGAACAGACTGTTGGCCTTTAGGCCAATTTCGTTCAGGTTGAGTTGTTTGTACGAGTAGGGGAGCGATAGCAACGAATTTTGAATGTCAGTTATGCGAACATTATTGAATGTTTTTTCGTTGGTGAACAGACTGAACTCCGTATCTCTCTCAATGTTTTTGATCAGATCTTGGACAGCTTTTTCCAAAAGTGAAATGCCATTGTTCTTGGCTTGCATGCTGAAAGAAT
Source organism: Flagellimonas sp. B-3 (assembly GCF_056857835.1). Lineage (NCBI taxonomy): Bacteria > Pseudomonadati > Bacteroidota > Flavobacteriia > Flavobacteriales > Flavobacteriaceae > Flagellimonas > Flagellimonas sp. B-3. Next base: position 16,492 of record NZ_JBSXNW010000018.1, read on the forward strand.
CGTCCAGATAAACAACGGTTTCCTTTTCTTGAAGCGCTGTTGTGGCCGAGGTAAACGGTTGCGCAAAGGCAATTATAATGGCAGCCAACAATAAGAGACGGGTAAACAGCAGCAGCCATTTTTTAAGCGTATTGCTTTTTCTGGACTCCGAAACCACTTTTTGTAGCATGGCCACATTGGTGAACGGGGTTTTGGTAAAGCGTCGTAACTGAAATAAATGGATTAAAATGGGTATGACTAGAAGAAAAAGTGCCCAAAGAATTTCTGGATGTTTAAACTGCATTCCCAACATTGCTTGATCAAAGATAGGCATTAAAACATTCTGATTTCAAACTTCATTTATCAATTATCTATGACGATTAAACAATTACTAATGAACCTATTTTGATTGTGGGCGGGGTGAAGCATCTTTTTTGACACGAATTTCACGAATGACTCGAATATACTTAATTGTCAATTTCGAACGAATGTGAGAAATCTAACTCGAAACAGGTTTAGTCAGCAAAAAAAGAAGTAATCCTGCATGGGCGATTGTCCCAATTCTGAAAAGTATTCCCTGATTTCTTCTTGGGCTTCCTCATTGGCAACGGTGATAATGCTTTGTGGATTGTCCAGTTCTTGTAATGCCTCAAAATGGACGAGTTCCTTGCCGTAAATTTCTTTGCCGATTTTCTTGGGGTTATCACATAACCAAACAAAATCATGCCCCTGTCTTTTTAACCCTTTTGCGATATTCTTCCCTTTAAATCCAGCCCCCCAAACTACCAACGAACGGGTGTCATCGTAATCCAACCGTATAAAATAATGGAGTTTAATGTCCAAAAAATAGTTTTGCGCGTAATGCTCGTGGGTGCGGGAGGTACGGGTATCGTAATCGCGCCAAAGGTGCAGCACTTGGTCGCATGGAATAATTTTAAATCCATGTTCATAAAATCTAAAGGTTAGGTCGTAATCTTCGGGATAGCGTTGGGGCTCAAAACCTTTGCATTTTTCAAAATCTTCACGGTGGACCATCCAGCAAGGAGAGGGGATCACACATTCCTTATAAATTTCATCATAATTATTGCCCGTTGATGTTAATTGGTTCAACCATTTCTCATACCGCTCGTAACCATTGCTGATACCTCGGTCGGAAAAATATTTTACCTGTCCAACAGTGACATGCCCAATCCCGTTTTCAACTATAGCGTTTACCATTACCTCCAATCTGGTAGGCTTCATGATATCATCAGAATCCATGCGAGTCACAAAGCTCCCACTACTTTGGGCGTATGCCGTTTGGAGCGCAGGAATAATCCCCATGCCTTTGTTTTGGAAGATTTTGATGCGCTCATCCTTTTTGGAGTAGGAGGTAAGGAACTCAAAACTCTCATCGGTGGAATGGTCGTTAACGGCTAAAACCTCCCAATTGGTATACGTTTGATTCAAAATGGAATCAAAACATTCGGGCAAAAAATTTGCTGTGTTTTTAAAAGGAATGATGATGCTGACCTTACCGTTTTGCATGCTGCAAGGTAACTAATTCTGATTGTCCGCAATCAACCAAAATGCACTGTCACTTCGAGCCTTTCGACTCCGCTCAAGATAAACTTAAGTAGAGAAGTTATTGAACCCAATGTCTTAAAAATGAGGTCTCGACTGCGCTCGACCTGACAACTTTTTGTTTATATGGTTGATTGCGGACAATTAGTTAACCAAATAACTCAGTAACTGTTTGCAATATCATTGTTTTTCAACCCATAATGGTTTAGTTCAATAACTTTTTAAGGCTTTGTCAATGGCTTCTTTTACCATTGTCTCCATAATATCATATCCTGCTTTGGTGACGTGCACTTCGTCCGTAGTTAACTTGGACTGCATTCCATTTCTATCATCAACCATTTCAGAGAAATAGTCCAAATACATTACGTTCTGGGCTTTGGTCATATCTTTGAGCAATGCATTTAGCTTTGGAATTTTAACGTTTGGATTCAACCCTGGACGCCACGGATAATCGTAAGCAGGCAGTACGGAACAAACGATTGGTTTAATGCCATTTGCTTTTGCCAGTTCTACCATGGAAAGGATATTGTCGTGTATTTGTTTTAGTGTCATGGGGCCTGTATTGCCCGCAATATCGTTGGTTCCAGCCAAAATAACGACAACTTTGGGATTTAGATCAATCACATCTTGACGGAAACGAAGCAGCATCTGTGGCGTGGTCTGTCCGCCGATGCCTCGGTTTACAAAAGGGTGGTCCTTAAAAAACTCAGGATGGGCATCTTTCCACATTTCGGTAATGGAATTGCCCATGAACACTACGCGGTTTTCACCGTCTGCGGGAGCGGTGAGTTCGGCATTTGCATTTTTATACTTTTCCAAGTTGGGCCAATCTTGGGCATTGATTTTAGAAGTGCCCATCAATCCTAAAAAAGAAAGCATCATCCAGAGTATGGTTTGTTTTTTCACTTGTGTGGTTTTTGCTAAAAATAGAAAATTATCATTGTACAAATAGCAAATACATCACAAAAAACAGAAGGACGGTTGCTATGATGGCATAAAACATCTGCCGTTTTTCTTTCTCTTTTTGGATAAACATTTTTTTACGGATTCGAGCTACGTCCCGTCGGGTAGATTTTTTGAAATGTAATTTTGTGACGTTTTTTTTGCCATAGACATCACCTTTAGAAGCTAACTTTCTTTTTTTTAACATGCTTCGATTGGCCTTTAAGCTTTTTATGGCATGCATCATACTTCCTTCACCTCCCATAATTGATATATTTTACCATATAAGTATGATTAATTACATTTTTGTTACACAAAAGGCTACTTTTCGGATTTTTCTTCAACAAAAAAGCGGCATGACTTAAAATGTCATACCGCTTTTGTAAACTATGAATATTGTTTGAATCCCTCATTGAGGGTTTGATTCCCCGACGTTCTACGTCGAAATGAATTAATTTATTTCATTTGAATACCTCGTGGGCTTGCCACCGAAGTAGTTGATTTAATATTTCGCGCTCTTTCCTTTGGCTTGGGTTCTTAAAATGAACGCTCTAATATCGTCGTTGGCCGATTTTAAATCTTCTTTTCTCAAATACATCATGTGACCGGAACGGTATCCTTTAAACTCAAATCGGTCTTTCATTCTACCGCTAGGGTCTACTTGCGACATGGTGTACTTGGCCGCAAAATAGGTGCAGGCGCCATCGTAATAACCCGATTGCACCAAAACGTTCAAGTATGGATTTTGTGCCATCGCTTGACGTAGATTGTCCCTTACGTTATCATCATCATTGTCCCAGGGATGTACAGGGCCGAACATATTGTACTTAATGTCAGTTTTAAAATCAAGCTCTTCTTGCAAGTAATAATTAATGGCAGGGGTAAAACTGTGCAACCAAGAGGTCAACTCGGGTGAATAATCGGGTCGGGTTCCTGCCAATGTTTTGTCGATTCCCAAATAACGGCTATCCAAACGCCCGATCGTGTATCCGCCTTTATCTCGCAACAAAGCTTTCCAAAAGAATTGCGTAGGCACATCCAAATTGTGGTCAATAATGTCTTTTGCATCCAATCCGGAATAACGCGCCATTTTATCGGCAATGGCTTTACGCTCAGATTCGGGAATAAAACCACCTTTGGCGATAGCCGGCAATAATTCATTAATTGTGAATTCTTCCACCTCTGGCAACACTTCCAACAGGTCTTTGCTTTGCAAATCGGATGGCAGGGCTTTGTGGTGCCATGCTGCGGCAGCAAAATAAGGAAGGTTCAAGGCACTGGAAACGGGGTCGTTGTCACGGAATACCTTGTAATCGGCTGGGGAAACCATAATTACCCCGTTCAAATACATCCATTGTTGGTTTTGAAGTGCCAAGGAAAGGCCCATAACACGGGTGCCTCCGTAACTTTCACCCACAATATATTTAGGGGAGTTCCAACGGTTGTTTCTAGATACAAAAGTGTTCAGCCATTCGGCCAAATATTTGGTATCTGCATTGATTCCGAAGAATTTTTTACGGTCCACTTCTTTTCCTGTTTCGGGAATGGTACGTGAATAGCCTGTGTTCACAGGGTTTACGTAAACAATATCGGTTACGTCCAAAACGGAATACGGGTTTTCCTTAACGCCATAGGGTTGCACGGGATACCCTTCATCATCAATTTTAAGAATACGCGGACCTGTGTAGGCCAAGTGCATCCAAACCGAACCGGAGCCCGGTCCGCCGTTAAAGGAAATCAACAAGGGTCGCGAAGACCTATCCTTTACACCATTTTTGGTGTAGTAAGTGTAATGCAAGGATGCAATCGGTTCCCCCAATTCATCCCAAACGGGTTGGGTTCCTGTAGTCGCGGTGTAGTCAATGTTGGAACCGTTGATGGTTACGGAATGTTGTGTGGTTACTGTGGTGTCAACGGGTAATTTTCTACTTTGGGCAAAGGCAAATGACGTGCAAAACGCCATGCCTAACAATACGAGTTTTTTCATTTTTACGGGTTGAATTAGTCAAGTTCATAAAAATAGGGAATTTGAAGATTCTTATACAGACAAAAGCTCTGAAAATGCATGAAGGTGCATTCGATTGTTCTATTATGTGTAAATTTAATAGCGTTAACTAAATCTATATTCCATGAAAAGTCTCACCCGAAGAAATTTTAATACCCTGACCGCAAAAGGCATAGGAGGTGCCGCCTTGTTATCATCGGTGCCGTTTGCCTGTGCCATGGGAGCCAATCAGGATAAAAAGAAGCTGGGCATTGCCTTAGTTGGACTTGGTAGTTATAGCACCTATCAATTAACGCCTGCTTTGCAGGATACCCAACATTGCTATTTGGCAGGAATTGTTACCGGAACTCCCGAAAAGGAAAAGGTTTGGGCCGATAAATACGGTATTCCTAAAAAGAACATTTACAACTATCAAAATTTTGATGATATTGCCAACAACCCCGAAATTGATGTGGTATATGTGGTGCTTCCCAACAGTATGCATGCCGAATTTAGTATTCGTGCCGCTAAAGCAGGCAAGCATGTTATCTGTGAAAAACCTATGGGCATTAGCGTGGCAGAGTGTGATGCCATCATAAATGCATGTAATGAAGCTGGCGTAAAACTGGGCATGGGTTATCGCTTACATTCCGAGCCCTATACGCAGCAGGTAAAGGAATTTGTCAGGGAAAAAACCTTTGGCGATGTGTTGTTTGTTTCCGCAGATGCCGCCTACCGATCCACGGGCAATCCAGACCAATGGCGTTTGGACAAAAAACTTTCGGGAGGAGGCGCTTTAATGAATATGGGCGTGTATGCTGTGCAAAGTGCCATTTATGGTACGGGTGAAAATCCAATTTCGGTGGCTGCACAGGAATTTAGCACCAGACCTGAGTATTTTAAAGACACTGACGAGACCATTACGGCACAATTTGAATTCCCGAGTGGGGCAGTGGGCAACATTTCCACTTCGCACAATTTTAATGCGAATGCGATGTATGTTTCCGGGACTTCGGGATGGTTTCGGTTACAGCCTGCCAATAATTATGGTCCGTTGAGCGGGGTGACTTCTAATGGTGATGTTATTAAATTTCCGCACGAGAGCCAGCAGAAATTGCAAATGGACGATTTTGCCCGGCACGTATTGTTCGACGAGCCCAACAAAGCGCCCGGTGAAATGGGTAAACGCGATATGATGATCGTGGAAGCCATTTACAAATCCATTGCGAATGGGGGAGAAACCATTTCCTTGGATTTTGAACCTGGTTTTGGGTTTGGGGGATGAGTTGGGTCGATTGAAGAATTGGAGGTATTTTAAATTGGTATTTGCCCGTTACTTTCTATATTGGCTTTGTACTTGTGTCATAATGTTTAGGTTCCGTGAAGCAAATATCCTTAGCGCTATCTTTTAATCCGAAAAGGTCTAAACCGTTTCTCTGAAAAAAAAATGTAATTCGCTAACGTCAATCAAAATGAATAAAAAAGAAACTTTGGAACAACTACGTTACCCTATTGGAAAATTTGAGGTTCCTGATACCATCACAAAAAATAATTTGAAGGAATGGATTTCCGTTTTGGAACAGTTGCCCCAACGTTTGAGCGATTTGGTTACTCCATTGTCCGAGGAACAGCTCGAAACCCCTTATCGACCAGGGGGTTGGACTGTTCGCCAAGTGGTCCATCATATTTCCGATAGCCATCACAATAGTTATATTCGCTTTAAATGGGCACTTACAGAAGATACTCCTACAATTAAAGCTTACGATGAAAAGGCTTGGGCCGAATTGTTCGATACCCGTACCGCGCCCATATTAATGTCGCTTTACCATTTGAGTGCCATACACGCCAAGTTGGTTTATTTGCTGAAAGGGCTTTCCGAAGGAGATTTAAAAAGAAGCTTTATACACCCCGATGGAAACCAAGAGACCACTTTGGAAGAAAACATAGCTCGCTACGCTTGGCACAGCAATCATCATTTTGCCCATATTGAAAACTTGGTAGAGCGCGAAGGGTGGTAACCTAAAGGTTTTTGGTTAAGATCCACATGGCCTTCTCGGTAGGTTTAACGCGGGGCAAAACCACCTCGCTCTCCCGTTTGATGGTAAATCCGTTTTTTTGATAGAAATGAATCGGGTTTCCTTTTTGCATGGCATCCAACCAAACGATTTTCTTGTTCAAGTCTCTCGCCGTATCTTCAATAAATTGAAGCACTTGTTTGCCTATTCCTTTACCGGAGTGTTCTTTCAGCAAATATATTTTCTCAGCTTTAAGCGCATCTGTATCTGCAATTTCATCGATACCACAGTTTTTTACCAATTTAAGGATACCAACGTTTTTATTGTTTTGTTGAATTAAATAGTTGAACGCATTGGGGTCCTGAAGTTCACGCTCAACAACTTCTTTGGTCAGTCCGTACGAAATATAGGGGGTTGGATCTTCGTTCTCCCATAAGTGGAGGTAATGTTCGCAGTACGATTTTACGCCAACAGCCAAATATTCATTTAAGTTATCTTGGATAACGGGTTCCAAGCTTACCATGTTTTTTTGAACAGTAAGAGTCATTCTTTATTATAGTGCTAGGTGTTGATCCATTTAATATTGCAGCCCAGACTTGGCTTTTGCTCGGAATTTACAGCTTTACCATCCAAAACGGCATCCATTGCATTTTTAAGGTCCGTTCCTGTAAGTGGAATTCCGTTTCCCGGTCTGGAGTCGTCTAATTGACCGCGGTAGACCAAGGACAAATTCGCATCAAAGAGATAGAAATCGGGAGTACAGGCCGCATCGTATGCCTTTGCTGTTTCTTGTGTTTCGTCATATAAATAGGGAAACGTATAGCCTTCCTTTTTGGCTTTCTCGGTCATTAAATGCGGAGCATCTTGTGGATAGTTTTCCACATCGTTGCTGGAAATGGCCACAAAGGCAATTCCTTTTTCCTGATATTCTTGAGCCAACTTTACGATCATCGGGTTTACATGAACCACAAAAGGGCAGTGGTTGCAAATAAACATTACCACGGTCCCTTTTTCTCCTTTCAGCTCGTCCAAAGAGCGTTTTTTATTGGAAACGGTGTCCAACAGTTCAAAGTTGGGAGCCTTGGTGCCCAAAGGGAGCATGTTACTGGGAGTCCTAGCCATTGTTCTTAAATTTTAGGATTGTACAAGGTCGTATATGGTAAAAATAAAAAAACGACCTGCAAAAAATACAGGTCGTTTAATTTTTTTAAAGGAGATGTTTTTAGATATCGTCGAAACTTACATCGGTAAAGTTGCCCGATGCAGCCCCGTTTTCACTAAAACTGTTTTCTTCCTTTTTAAAATCTTTTTGGTGGCGTTCGGAGATAACCTCGGTACCTTTTTCGTCAATAATGTAGTCCATCATCTCTTCCATAATCTCACGGAAAGCACTAAAATCTTCTTTGTACAGATAAATCTTGTGCTTTTTGTAGTGGAAAGAACCATCGTCGTGGGTAAACTTTTTACTTTCGGTGATGGTAAGGTAGTAATCTCCGGCCTTGGTACTTCTTACGTCAAAAAAATAGGTTCTTCTTCCTGCTCTTAAGACTTTCGAATAAATCTCTTCCTGATCCATTGTATCTTTCTGGCCCATATGGTATAGTGTATTTAGTACTATGTTGAATTATGTCATCAAAAATGTAAAAAAAAAGCTAATTCAGCAACTTTTTTATGAATCTTTACCCGAGAGTTGGTTGATGTAGAGGTCTTTGTAATACCCTTCGGTATTGTTCAATTCCTCGTGGGTACCCTCTTGAATGATGCTACCGTTGTCCAACACAATGATTTTATCGGCATTCTTGGCAGATGATACTCTGTGACTTACAATAAGTGTGGTTTTACTTTCCGATACTCTTTTTAAATTATTAAGGATCTCTTCCTCGGTCTCAGTGTCCACGGCGGATAGGCAATCATCAAAAAGATAAATTTTAGGGTCTTTTAAAAGGGCACGGGCAATGGAAACCCGTTGTTTTTGGCCACCGCTCAATGTGATGCCCCTTTCTCCCAATACCGTGTCGTATTTTTTTGCAAAGCCTTGGATATTTTTGTGTACCACTGCTTTTTTGGCTACTTCCACAATATCGTCGTGCGTTGCATTTTCATTTCCAAAACGAATATTGTTCTCAATGGTATCCGAGAACAAGAAAGCATCTTGCGGTACGGCGCCTATGGAGCTGCGTAGGCTATCAAGGTTTAGTTGTTGAACAGGAATGCCATCAATCAATACTTCTCCAGAAGAAGTGTCGTACAAGCGGGCCACCAAATCCAATATCGTTGATTTCCCTGCACCTGTTTTTCCTAAAATAGCCACAGTTTGACCGGCTTCAACAGTAAATGAAACATTTTTGAGGGCAGTTATATTGGTGTCTTCGTAGGTAAAGGTCACATTTCTGAACTCAATACTACCAATAATTGGGGTCGGTGTTTTTACTTGGTTTTTAATGGATGGTTCTTCCTTTAAAAATTCGTTTATTCTTTTTTGCGAAGCCTCAGCCCTTTGTACTATGGATGTAAGCCACCCCACAACGGCAACGGGCCATGTAAGCATATTTACGTAAAGAATAAACTCGGCAATGATCCCAATGGTCTCAATTTCCCCATTTATATATTGGCGTCCACCTATGTATATCACAAACACATTGCTGATACCGATCAATAAAATCATTAAAGGAAAGAACCAAGCGTTCACTTTGGCCAAGGCCATACTGGTATCTTTTCCCTCTTGCGCCAATCCACGAAGCTCCGTATTTATTCGGGGCTCAATGCTGTATGCCTTTATTACTGAAATCCCCGAAAAGGATTCTTGTGTAAAAGTGGACAGGGTGGACAAATATTCTTGGACCTTGGTGCTTCTTTTGTGGATAATTTTACTGATCTGGTAAATCAGAACAGATAAAATAGGTAACGGAAGCAAGGTATAGGCCGCCAGGGTAGGGGCCTTTATAAACATTAGGGGGACCAAGCACACAAAAAGGGTTAAGGTTTGTATACCATACATAATGGCAGGGCCGCCATACATCCGCACTTGGTTGATGTCTTCACTGATTCGGTTCATTAAGTCACCAATCCTATTTTTTTTGTAAAAATTGAGACTAAGTAACTGATAATGGTCAAAAACTTCGTTTTTCAAATCATACTCAATGTAGCGGGATACATTAATGATCGTTTGGCGCATCAAAAAAGTGAAAAGGCCCGAAAGAATAGCAGCTCCAACAATAATGAGAATGTACTGTAGCAATAATCCCTTGGCATCCGAAAGGCTGATCACATCCGATGCAAAATCTTCGACTGCCTGTATGGACTTGTTCACATACGAAGGCATTACCAAGGAAAAAACACGGGCAATTATGGTAATGAGAATCCCCAAAAAGAGTTTGAGCCAATATTTTTTAAAATATTTATTTAGGTGTTTCAGTTCCTTCATAAAAAGGTAAAAAAAGTGATTTTTAGGGTAAATGTACAGCGACAATCCCGCAAATATATACCATACCAAACAAAGTAAACGTTATAAAACTGATAAGAAAGTAACTTTGGTAGGTAAGATTCAAATATAAGATTACTTTTGCGGAGTGAAAGCCAAACAATGACTTTAAAAGTTCTTTAAACATGCTTACCCGAAGGCACATCAGAGTAAAAGTAATGCAATGCATTTATGCATTGGTGCAATCCAAGGATGATTCCTTGCAAAAACAAGAAAAGTTTTTGAGAGTTAGTATAGAAAACATGTACGTTCTATACCTTTTGATTTTAAGCCTTTTGGCCGAACTCCATCGTTTGGCGGAAAAACATGTGAGCCACGCTTCCAAAAAATATGTGGCCACCGAGGAAGACAACTACCCAAACCCCAAAAAGTTTATAAAAAATCGTTTGTTGCTGCAATTGGTGAACAACGAGGTCTTGAAAAACGAGATTTCCAAGCGAAAATTGGACAATTGGTACATGAATGATGAATATGTAAAAATCATTCATAAAGAAATTATTACCAGCGATATTTATAAGGAGTATATGTCCAATGGCGAAGACAGCTATGCGGACGACCGCAATATTGTTATTCAACTGTTCAAGGAAATTATAGCGCCCAACGAAAAAATTTACGATTACTTTGAGGATGATAAGTTAACTTGGGTGGATGACTTCCCCATTGTGAACACCTTTTTGGTAAAGCGTTTAAAAAAGGCCAAACCGGATTCTGGGGACCGTTTCTTTTTACCAGCTTTACTAAAAGACCAACAGGACATGGATTTTGCCAACGAACTGTTGACTAAAACTTTGCTCAACGATGCCAAATGGGAAAAGGAAATCGAAGGTAAAACACCCAATTGGGACAACGACCGTATCGCAGAGATAGATTCCATTATTTTAAAAATGGCAATTTGTGAGCTGCTCAACTTCCATTCCATACCCGAAAAAGTAACCTTGAACGAGTATTTGGAGATTGCCAAAGAATACTCCACACCAAAGAGCAGCATTTTTATTAATGGTGTTTTGGACAAGTTGGTAAAAGAGTATAAATCAGATGGTAGGCTTCAAAAAATGGGTAGAGGCTTGCAATAAACAATTATTCCTTAATTTTGGAAAAACAAATTTTAATCATGAAAAGAATAACAACAATTTTAAGTTTGATCATGGTAGTCGCCATAATGGGCGTATCATGCAAGGACAAAGCATCAAAAAAAATAGTTGCTGACAACGTTGAGAGTGCTGTGGACAGGGATGAAGCAGCAAAAAATGTTCCCGTAATGACCTTTGAGAAAACTGAACACGATTTCGGTACGATCCAACGGGGAACTCCACAAGAAACAACTTTTGCATTTACCAATACCGGCAACGCCCCTTTGATCATTACAAATGCTAAAAGTAGCTGTGGTTGTACCGTGCCAAACCCTCCAAAAGACCCTATTGCACCAGGAGAAACAGGAGAGTTGTTGGTTAAGTTCAATGGATCTGGTCAAAACCAGGTCACCAAAACAATTACCGTAAACGCAAATACAGCTAAAGGTTCAGAAATATTGAGAATCAAGGCGTTTGTTCAAGCACCGGGAGCTACACCAGCAGGCCCTGTTAAATAATTAAAAGACCTAAATGGAAAATATAGGACAGTTTTTACCGCTGATATTGATTTTTGCCGTGGCGTACTTTTTTATGATTCGCCCGCAGATGAAACGTCAGAAGGATGAGAAAAAATTCGCTTCAGAATTAAAAAAAGGTGATAATATAATTACCAAAAGTGGGCTGCACGGCAAAATCGTGGAATTGAACGACAAGGATTTTTCCTGTGTCATCGAAACCATGGCAGGCCGTTTAAAGTTCGACCGCTCAGCCATTTCTATGGAAATGAGTAAAAAATTGAACGCTCCCGCCGAAAAGAAGTAAGCGAAAGTATACACATTAAATTCAAAAACGTCCCTTGAAAATTAAACTTCAGGGGACGTTTTTTTGTATCTTTTTCCAAAATTTTTAAAGAATATGGGAACAAGAAGACAATTTGTAAAACGTGGTGGAATGTATGTGGCAGGTTTGGGAGCATCAATGGTATTTCCTACCGAGTTATTGGCATCAATTCGGAAAAACATAAGTCCTAACGATAAAGTACAGGTTGGTCTTATTGGTTGTAAGGGTATGGGCTTTTCCGATTTAAGTTCCATGCTGCAGAACAGCGAAGTGGAAATTGTTGCCCTTTGTGATGTAGATGAAAATGTACTTCGCGAAAAAACGGCAGAACTTGAAAAAGGAGGTATCAAAAAGCCAAAATGGTATTCCGATTACCGAAAATTGCTGGAGGACAAAGATATTCACATTGCCATTATCGGAACTCCGGACCATTGGCATTGTCTACAACTTACAGATGCCATTGATGCAGGCAAAGATGTGTATTGCGAAAAGCCCATTGCCAACTCAGTAGCAGAGAGCGATGCCATGCTCGCCAAAGTAAATGCAAGTGATAGAATGGTGCAAATAGGCCAGTGGCAGCGTAGCGAGCCCCATTTTGTAGATGCGATCAATTACGTACATTCCGGTAAATTGGGGCAGATTCGCTTGGTAAAAACTTGGGCCTACCAAGGGTGGATGCAATCCATACCTGTAGTACCAAATAGTTCCGTACCGGAAGGAGTGGATTACGATATGTGGTTGGGCCCTGCGGAAAAAAGGCCATTCAATAAAAATAGGTTCCATTTTAATTTTAGATGGTTCTGGGACTATGCTGGTGGATTAATGACGGATTGGGGCGTTCACTTGATCGATTATGCACTTTACGGCATGAAAGCCTCTACACCAAAATCCGTAATGGCAATGGGGGGCAAATTTGCTTATCCCAATGATGCCGCAGAAACACCCGATACCTTGCAGACCGTATACGATTTTGGCGACTTTTCCCTGTTATGGGAACACGCCACTGGTATTGATGGTGGCAATTACGGACGAAACCACGGTATCGCCTTTATTGGCAACAATGGTACCTTGGTGCTGGACCGTGGTGGATGGGAAGTGATCCCAGAGCACGACCGCCCTCATTGGAGCAAAGATTTAGGGCCTAAAATAGAAGCCGTACCGTTACAGCAAGGAGTAGGGCAAGGGTTAGGGCTACACACACAGAATTTTTTGGAAGCCGTAAAAACCCGTGATAAATCAATTTTGAAGGCACCAATAAAAATTGGATACGATGCAGCCGTGGTTAGCCACTTGGGCAATATTGCCTATAAAACAGGGGGTCGACTTTTCTGGGATGCTGAAAACGGCAAGTTTAACCACTCAGAAGCTGATGCCATGTTGAAAAATGAATACCATAACGGTTGGGAGTTTCCAAGGACTTAACTTCTAGGGAGTAATTTGGATTGAAAAAATTTCAAAAGAGATGCTCAATTTAATCAATAGGTCCAGTAATGCCCAAAAGATAAATTTGATTGATCCTTGAAAAATTTTTAAGAGTGCATTTGCCATATTTATGTCTTGGAGACTTTTTCAAAAAACAGCTTCCTAATTATAAAAGTAGGCAGCTCCTTAACCAAACACCAATTCAGTGAATGTTCAGAAGTTTCTAAAACCGCTCAAAAACACCTAAGCTAAATAGGGCAAAGTCATACTTTACGGGGTCGGTGGCATCCAATTTTCTAAGATTATTGTCGAGCTCCTCTAATGCTTTGGCATCATTTTGTTTGCGTTTGAGCAGTTTTAGTTTCCGGGCCACATTACCCGAATGTACGTCTAACGGACAGGAGAGCTTGCCGGGGTCGATTTTTTTCCAAAGCCCAAAATCAACTCCCGTGTCATTGTCCCGAACCATCCAACGTAAAAACATATTGATACGTTTGGCAGCGGAACCTTTATTGGGGTCGGAAACATGTTTTTGGGTTCTACTTTGGTGGGGCAACTCAAAAAACACTTCCTTGAACTTGGAAATGGCAGGCTGCATGGAGTCTTTGGTCTGATGTTCTGTGAAAATCGCTTCCAAACCACCGTGGTTCTTATAAATATGCTTCAAACTGGTTACAAAGTAAACAAGGTCTATCCCATTAAAGGTTCGGTGTACAAAAGACCGTAGTTCTTCAAGATCATCGTCGGTATGGTTTATCACAAAATCATAAGGTGTGTTGCCCATCAACCCCATTAATTTAGAGGCATTGTTGATAATGCTTTTGCGATTGCCCCACGCAATGGTGGCCGTTAAAAACGCACTGATTTCAATATCTTCTTTTCCAGTAAATTGGTGCGGAATCTGTATGGGGTCATCTTCCAAAAACTTGGGGTGGTTATACTCCAACACCTTGGCATCCAAAAATTCTTTGAGCTCTGCTTTGGTCATATCAATCTTTGGAAACGATCAAACCATCTACCATGGTGAGTTTTCGGTCTGCCATGTCGGCCAACTCTAGGTTGTGGGTCACCAATACAAAGGTCTGCCCAAATTCATCACGCAATTGAAAAAAAAGTTGATGTAGATTGTCCGCACTTTCGGAATCTAGGTTTCCGCTGGGTTCATCTGCCAAGACTACAGAGGGATTGTTCATTAACGAACGGGCGACAGCAACACGTTGTTGTTCACCCCCAGAGAGAGCATTGGGTTTGTGGTCGTAACGATCCTGTAATCCTAAAAAGTCCAACAGTTCCTTGGCGCGCTTTTCAGCTTCGGCCCGAGGCGTTTTTTTAATGAAAGCAGGAATGCAAACATTTTCCAAGGCTGTAAACTCGGGCAACAATTGGTGAAACTGAAAAATAAAACCGATATGCTGGTTCCGGAACTGTGCCAAGCTCTTATCGTTAAGTTGGTTTACATCGGTGTCGTTGATAAGAAGTGTGCTCTCTCCTTTGTTGGTAGGGGTATCCAAGGTGCCCAGAATTTGCAATAAAGTGGTTTTTCCTGCACCCGAGGCCCCGACAATGGATACCACTTCGCCTTTTTTTATTACCAAATCGACCCCTTTTAAAACTTTGAGGTCTCCGTAACTTTTTTGAATATTAGTGGCCTTTATCATAAATACAACTTCGTTGGTCGAAGATAATGATTACTGCTGTATCGCAAAGAATGTATTTTCTTGATGAACACCTGCCAAGTTAAGTTTTTTGGCTCAAGCCAATAAAATTGTATTGAGATTTGATATGCTCAGATGTTAGTCCTTGATGTTTTTTTGAAACAGGTACTCTAAAATGTACAACAGGTATTTTTAATACACTTTTAACTGATTTTATGCGCAATACACAAATAATCTAGTAATTTTGTAGGGTACTATTTTTCAAACTTTAAAATCAGAAAATATATGGCAACTTTACGATTGGGAGATACTGCTCCGGATTTTACTGCAGTTACTTCGGAAGGAACACTTAATTTTTATGAATACCTTGGCGATAGTTGGGGGATTCTATTTTCTCACCCTGCTGACTTTACCCCTGTTTGCACCACCGAACTGGGCACAGCTGCCAAGTTTAAGGATGAATTCGACAAAAGAAACGTAAAGATGATGGCATTGAGTGTTGATGGGGCAGCATCGCACATGGAATGGATCAAGGACATCAACGAGACCCAAAACACCAAGGTCAACTTCCCCATAGTTGCCGATGTGGAAAGAAAGGTTTCGGATCTATACGATATGATTCACCCCAATGCAGACGATACACTTACTGTACGATCTGTGTTTATTGTGGGTCCCGATAAAAAAATCAAACTTACATTAACATATCCTGCCTCGACCGGACGTAATTTTTACGAATTGTTGCGTGTTGTGGATTCTTTGCAATTAACGGCCAACCATAAAGTGGCTACTCCCGCTAACTGGAAAAATGGAGAAAAAGTTGTGGTAAGCCCATCTATACCTACCGAAGAGGCCAAAGGAATCTTTACCAAAGGTGTGGAAGAAATCAAGCCATACTTGCGTTTAACCCCTGATCCAACCACATAATTATTTTATTTTTAAGAAAAAAACTGATTCCCAATAAATTAAACGTACCTTTGTAGCTCAATTAATTTTTTTCAATTTATATTATGAGTAAAGGAACAGTAAAATTCTTCAATGATTCTAAAGGTTATGGATTTATCACTGAAGATGGTTCAAACACAGATCACTTCGTACACATTTCTGGTTTAATCGATGAAATTAGAGAAGGTGACGTTGTAGAATTCGAACTACAACAAGGTAAAAAAGGATTAAACGCCGTTAATGTACAAGTTGCGGATTAAGTTATAACATACTTTTTTATAGACACAAAGCCTGGGCATTGCCCAGGCTTTTTTTTGCATTTTTCTTTAATCTCACGCAACCATTTATTTTTTTACTATCTAAGCTATAAACACACTGTTCCCCATAACCATTAAATCCAATTTAAATGAACACTTTTTTTGGAGTACTCTCGTTCCTTTTGATCGTTAATGCACTGTTGTTGTTGTGGAGTGTAAACGGTTCCAAAAAGTAATTGAAAAAATATTTTAGGCAATAGGTAGGGTTTTTTAACGTTGGGATGTTATGTAATAAATACGTTACAACCATGACCATTTTTTTCAGTATTCTAATTACATTACTTGCTCTTAATCTTTGTTTGCTTTTATTAAGTGTAAACAGAGCTAAATAAAAAACTCCCATTTTTATGGGAGTTTTTTATAAATTCTCGTGAGTCTTGTTATTTCATGTTCACCAGTTCCACATCAAAAATAAGTGTTGCGTTCGGGGGAATAACCCCTCCTGCACCTGTGCTTCCGTAAGCCAAATGAGATGGAATTACAAAACGGGCCTTGTCACCTACCTGCAGTAGGCTAATTCCTTCGTCCCATCCCGGTATTACCTGTCCAATCCCCAAAACAAAGTCAATGGGTTGGTTTCTTTTGTAGGAAGAGTCGAAAATTTGTCCGTTGGTCAATGCACCTTCGTAATGAACGGAAACGGTTTTACCTTTTTCAGCTTTGGCACCACCTCCCTTTTGAATCATTTTATAGCGCAGCCCACTATCGGTCTTGTCAAACCCAGCGGCCAATTTTTCCATTTCTGCCTCTGCGGCAGCCTTTTGTTCGGCAATTCGCTTTTCCCTAGCTCCTTCAAAAACCCTAAAGGCTTCTACGGCATTCCAGTTTTTGGCTTCATCTCCAACCCTAATAATTTCCAAGGTTTCAATAGTATCGCCTTGTGCAATGGAATCCACAATATTCTGGCCTTCTTCTACACGACCAAATATAGTATGCTTGTTATCTAACCAAGGAGTAGCTACGTGCGTAATAAAAAACTGGCTTCCATTAGTACCGGGTCCGGCATTGGCCATGGACAACACTCCGGGGCCATCGTGTACCAAATCAGGGTGGAACTCATCATCAAACTTATAGCCTGGGTCTCCGGTTCCCGTTCCGGCTGGGCATCCGCCTTGGATCATAAAATCGGCGATTACCCTATGAAATTTTAGGCCGTCATAATATGGTTTGCCCTGTGGTTTTACATTGTTTTCCATATTTCCTTCAGCCAGAGCAACAAAGTTGCCAACAGTTCCCGGTGTTTTATCGTGGGTAAGTTTTACCAGTATTTCCCCCTTGGTGGTATTGAATTTTGCGTAGATTCCGTTTTGCATTGTATGTTGATTAATATGTTATTAAAAACTAAATTCTCGGATTTTTACAAGGATGCAAAGGTAGGGGTTTATGGTTAAAGGCAAAAGCAAGGACTATGGTGTAAAGGGTTTACTATCAACTATAAATTCCCACCCATCCAATTACATGGGTAAAACCTGCAATGTTTTATCAATGTTTTTGTAGAATGATTCAAATATGTATCGCCCTTTTAAGTAATTGGGCAGGGAACCATGCCTTAAGATGGAAGATTACATTTTTTACACCCGGTTTCTGCTTGTAAACAGCAAAAGATAATTTTATGATAATTTCGACCAAGGATTATATTAATATTTGCTAGAATTCATTTTCTCAATCAAATATTGTTTAACTTTGAATCAAATTATATGAACAAAAATAATTTAAAATTGGAAACCGCAATATTTGCCGGAGGGTGTTTTTGGTGCACGGAAGCTGTTTTTCAGCGACTTAATGGAGTAGAGGAGGTGGTTTCCGGTTATACGGGTGGCACCATTAAAAACCCTGCGTACAGAGAGATTGCTACAGGAAGAACAGGACATGCAGAGGGAGTAAAAATAACATTTGATGCTTCACGAATATCATATAAAGAGTTATTGGAAATTTTTTTTGCCACTCACGACCCCACAACGTTAAATCGTCAAGGAAATGATGTGGGCACGCAATATCGCAGTGAAATTTTCTATACTACTGCGGAACAAAAGGAATTGGCAGAGGACTTTATCAAACTTTTGGAAAAAGAAGAAGTGTTCGATTCCCCAATTGTAACAGCAATATCTGCTGAAAAACCCTTTTATTTGGCAGAAGAAGACCATCATAATTATTACAACCAACATAGGAAACAACCGTATTGTCAAATTATAATTGATCCCAAGATCAAAAAACTGAACAACTATTTTTCAAAAAAACTTAAGCATGGCACCCTATAGAAACCTCGAAGAGTATAATATTGAAATTACCAATGAGGTAAAAGAGCATTTCTCAAAGATAGTGGAGGATATCGGAGAGGATGTAACCCGAGAGGGGCTTTTAAAAACCCCTGAACGTGCCGCAAAAGCTATGCTTTTCTTAACGCAAGGTTACAAACAGGACGCCGAAGAAATTCTGAAAGGAGCCATGTTTGCAGAGGATTATGACGATATGGTCATAATAAAGGATATTGAGCTTTATTCGCTTTGTGAGCACCACATGCTCCCCTTTTTTGGGAAGGCTCATGTAGCCTACATTCCCAATGGGCATATTGTAGGTCTGAGCAAAATTCCCCGTGTTGTAGATGTTTTTGCACGTAGGTTGCAGGTGCAGGAACGTTTGACGCACGATATTCTGGAATGCATCAACAAAACATTAAAACCCAAAGGCGTTGCCGTTGTAATAGAGGCCGCCCATATGTGTATGATGATGCGTGGTGTGCAAAAACAAAACTCTGTGACGACAACCTCGGGTTTTAGAGGACAATTTGAAAAAATTGAGACCAGAAACGAGTTTTTAAAGCTCATCAGCTCTGATTTGTCATAAACTGCTTTTTCAATTAAGCGGGAATTGCTATTTTTCCTTTATGGTAGAAGAAAAAGATAACAAGTATCGTAATCTACTACTGGGATTATTGTTCGATGGCATTGGTATGCTATCCTTTATGATTCCAGGAATTGGAGAGTTTTCCGATGTAATCTGGGCACCCGTTGCGGGATGGCTCATGACCAGACTTTACAAGGGCAGGGTAGGACAGGCAGCAGGTTTGGTGACTTTTGCCGAGGAGCTGGTGCCTGGTATGGACGTAATCCCTACTTTTACCTTGACCTGGATTTATACTTATCTTTTGAGCAAGAAAAAAGGTCAACCTAAAAAAGATTGACCTTGATTTATTCTGATTTGATTTAGAAAGAACTTGTTCTCGATACAATTTTCTTCGCTATACTCGAAAATGACTCGAACTGACGATTTTCAATTTATAATTTACTGCCAATTTATTATCACAACGGAACATTCAAATTGAAAGAAATGTTTCTTCCGATATTGGCAATACCATCTGCTTTTAATCTGGACAAATGTGAGATATAGTTCTTATCAAAAAGGTTGTTTCCTGTAATGGAATATCCCACTTTTTGGTTGAAGATTCGTAAATCGCCGCCCACACCAACATTAAATAGATTGTATCTGGAAGTAGGAGTTTCAAAATCTGCTACTTTATTTTGGTCAAAAAAGGTTTGAAGCGTTACAAACGCATAGCATTTATAATCTTGTTTACTTTTGTTCCATTCCACTCTAAAAGTGTTTGTCCAACGGTTGGCTGGAATCAAGGGGAGGTCGGATTTATCTTCCAATTCACCAAAAACAATATCGTAGCTACTTTCCAAATGGAGCCAATCAATAGGGTGGGGGTGCAGGTGGAATCCGAACTCACCACCATACAAAATGGCGTTTTGCTGTTGAAAATCATAAATTGGATCTAATTCTCGGAATTCTCCGGTTGGCTCCAAATAAATATAGTCATTTACAATATTATAAAATGAATTAATGTAGGCTTCAAGGTGTTTGTTACCGTACTCCAAGGCCAAATCAATCTGAAAATTTTGCTCACTATCCAAATCTGGGTTACCAATTTCCACTCGGTTCGCTCCGCTGTGCAAACCATTCGAGGTCAATTCCGATAGGTTAGGGGCCCTAAAGCCAGTTGCCAAGTTTAATCGACCCATTACGTTTTGAGTCAAGTCCATTCGGTAACCTACAGCAGCGTTGAAACTGTTGAAATCCTTGTTCAAAGCAGGAATGTATTCTTCATCCCCTTCGATACCACTTTCTTCACCATTGATAGATCTAAGGTCGTAACGCAATCCAATTTGTAAATCACTTTTGTTGAAATGAATGTGAGAAGTGGCCAAAACACCAAAATCGTTTGTTGTAGCATTGGGCACCAACACTTCTTCCCCGAAGTTTTCATTGGTTTGATGCATTCCCTGAACCCCGAAAATGGTTGTCATTTTTCCCCATTGCGGATTAAATTGGATGTTGTAGTTGAAGGTACTCAAACGCATGTCCAAAGCAGCTCCTTCTCCTTCTTCATGCTCTTCGCCTTCATGTTCCTCACCTTCATGCTCATCGTGATGGTGCTCCTCGAACTCTTTTCTGTCGTTTACAGTATACCCAAAAGTGGCCTCTAAACTCGATTTTTTAAAGAAAAGGTTGTTTTTAGAACTTATAATATGTGTGGAAAGCTCTTGATAAGGCTCCAACGGATCACGATCGTTGTTCTGAACCCCAATTTCTTCGGGAATACCAAGCTCCGAAGCATTGTAATTGTATCGGAGTTCCGTCTTAAATTTAGATACTTGGTAGGCAAGACCGGTTTTTAAATCCGCTTCGTTAAACCTAGAATTTGTAACGCTTGTTCCGTCGCCAGTTTCATAATCGGCGTTGGTAGCGTAAGCACCACGTACCAAAAACTTTAATTTTTCCCCAGATGTTTTAAAACCTGCATTGGCATTGTACCCCAAGGTATTGGTAAAATATCTCATGTTTACATCTCCTGAAGTTTGGCCAGAGGCTTCAAACTTTTCCGGATTTAAATAGAGTACACCGCCCAAGGCATCGGAACCATAAAGCAAGGATGCAGGTCCTTTGATTACTTCCACACTGGAAATCCCGGCATCGTTGATACCCAAACCGTGCTCACCACCATATTGCTGGTTTTCCAAACGAACCCCTTGAGTGTAAACTAGGACACGGTTAAAACTCAATCCCCGGATGACGGGTTTTCCAATTCCCACACCTGTAGAGACAGAGGAAACCCCTGGGATATTCGTAATTCCTTCAGACAGTGTTATGCCACCTTGTTGTTTCAGCTCTTCCATGGATTTTTGTTCCACCTTCATCACGTTTTCGCGCTGTAATTTATGGAAGGGAGTAGACAGTACCACTTCATCCATTTCTATGGCAGATGGTACCATTTGATAATCAAATTGGTTGTTTCCAGAGTTGATTTCCACTGAAGTTGAATAGGTTTCAAATCCTATGTAAGAGATAACGAGCTTATAGTTTCCTTCTGGAAGATTTTTGAGGGAATAGTTCCCATTTTGGTCAGTAACCGTTCCGTTTTCCAATTGGGGTATATAAACGGAAACCTGCTCCAAGGGTTCGTCAGTTTCAGCTTCCGAAACGTTTCCCGAAAGTGTATTTTGGGAATAGGCATAAATGGATGTCAATGCCAAAAGCATTGAAATATAAAATTGTTTCATTGTAAAAAGTAAATGGTTTAAAAAACTTAAATCAATCGGTACTTACTATGAAACTGTTGGGGGAGCACGTAAAGCTCGAAAAGAAACTTTTTTGGGCTTGTAAATAAAGTTGTAAATGGAAGTCGTGTACCTTATTTCAGGTATGTTGACCGGAATGTAGGTAAAAGAAAAATTGAATAGTACTTTATTGACTAGGGTAAAGTCATGAAAATCACAATCCAGATTGGCATCATGAATATGATTGGTGCCATACGCAATACATTGCTCTTCTTGGTTGTGCTCATATAAAGCGTGTCCCAATTTAATAAAGGAGGGGGCTATAATTGCCGCCACCATTACAATGGAAACAAAGATGAGTATACGTTTATGGAGGTTGGTAAACATACTTCACAAAAGTAACTAAGGCACTTACTCTTTTTATGTTAAAAAAGTTATAAACTATGAAAAGAAAGCACCTAACCCCATGCGTTTAAGCATCTTTTTTTCAAAATCCCAAAAAAATTGATACTGACCGAACAACCAGCCAATAAAAACAAGGAGAATTTGGTAGATGGGAAAAATCAATAGGATCCGGAGTGCCCAATACACTGCAGAATGTACATTTTCACTATCCAATCCGATCCAATGGACCAAGGGACCGGCCAATTTACCGGAAAGACTACCGGTAATCGCAAAAACAATAAAAATGGCTATCATTTCCCATTTATAGTCCACTTTCCATTTGTTTTCCACTTTTTTAAAGCACCAAATAAAGAATTTTACCAAAAAGTAATACAATATTGGTGTAGCAACAAATAGAACGGGCCACTCGTAGGTATGCCCCTCCAAACCGAATGCATTTACGAATCCCTGAACAATAGCATAGGCGGTAAATAGTGTCAACATTGCACCCAAAATCGGAAATAAAAGTTGCCAATTTCTTTGGATTTCCCAGCGTTGTTTTAGTTTCTGCATCGCAAAAATTTAGAACTGCAAAAATAACACATTAAATTCTTGGGAGAAAAGGCCCTAGTCGCTGATTGTATTTTCTTTGAAAATAAATGAAGTAGTTATAGAGTTTATAGTTGACTTCGTAACCATAATCGATACTTGGGTCGTAGTTAATTTGCATTTCGTATAGGTTGGGGTTCCATCTTTGAGGTTGTAGCACTCTTTGGTTCCAAGTAATAACCATGATTGCATTTCTATTCTCCAAAAATGATTGGGAATAGTAGCCCTCAGGCCGAGCAATAGAATTTAACCAAGTGTAAAAACCCGGTTCTATTATGATGATTTCGTACTCGGTTTCATCATCGGCAATCTCTACGGGTTCTTCATCCCCCGAATCAAATAGTGCCTTTTCTTCACTCGAAACATCCAAGGTTGATTTTTGCGAGGTGCAAGAAACCAGACCAAAACAAAACACTAAACAAAATAATAATAATGTATGTATTAGTTTCCTTTCCATCTTATTAAGATACAAAAAAAGCCACTTGAAAATTCAAATGGCTTTGTTAAATACCGTTGGCTGAATTTTTATTTTCCGAAAAGCCCGCCCAGCATTCCACCAAGACCGCCTTTCTTTTGACCTCCTCCAAGGGCCAATCCAGCTAAGTCATCTATAACACTGCCGTCTCCATCACTATCCAAAAATGTTTCCACAAGGGATTGTTGTTTGGCCGCTGTTTTTCCACCACCCATTAGTCCACCCAAAAGGCCATTTAATCCTTCGGGACTGCTTACATTTTGTTGTCTGGTCTGTTTTCCCAAATAGCCCAAAATAATAGGGGCAGCAATTTTTAATATTTGTGAGACTGTACCAGCATCGATACCTGACTTGCTGCTCAAGGCATTTTCTACTTGGGGTTGTTTGGAACCAAGGATATGGCCCAAGATTCCTGCGCCATCATCCATTACATTTTGGTCCACACCACCTCCGAAAAGGCCTCCCAAATCGTCCAAAATGCCACCATCGTGTTTGGAAGAGAGCGCATCCATAAGTCCTTGTGCCCCTCCCGGGGTCGATGCGTTTTTCTTCATGGCACCCATTAAAAGGGGCATTGCCATGCTCAAAACATCTGCTGTTTTGCTTTCCGATTGCCCTGTTTGACCAGCGACACCGCTGACCAATTGTTTGCCCATTGGGCTATTTATCAAATCTAGTAGTCCTGACATTGTGTTAGTGTTAAAGTTAAAAAAGACAATGTACAAAAAAATGGGGTTAGAAAAGATGTTTACAAACAGAACCCCATCACTTTAGCAATTTGATAACCTTTTGGGCCAATTCAATCCCGATACGTTGCTGCGCTTCGATTGTGGAACCACCAACATGGGGACTGAGAGAAATTTTGGGATTCATCAATATTTTGATTTCTGGATTGGGTTCTGACTCAAACACATCGAGTCCTGCAAAAGCCAGATGGTCGGAATCCAAAGCCTCAACCAAGGCAACTTCATCCAAAACACCACCGCGTGAGGTGTTTACAATTCCAGAGCCTGGTTTCATGAGTGCCAATTCTTTTTTTCCAATCAGGTATTTTTCTTGTGATGGTACATGCAGGCTCACAAAATCAGAATTTGCGAGCACTTTTTTTAAATCGTTGTTTTTCAAATTGAAACTAACGGATTGTCCATCAAAAAAAGGAACCGAAATGGTAACCTCCTTGGTATTATGGTCTGTAAATAGCACCTCCAAACCCAAAGCAAGTGCCATTTTAGCGGTAGCTTGACCAATTCTGCCAAAACCTACTATTCCCAAGGTTTTTCCGCGAAGTTCAATACCAGTTGCGTAACTCTTTTTGAGTTGCTTAAATTGACTATCACCTTCCAAAGGCATATTTCTGTTGGAATCGTGCAAAAAGCGTACCCCATTGAGCAAATGCGCAAAAACCAGTTCAGCTACCGATTCTGAAGATGCCTCTGGCGTGTTGAACACATGTATGCCTTTGGATTTTGCATATTTTACATCAATATTGTCCAAACCAACACCACCGCGACCGATCAACTTTAAGCTTTGGCAGTCGTCAATCAACTTTTTGTCGACCTTTGTAGCGCTACGCACCAAAAGTGCTTCAATGTTGTTTTTGTTGATATAATTTGCCAATTGCTCTTCGGCGACCCTTGTATTTTTTACTTCGAAACCTTCTTTTTCAAGCAAGTCGATTCCTGATTGGGCCAAGCCATCATTCGCTAAAATATTCGCCATTAAATTTATCCTTTCTTTTCGAGTTCACTCATTATATCTACCAACACGCCTACACTTTCCAAAGGAAGTGCGTTGTACATGGAAGCACGGTAACCACCAACGGAACGGTGGCCGTTTATTCCGTTTATTCCTGCTTCTTTGCACATTTCATCAAATACATCCTTTAATTCGTCATCGGTGATGTTAAAGGTGGCGTTCATATTGGAGCGGTCTTCCTTGGTGGCAATTCCAGAAAAAACAGGGTTGAGTTCAATTTCCGAATAGATCAAGTTCGCTTTGCGTTCATTGATTTCCTCAATAGCGGCGATTCCTCCCAAATCCTTCAACCATTGCATAGTAAGCATGGAAACGTAGACCGCAAAAACAGGTGGGGTATTGAACATACTGTCCTTGGCGATGTGAACCGAGTAATCCAGCATTGATGGTATTTTTCGGGATACTTTACCTAAAATATCCTCTTTTACAACCACAAGAGTTGTTCCGGCCGGGCCCATATTTTTTTGTGCTCCTGCATAGATCAGGTCAAACTGAGAAAAATCGAGCTGTCTGGAAAAGATATCGGAACTCATATCACATACCAAGGGCACATCGGTTTTTGGGAATTTCTTAAACTGTGTTCCGTAAATGGTATTGTTGGAAGTTAGGTGCAGATAATCCAAATCGGAGGGAATATCGAACCCCTTCGGAATATGGTTGAAATTATCCTTTTGGGAAGACGCTACTTCCACAATATCACCGAACAAGCGAGCTTCCTTAATGGCTTTTTGGCTCCATGTTCCCGTGTTTACATATCCTGCCTTTTTCTCCAAAAGGTTATAGACGGTCATTAGGAATTGCATACTTGCGCCCCCCTGAAGGAACAGAGCTTGGTACCCTTTGCCTTCGAGCCCCAAAAGTTCCAAGGCAAGGGCTCTAGCTTTTTCCATAATGTCCACAAACGCTTTGCTGCGGTGGGAGATTTCTATAAGTGAAAGACCAATGCCATCCAGTTCCAGAACGGCTTCGGATGCCTTTTGCATTACCTCTGCGGGCAAAATGCAAGGGCCTGCGCTAAAATTGTGCTTTTTCATTACCTAGGTTTAAGGGATAAAGGTCTTAAAAATTGTTGGATCTATAAACGGTTCCGTAGGTTAGGATTTTCTTAAAGTTGAAGGAGAAATTCCATAGTGTCGATTCCATCCGCGTAGTCGTTAAGACTTGGCTTTTGCGTTTCTCCAAATTTCACCTCGTTTTCTCTTGATTTACTTGAAACCACACATTGGATCTGTTCTTCAAGTGCTTCCAATTCTTTTCTCAAACTTGTTTCATCATCATAATATGAATAAAACACTACAGAAATAGGGGAGGAGAGGCCTTCGTCTTCTTTTAAGACCAAGAATCCATTATCCAAAATCTTGAATTGGCTCATTAAATAAACCGCCTTGTTGTAATCGTAGTTATTGGCATATTTATGTTGGTGAATGATGTCATTGTAATCATATAGCGCTTTGAACAATGCATCAAAATCATACTCTTTTGGCACATAGATTTTGGATACGTTGCGACAACC
This sequence comes from Flagellimonas sp. B-3, assembly GCF_056857835.1. Lineage (NCBI taxonomy): Bacteria > Pseudomonadati > Bacteroidota > Flavobacteriia > Flavobacteriales > Flavobacteriaceae > Flagellimonas > Flagellimonas sp. B-3. The sequence continues at coordinate 42,996 of NZ_JBSXNW010000018.1, forward strand.
CAATCCATAATACCTGAAAATATCCTCGCCAAGTGATTTTAGTTCTTCTTCGGTTTCATTTCCGGTAAGGACAGCGACCGAATTTCTGTTTTTTCGTATGATGTTGGGCTTATTTCCAAAATAATATTCAAAATAACGGCTTGTATTGTTGCTTCCCGTGGCGATAACGGCATCGAAGTTTTCGAGTTTTCCGTCAACGAACCCAATCCTATCTGCGAGTGAGGGTTCCTGTTGAATCAAATATTTTGACAGGTATGGTAGCAGCACTTTATCGTTGGACGACAGTTTGGCCAACACCTTGTTTCCAGAGAGCAATACGCACAAGAAATCATGGAAACCCACTAGTGGGATGTTGCCCGCCATTACAATGCCCACCGTTTTAGGATCACTTGTTTTGTTAAAGGTATAATTGGACAACCAATCCTTGAGATTTTCTTCAGTAAGTAAATCGCCCCATTGTTTTAGGGAAAACAATATGTTGTCCTTTGTGAACCATCCGTTATGGTGTCCGGCCTTGGATATGATTTCCTTGAATTCAGCATCAACTTTCGCGCTTTTGGAATAACATTTATCACAAAAATCCGTTAGGTATTTTCCAAGTTTAACAAAAGCTTCTATGGTTTTAATATACGGAGCCATTAAATTTGTACACTAATTTAGTAGGGTTTATTTTTGTCAAAAGTAAGCATGCTGATAAGAATCAACCCAAAAGGAAAAGAAAATTATGGCAATTATTATAACAGATGAGTGCATAAATTGTGGTGCTTGCGAGCCAGAATGCCCAAACACAGCAATTTATGAAGGTGCGGATGAATGGAGATATAGTGATGGAACTTCGCTGACCGGCGATGTAGTTTTGCCCAATGGCAAAGAGGTCAATGCCGATGAAGTTCAAGAACCTGTTAGCGATGAGCTTTATTATATAGTTCCCGATAAATGTACGGAATGTCAAGGATTTCACGAAGAACCCCAATGTGCAGCGGTATGCCCGGTGGATTGTTGTGTTCCTGATGAAGACCATGTAGAAACCGAAGAAGAGCTATTGGGCAAGCAAAAGTTTATGCACCCCGATGGTTAAGCAATAAAAAACATTTAATTTAGCCCCGAACCAAGGTTCGGGGTTTTTTATGCAAGAAAAAGAGAAAGCATACAACGGTATTTGGAAACAAGCGGGATGCATATTGTCCTTGATCGCCATTTTTGGCATCATAGCCTTGGTAGTGATGGGCTTCTATTTACTCATTCAAGGTTATTAGGCTCCAGTACCAAAACTTCAACTTATATTTGCAGCCTCAAAACACAAGAATTTAGATGAAAGCAGGTATTGTAGGATTGCCCAACGTAGGAAAATCAACACTTTTCAACTGTTTGTCCAACGCAAAGGCACAAAGTGCCAATTTCCCTTTTTGTACCATAGAACCCAATATTGGTGTGGTGAATGTACCCGACCAACGCTTGGAGAAATTGGAGGAATTGGTAAATCCCGAGCGTGTAATCCCCGCAACGGTAGAAATTGTGGACATTGCCGGTTTGGTAAAAGGTGCCAGCAAAGGAGAGGGACTTGGAAACCAGTTTTTGGGAAATATCCGCGAAACCGATGCTATTCTGCACGTACTTCGCTGTTTTGACAATGATAATGTGGTTCATGTTGATGGTTCCGTAGATCCAATCAGGGATAAGGAGACCATTGATATGGAATTGCAGCTAAAAGATTTGGAGAGCGTTGAGAAAAAGCTCGACAAAGTAAAGCGCGCCGCCAAAACAGGCAATAAAGAAGCCCAAAAGGAAGAAGCCGTACTTTCTGCGTTAAAAGAAGGTTTGGAAGCTGGAAAATCGGTCAGAGCTATTGAAATTAACGAAGATGGTCGGGAAGAATTTGTGAAACCATTGCAGTTGATCACGGACAAGCCCGTAATGTATGTTTGTAATGTAGATGAAAGCTCAGCCGTTGATGGAAATGCTTACGTGGAAAAAGTAAAAGAGGCGGTAGCTCAAGAAAAAGCTGAAGTTATCTTTTTGGCCGTGGGCACTGAGGCAGATATTACCGAATTGGAGACCTATGAAGAGCGCCAAATGTTTTTGGAAGACCTTGGACTCTCCGAGCCCGGTTCTGCCAAATTAATTCGTGGTGCTTATAAATTACTTGATCTGGAAACTTATTTTACTGCTGGGGAGAAAGAGGTCCGCGCATGGACCATTCCCGTAGGGGCAACCGCTCCACAGGCAGCAGGTGTTATCCATACCGATTTTGAAAAGGGCTTTATCCGCGCCGAGGTTATCGCTTACGACGATTACGTAAAATATGGGAGCGAAGCTAAAGTGAAAGAAGCAGGTCGTATGCGCGTGGAAGGCAAAGAATACATTGTTAAGGACGGTGATGTGATGCACTTTAGGTTTAACGTGTAGCCACTGGGCATTGTAATCAACACCACTTACTACATTTTAGTTTACGAGTATAAAATAGCTTTGCCACATGTCCAGTAAAAGCTTGGGGATTTTATACGGTATTTTGGGAGTGGTGCTATTCTCCTCCAAGGCCGTAATGGTGAAATTGGCCTACCAATACGAGGTGAGCACACTTGATTTGCTGTTGTTTCGGATGCTATTTTCCTTACCGTTTTATATTATTATTCTCTTTTTGATTCGGAAAAAATCCGCAAAAGCTCAAATTAAAACCAAAGATTATGCTTGGCTCTTTCTTTTTGGATTCGTGGGCTATTATTTGGCCAGTTATTTCGATTTTTTGGGACTGAATTACATTAAGGCCGGATTGGAGCGCATCATTCTATTTGTATACCCGACCATTGTAGTATTCCTGAGTTGGCTCATTTTTAAACAAAAAATTACCCGAGTTCAATTTATTGCCATTGCCGTCACTTATATTGGAGTGCTGATAACCTTTTGGGATGAATTGGATATTGCGGGGAACAAAGTTTTGTTGGGTGGATTTTTGGTATTGTTGAGCGCCATCACCTACGCATCCTATTTAGTGGGCAGTGGTTGGTTGATTCCCAAATTTGGAGTACTTCGATTTACGTGTTATGCCATGATAGTGTCCACCATTTGTATCGTGGCGCATTATTTGGTATCGGGCCATTGGGAATTTATGGATTATCCTTGGCCCGTGTACGCTTATGGTTTGGCCATGGCTATTTTCGCTACCTTTATCCCATCATTTTTGGTATCGGCCGCCATTGAACGATTGGGAGCATCCAATTTTTCAATTCTGGGAAGCTTGGGACCTATTTCCACTATTTTGCTCGCCTTTGTGTTTTTGAACGAAAAACTCACGTATTGGCAGCTCGTTGGAATGATGGTTGTTATTTTTGGAGTGACCTATCTATCAATCCAAGGAAAAAGGCGGGCTAAAGGCTGATATATATTAACAATTATTGTTTTCTATTGTTGATTACTTTCTACCTTACACCCTTTTATTTTTGCTCCTAAATTTTATATTGCAATGATTAACCCTTAACTAATGGCAGACACCCAATATACTGAGGATAATATCCGTTCGCTGGACTGGAAGGAGCATATTCGTATGCGTCCGGGGATGTACATTGGAAAATTGGGCGACGGTTCCTCCGCAGATGATGGTATTTATATTCTTCTAAAAGAAGTGCTCGATAACTCCATTGATGAATTTGTGATGGGGGCGGGAAAGACCATCGAAATCAACATCAAGGACAATACCGTTCACGTTCGCGACTACGGTCGTGGCATTCCACTTGGGAAAGTGGTGGACGTGGTTTCCAAAATGAATACCGGAGGTAAGTACGACACCCGTGCCTTTAAAAAATCCGTAGGATTGAACGGGGTAGGTACCAAAGCGGTGAATGCACTTTCCTCTTATTTTAGGGTGGAATCCAACCGAGACGGCCAATCCAAATCCGCTGAGTTTGAAACAGGGAATTTGGTCAACGAAGAACTTTTGGGAGAATCTTCCAGAAGAAAGGGGACAAAAGTAAGTTTCATCCCCGACGAATCCATCTTTAAAAAATACAAGTACAGGAACGAGTATGTAGAGCGCATGCTCAAAAACTACGTCTATCTAAATCCCGGTTTGACCATTGTTTTCAATGGTGAAAAATTCCATTCGGAAAATGGTTTAAAGGATTTGTTGGAAGACAATAACAATGACGAGGATTTCCTCTATCCCATCATTCACCTAAAAGGTGATGATATTGAGGTTGCCATGACCCATAGCAAAACTCAATACAGTGAGGAGTATCATTCCTTTGTAAACGGACAGCATACCACACAAGGGGGAACACACCAATCTGCTTTTCGGGAAGCCATAGTAAAAACTGTCCGTGATTTCTACGGAAAAAACTATGATGCTTCGGATGTTCGGAAATCCATCATTTCCGCAGTTTCCATTAAAGTGATGGAGCCTGTATTTGAGAGCCAGACCAAGACCAAGCTGGGCTCGACCGACATGGGAGGCGATTTGCCTACCGTCCGTACCTACATCAATGATTTTATCGGCACGCATTTGGACAATTACCTCCATAAGAACCAAGCAACTGCCGACGCTCTTCAAAAGAAAATTGTTCAGGCTGAGAAAGAACGTAAAGAACTCTCGGGCATTCGAAAATTGGCCAGGGACCGCGCCAAGAAAGCCAGTCTTCATAATAAAAAGCTAAGAGATTGCCGCATCCATCTGCAGGACATGAAAAAAGACCGCCGTTTGGAGACCACCCTGTTTATTACAGAGGGGGATTCCGCATCGGGTTCCATTACCAAATCCAGGGATGTGAATACGCAGGCGGTATTCAGTTTGCGAGGCAAACCGTTGAATTCCTACGGAATGTCCAAAAAAATCGTGTACGAGAACGAAGAGTTCAATTTGTTGCAGGCGGCGCTCAATATCGAGGATTCCATGGAAGACCTCAGATATAACAATATTGTAATTGCAACGGATGCCGATGTGGACGGAATGCACATTCGATTATTGTTGATTACCTTCTTTTTACAATTTTTTCCTGAATTGATCAAGGAAAACCACTTATATATTCTGCAAACCCCATTATTTAGGGTACGTAACAAAAAAGAAACCATTTATTGTTACAGTGATGAAGAGCGAAGAAATGCCATTGAAAAACTCTCTGGAAAACCAGAAATTACCCGATTTAAGGGATTGGGCGAAATTTCTCCGGATGAGTTCAAAAATTTTATCGGTGATGATATCCGTTTGGAGCCCGTGATGCTGGACAAAGCCATGAGCATTGATGCACTGCTGAAGTTTTACATGGGAAAAAATACTCCCGACAGACAAGAATTCATCATCAACAACCTTAAAGTGGAACTTGATTTAGTGGAAGAAAACCAACTACAACCCAAATAAATGCCGACTTTCTAAATGGAAGAAAATGAAGAACTGAACGATGAGAGTTTAGAAAACCATGACGAGTCCCAAGACAGCCTGATCAAGGTAACGGGGATGTACAAGGATTGGTTTTTGGATTATGCCTCGTATGTAATATTGGAGCGTGCCGTACCTGCTATTGAGGATGGGTTTAAGCCCGTGCAGCGCAGGATCATGCATGCGCTAAAGGAACTGGACGATGGCCGATACAACAAAGTGGCCAACGTGGTGGGGCATACCATGCAGTATCACCCGCACGGTGATGCGAGTATTGCCGATGCCATGGTCCAAATTGGGCAAAAGGATTTACTTATCGATACCCAAGGGAACTGGGGGAACATTTTAACAGGAGACGGAGCTGCCGCACCTCGTTATATTGAGGCCCGATTGTCCAAGTTTGCCCTGGAAGTGGTGTACAGCCCAAAAATTACGGAGTGGCAACTTTCTTATGATGGCAGAAAAAAGGAACCTGTAAATCTACCTGTAAAATTTCCACTTCTTTTGGCCCAAGGAGCCGAGGGCATTGCGGTAGGCCTTTCCACAAAAATACTCCCGCACAACTTTAACGAGTTGATAGATGCATCCATAAAACACCTAAAAGGAAAAAGGTTTACCATTTATCCCGATTTCCCAACGGCAGGGGTCATTGATGTGACCAATTATAATGATGGAATGCGAGGCGGAAAGATCAGGGTGAGGGCAAAAATATCGACCTTGGACAAGAATACCTTGGTCATCAATGAGATACCCTACGGTACCAACACTTCCTCTTTAATTGACTCCATCTTAAAGGCCAATGATAAAGGGAAAATCAAAATAAAAAAGATAGAGGACAACACGGCCGCCGAAGTAGAGATTTTGGTGCATTTGCCCAACGGCATCTCTCCTGATAAAACCATTGATGCCCTCTATGCGTTCACGGCGTGCGAATCGTCCATATCCCCGCTTGGTTGTGTTATTGAAGACAACAAGCCCTTGTTTATCGGTATTAAGGAGATGCTTGAAAGATCCACTGACAATACTGTGGAACTACTTAAAGCAGAACTTGAAATACAGTTGGACGAGTTGGAGGAGCAATGGCACTTTTCTTCCTTGGAACGAATTTTTATAGAGAACAGGATTTATCGAGAAATCGAAGAGGAGGAAACTTGGGAAGGTGTAATCGAAGCCATAGACAAAGGCTTGAAGCCACACATCTCACATTTAAAAAGAGAGGTGAACCGGGATGATATTGTTCGTTTGACCGAAATACGAATCAAACGAATTTCAAAGTTTGATTTGGACAAGGCACAACAACTTATTGAAAGTTTGGAAGATAGGATTGCGCAGACCAAGCATCACTTGGAGCATTTGGTCGAATTTGCCATCGACTATTTTAAAGAACTAAAAAAGAAATACGGAGCAGGAAGGGAGCGTAAATCCGAAATAAAGATTTTTGATGATATTGAAGCCACCAAAGTGGTGATCAGAAACACCAAACTCTATGTAAACCGCAAAGAAGGCTTTATCGGCACCTCTTTAAAACGGGATGAATACGTTACTGACTGTAGTGATATTGACGATATTATTGTATTTACAGAGAAAGGGGAGATGATGGTGACCAAGGTGGACTCCAAGGTGTTTGTTGGCAAAAACATTATCCATGTGGCTGTTTTTAAAAAGAAGGACAAGCGCACTACCTACAACATGATCTACAAGCTCATGAAAGGTGGGCCTAGTTACATCAAAAGGTTCAATGTCACCAGTATGACACGGGACAAAATTTATCAGCTGGCTGGGGACAAGCCATCTGCAGAAGTACTTTATTTTTCGGCAAACCCAAATGGTGAAGCCGAGGTGGTCACGGTAATGTTACGCCAATCAGGTAGTATCAAAAAATTAAAATGGGATTTGGATTTTTCCGATGTTCTGATCAAGGGAAGGGGCTCCAAAGGAAATTTAGTCACCAAATATGCCGTAAAACGCATCGAACTAAAGGAAAAAGGTGTATCTACACTTAAACCAAGAAAAATTTGGTTCGATGATGTGGTAAGTCGCCTTAATGTGGATGGACGAGGGGAGTTGCTCGGTGAGTTCCGGGGCGACGACCTATTGTTGGTGATAGACCAGAAGGGGATTGTAAAAACCATTCCGCCAGATTTACTGACAAGATTTAATGACGATATGATCGTGTTGGAAAAGTGGAATCCCGACAAACCTATTTCGGTAGTGCACTACGTAGGTGATAAGGAACGTTTTTACTTGAAAAGGTTTTTGGTGGAAAGCCCCAACAAAGAAGAGGTGGTGATCTCCGAAGATTCTAAATCGTATTTGGAGCTGGTATCTACCGACTGGAGACCCATGTTGGAAATTGAATTTGTTAAGCCCAGAGGCAAAGACCCCAAACCAAACCAAGAAATAAACGTGGAAGAATTTATTGCCGTAAAAGGGATAAAAGCACTTGGAAATCAGCTTACTCCAGAAAAAGTGAAAAATATAAATGTTTTGGATTCCTTACCTTACGAGGAACCCGAGGAACAAAAAACCGAAGACATTGAAGTAGTGGATGAAGAGCAAATAGACAACGATGATAATGATATTGGCACTAAGAATGACAGTTCCGACCAAACCACTTTGTTTTGATGTGATTTATGGCTAATTTTCACGCGAGTTACACACTTTACAAGCAGACCGATTAATACATCTATATGGATTTTACAAACCCACTGGTATATGGTGTACCAGTATTTATTGCCTTTATTTTATTAGAATTAACTTACAGTAAAACCCATGATCATGAACACCACGATCTTTATAACTGGAAAGATTTAGCGGCCAGTGGTTTTATGGGGATTGGCTCTGCTATCCTTGGGCCTTTGTTCAAGGTTGCCTTTGCCATACTCCTTTTTGAAGGGACCTATGAGTTGTTCAATCCAGTTGTTGGGGGAGTAAGAACCAACATTATGGGGTATGAATCCTTTGGATATGCATGGTACGTTTGGATTCTTTGTCAATTGGGCGACGATTTCACCTATTATTGGTTCCATAGGGCCAATCACGAGGTCCGTATTTTATGGGCTGCACATATAGTGCATCATTCTTCCGATAATTTTAATTTAGGTACGGCGATAAGGAACGGATGGTTCACTATTTTATACAAACCCTTCTTTTACTTATGGTTGCCTGCAATTGGTTTTCCACCGGAAATGGTACTGGTATGTTTAGGGATTGAAGCATTATGGCAATTTCAATTGCACACGGTTTACGTTCCCAAACTCGGATTTTTGGAAAAAATATTCAACACACACACCATGCACCAAGTACACCACGCACAAAATGTGGAGTACTTAGATAAAAACCACGGCGGTTTCTTGAATATTTTTGATAAAATATTTGGCACATGGAAGGAGCTTGATGATGATGTCGATGTTAAGTACGGCGTAATCCATGCTCCAGAATCATACAATCCCGTAGTTATCCTTACCCACGAATTCAAGGATATTTGGAACGATGTCAAAAAATCGAAAAAACTCTCCCATAAATTAATGTACATTTTTGGCCCTCCAGGATGGAGCCACGATGGCAGCACTTTAACAGTGAAACAACAACAGCGATTGTTTAAAAAACAAAAGGAAGCCAGCCCGGAACTTGCTTACCAAAGACCCAACTGATTTTTATAAATCCAAATTATTGAATTGGCAACTCCCTAAATCAATCAATTTTATGGGCAGTTCCTTTAAACTTGCGATTATCACCAACTACGCTGTACTCAAAAGTGTATGAAGACTCAGTAGTGGTCAATATTTTGATGTGAATCGGTTTTTCTTCTGCCTTGTTCTTGGGGTTCAAGTTTTTTAGCACATATTCACAATCGTTTATCCAGCGAACCGATGAAGAATCCGTTTTCCCTTCAAATTCATCCACTTCCAAATCTGTGGTTCTGTTGAATGTGGTTTTCTTCTCTTCACCATTTATGGTTGCGGTAAACGAAAATTTACCAGTTTTAAAATCGTTACAATTACGTTGTGGCGGCTGCCCACAGGCCAAAAACAATAGCATTATTGACCCGAAAAGAAGATGTTTTGTCATACCTGCAAAGTAACGGAAAGTAGTTGAAAGGGTCAATCCTTTTTTGTGTTGTAAACCTCAAAAGTACCATCGGAATAAAACATAACTATTTTATACGGGTTTTTGGACTGTAGCTCGTGCTTCTTTTCTTTAGAAAAGGGAATGACAAAATCATCCACATACGGTTCTTCCATCGCTTTAGTGATTTTAGTGTCATTTATCTCATCCTGATTGGTGCTTTCCTTTGGAAATCGTCCCTCACCCTTTAACAGCCAATACAAATCCACTTCGGGGTAGGTGTTGACCAATTTCATCACAAAATCCAAGCTAGGCTTATTTCGTCCGTTCAACAAGTGGGAGATGCTCGAACGCTGCACACCAATCTCGTCGGCAAAGGCAGAAACAGATAACTCCAAATGCTCGATAACAGTTTCTATACGGGTTACAATCTCTTTGTTCACAAATGTAAATTATTTAATATCTAAGATAGCACAATTCAAATTAACATAGGGTGTACACCATGAAATAAATTCATTTTTTTGAAATAAAACATTTAAATAAATAATTATATATTACTGATATAATGTATTTTGTGTTGTAAAATAAAGTTATTGTTTACATTTATCACAAAAGGAAGTGGAGGTACATCAATTCGAGTTACAAATGTGTCACGGGTGATTCAAAACTGATTACAATTGTAAATATTAGGTTGGTTACTTTTGTAAACTTTAATTACAAAACTTTATGCTTGATTATTCATTATATAAAGAGAAGTCCATTCAAGGTAGATACATTAACATAGCATCCATTCAGCCTTGTTTCTCCAAACTATCATCACCTTTAATCCATATCGGGGATTCCGTCAATGGCATTAAAATAAATGCTCTTAAAATCGGTACGGGAAAAAAGAAGGTACTTATGTGGTCCCAAATGCATGGCAACGAATCAACCACGACCAAGGCGGTATGGGACATGGTCAATTTTATGCAATCGGAGGAAGCATTGGCCAAAACCATTTTAAAGGAATGTACCTTAATGATTATACCCATGCTAAACCCAGACGGGGCCAATGTGTATACTCGCGAGAATATAAACAAGGTAGATTTGAACCGCGATGCCAAAAATTTGACACAGCCCGAAAGCATAGCTTTCCGAAAACTATTTGAATCGTTTCAGCCAGATTTTTGTTTTAACCTACATGATCAACGTACCCTGTTTAGTGCCGGTAAAACAGACAAACCGGCGACGGTCTCTTTTTTATCTCCGGCAAGCAACCAAGAACGCCACATTACCCCTGCAAGGGAAGTGGCCATGAAACTGATTATTGGTATGGACGCCATGTTGCAAAAACATATTCCGGGGCAGGTGGGCAGGTACGATGACGGATTCAACGATAATTGCATTGGAGATACACTGCAAATGTTGGGGGTGCCGACCATTTTGTTCGAGTCCGGCCATTATCCCAAAGACTATGAGCGGGAGAAAACCCGAGAGTTAATTTTTTTATCGATTGTAGAAGCGTTGAAAATTATTGCCACAGATAAAATCGACGACTATAAAACAGGTGATTATTTTTCAATTCCAGGTAACTATAAGTTATTTTTTGATGTGCTGGTAAAGCATCCAGAGGCGGTAAACCCTGAATTTGATGCAGGACATTCGGTAGGAATCCGATATAAGGAAGTGTTGGAAAACGACAAAATCATTTTTAAGCCGGAAATAGCGGAAATTGGCCCTCTTGAAGGTTTTTACGGACATCAAACCATAGAATGTGTTGATACCAAGGATTTTGGATTTGCAGCTTTCCAAAACGAGATTCTTGATTTACTCCTGAAAATCAATAAATAAAAATCATTTCTCAAAGATTCTTGCATATTATTTAAAAAAGAACCATTTTTATTACGTAAATTTCCTTTTTTAACTATTTTTGCTGCAAAATTCAATGTAATGACCAAAGTAAAACTTGACGAGATAGATCACCAGATACTGGATATGTTAATCGATAATACTCGCACACCTTTTACGGACATCGCAAAAAAATTGTTGATTTCCGCAGGTACGGTTCATGTCCGTGTCAAAAAAATGGAGGAATCCGGGATTATTAAAGGTTCTTCCCTTACGCTGGACTATGTCAAATTGGGTTATTCCTTTATCGCCTATGTTGGTATATTCTTGGAAAAAACACACCAGACAAAATTTGTGCTGGAAAGGTTGAGCCAAATACCATACGTTACCGTGGCCCATATAACAACAGGCAAATTCAATATTTTTTGTAAAATAAGGGCCAGAGATACTACACATGCCAAAAATATTATTTTTAAGATAGATGATATCGAAGGTATCAGCAGAACTGAGACCATGATTTCTTTGGAAGAGAGCATTAACGATAAAAGACGTTTAATGCACACTATTTTCAACGAGTTATAATTCCATTATACATATTATGGTGCTTTCGGAACTGTCCTCTTCGGAATACAATCCATTTTACCAGACCTATATTATGGCGCTGGGAAATGTAGATTTAATGGAAGAGCTAAGAAAGGGGAAGGACGATTTTTTGACCTTACTGCAACAAACACCAGAAGAAAAACTTAATTATGCTTATGCAGAGGACAAATGGTCCTTAGCGGAAGTATTAGTGCATGTTATAGACACGGAGCGAATATTCCAATACCGTGCACTTTGTATTGCAAGAAACGATAAAACCCCACTACCAGGGTTTGACCAAGACACTTATGTACCGTATTCCAACGCCGATAAAAGATCCAAAAAAAACTTGATGGAGGAATATAAAGCGGTTAGGGATTCCACAATTTTTCTTTTTAATTCCTTTGACGAAGAAACGATTAAAAGGGTTGGAGTGGCCAGTGGGTCCAAAATGAGTGTGCGGGCACTGGGCTTCATCATAAGCGGACATCAAGCGCACCATATTCGGATCATAAGGGAACGCTATTTGGCCTAAATCAATATTGATCTTCGCTTTCCAAATCATCTGAAGTAGGTTCCAAGCCTTCAAACGAGTCGTCTTCAAAATCAGAAACCACCAATTCTTTGTCGAGTTCCTTTTCAATGGTCTCTTCAAAATTTGAAATGAAGTTGGAAAGACTCTTGCTGATTTTTACCAAGTAAATGGTATCTGCTGTTTTTACTTCAACAGCTTCTATGACCTCCCCATTTGGTTTTTTAATGGTAATAACATCGTCATCGCCATAACCATCAGGATAAGAATCAATTAATATGGCCACTACCTTGTGGTCCAACTTTTTGTAGTCTATCAAAACTCGTTTCATAATGGTTGGTTATTAAATGCATTCCTAAACTAGGAATTTTTGAATGTGATGGACCCAAAGAGTTGTAAACGAAAAAAATAAGTATGCGAAGAGCTTATTCCTTGTAGTAAGCAAAGGCTTTATGGAATAATTCCTCGGGAACTTTAATATCCGTAACCGCTTTACCAATGGAATGCAGCAATACAAAATTTACGTTCCCGTGAGAATTCTTTTTATCGTATTTAAGTAATTGAAGAATGGCATCAATATCGTTATCCGTAAAGTCCACTTTGTCAAAATGGGTTAAAAATGTTTTTTTGATTTCATCCAACGATAATTTGGAAAGTCCTTGGAGCTTGTGCGACAAATATCCCTCCAAAATCATTCCTGCTGCAATAGCTTCACCGTGCAACAAGGTTTTCTTGTCATGGTTCTCCAAACAATACGATTCTATGGCGTGACCCAAGGTGTGTCCAAAATTTAAGATTTTTCGCAACCCTTTTTCGGTAGGGTCTTGAAGAACAACCTCATTTTTAAGGGCAATGGATTTTTGGATGCATGACGCATCTGTAAAATTGCTTTTTTCAGCTAAACTGCCCCAGTACGCTTTGTCCATTATAAGCCCGTGTTTCAGCATCTCGGCATATCCACTTTTTACCTGGCGTGGGTCTAGGGTCTTTAAAAATTCTGGAAAAATCAGCACCATTTGGGGTTGGTTGATCACACCGATCTGGTTTTTTAACGATCCCAGATCAACACCTGTTTTGCCGCCGATGGACGCATCTACCATAGAAAGTAGGGTAGTGGGGATGTTGATAAAATCAATTCCTCGTTTAAAAGTAGAGGCCACAAAACCTCCCATATCGGTAAGCACCCCACCACCAAGGTTGATCAGTAGGCTTTTTCGGTCACCATCTAAATTGGATAGGTCCTCCCAAAGTTGCAAGCAAGTATGGATATGTTTGTTTTCTTCCCCTGATCGGATTTCCAAGATAAAATCTACAGGTCCGTCAAACATTTCTTTAAAAAAAGGCAAGCAATGCGCTTTGGTGTTTTCATCCACCAAAACAAATATTTTGGAGTAACTATTTTTAGCAATGTGTTGGTTAAGAGCAGCTTCTGCCAATTCGCCAATATGTACCTCGTAAGACTGTGATTTAACCGATTCCATAATTTAAATTTCACTGCTAAATAAAGACTATTTTTATATATATGGTTCTAGTTTGCGTACTTATCTTTGAATCTTTAATGGATATCAAAGAATGCGACCTAATTTTGAGAATACTGCAATAGCTTTTGAGCTTAAGTCGGACTCCCAGCTGGAGCGAGCCTATTTCCTTTTTAAATTGATTTCCAACGAACCTTTGGTTCGTATTGGAACCGCTGTGACCAATTTTGCCATTAAGGCCCATTTACCTGTTGAGGGGTTGATTAGGGCTACCGTGTTCGACCATTTTTGTGGTGGGGTGAACGAGGAAGATTGTCTCCCTATTATTGATAATATGTATGGCAATGGGGTCTGTTCTATTTTGGATTATTCGGCCGAGGGCAAAGAGGTGGACAACCAGTTTGATTTTGCCATGGAAAAGACCTTGGATATTCTGGATTTTGTGAAGGAAAAAGATGCGATGCCCTTTGCAGTTTTTAAGCCCACAGGATTTGGCCGCTTTAAATTGTTCGAAAAAATTTCTGCACAAAGCGAATTGAATGAAGATGAAAAAGCGGAATGGGCAAGAATAGTGAACCGATTCGAAAAAGTTTGTCAAAAAGCACACAAGCTGGACGTTGCGTTGTTGATAGACGCCGAGGAAAGTTGGATGCAAGATGCCGCAGATGATTTGGTCCTTGATATGATGCGCAAATACAACAAGGAAAAAACTATCGTTTTCAATACCTTTCAAATGTACCGTTGGGACCGAATGGATTACATTAAAAAACTCTATGGGTTGGCTTCTGATGAAGGTTTTAAGATTGGCGCCAAAGTGGTGCGGGGAGCCTATATGGAGAAGGAGAACGATCGAGCGAACGACAAGGGCTACGAAAGCCCGATTTGCAAGTCCAAACAAGAAACAGACGAAAACTTTGATGCCTCCATTACATACATGATGGAGCATTTAAACCAATTTACCATTTTCGCCGGCACCCATAACGAGCAAAGTACCCTCAAACTAATTGATTTGATGGAAAAGCAGGGTGTGCCTACCAACGACGAACGGATTTGGTTTGGTCAATTGTTTGGTATGAGCGACCATATCACCTATAATTTGGCCGCCCATGGCTATAATGCTGTAAAATATGTTCCGTATGGCCCTGTAAGGGATGTAATGCCCTACCTGATCAGAAGGGCAGAGGAGAATACTTCGGTCGCTGGGCAAACCTCAAGGGAACTGGCTTTGATAACCAAGGAACGGAAGCGTAGGAGGTTGGATTCTTAACGCTTCGCTTATCAATAATATTTTCCTCTCTGATTCGGGTATTCCACCTAAAAATAAATACTGATTTATAAATCAAACAATATATCATTTGATTAAAACTGTCTGAAACGTCTCTTTCTTAGTATTTTGCTATACTTTTAAATAGGTAAAGTGGCTGTGAAAGAAAATAAAAATATCACCCATCATGAGTTTGAAGATTACATTCTCTCAGAACATTATCTTAAAAAGTGCAAGGCCATACGTGATAAAGCTGATAGAATCTATCATAAAAAAATAAACGCCCAAGACAAATACCTAAAGAGGAAGATTGTTCTCTTTCAAAAATGGATTTTCATATCTAATGAAAGGAGGAGATTACTGCTAAAACGATATTCCAATTTGTTTTGATTTATATTTCAAAATGCGTTCTTCGATATTTTCCATAAATTTCTACTCTGCTATAATGTTGGGTACATTCTACTTCTCAACCTTTCCTATAAGTTTTGCACAAAACACTCAAGCATACGACAGCATTTACCCATCACACTTCTACGACTTTTCCATTATAAATGGACAAAACCTATTCACCATGCGCCAGACAAACACAAACTATGTGTCGGCAAATAGGATTTTGGCCAGATTAATCAATAAAAAGCCTTCTAAGGTTGACAGGTTCTTACAATTCGGGGTTTCATTTCTAGGAACGGTGGTCACCCACGAAGAAGGGCACAGGTCAATTTTGACAGATTTGGAAATAGGATCGGTAAGCCAGCCCTTTTCAATATTCAACGGAGCAGCTTATGTTAAAGGAGTGACAGATCAAACATTGATTGATTTAAGAGACAACAATCTGGATGATTATATAAGGTTGCACACCGCAGGATTGGAGTCCGATTATGCTATCCTCACTAGGACAGAAACACTCTTAGCTTTCGAAGAAGATAATTTTGACAACCTTGGCATAGATTATTTAACGAGAAAGGCATCTATGATCGGTTATTACCTCACAAATTTAATCCCTGGGTTGTTTTCAGATATTGAAGAAGAAGACAATGAGTTGGAAAGGGATATTGTTGGGCATGATATTTATGGTGCCATAAAAAACTTATACCGACCCAACGAAGAATTTTACAGATACACCAATTTTGATGATTTGGTAAGTGAAGAAAAGAAATTTGCAAAAAAAGTTGGCTGGTTGTCCTTGCTAAATTTAGTTAACCCGATGATGTTGGGAAAGAACAACTTCAAGTTTAACCAGAATTTAAAGGCAAATGCTGGTCTGGGATACACAATGGCTCCTTTCGGTGGTTACTTGGATGAGAATTTTTGGTTCAACTATAAAAACCGATTCAAAATCCACTTTTATTTAAGACAGTTCCACAATAAAGACTATCTATTTATGGCTACAGGCATCAAACTTTTTAATCATTCGCTATTTGTCGATAAGATTATTTTAAACTCAGAACTCCATTATTGGAACCAACCTGAGAACTTGGATTTCTTTACCTCCAATTCCACATCAGGGGTAGGAGGAGCATTGGATCTAGGGTATAAAATTTTAAATGAAACCGAAAATGAGTCTAAGCTATATTTAAATCTTGGTCTCAGTCACAAAACTCAAGGGTTTTTACCTGAATACGCTAGTTTGGACAAAAGGACAATGTTAAACCTAGGCTTTTCTTTGGCTTGGTGATTTCCTCCATTCATCCTCCAAAACTCTTTTAAAAAACACCCCTGGCGTTAACCCAGTTTTATCTTTAAACGTTTTTGTAAAAACGTTTAGGGAGTTAAATCCGTACATTTCGGCTATCTGGATCATGGATTTGGTTTTCACAATCTCCGGATTTTCCTTTAAATGGTTTATCGCATAAGTAATCCGAACATCTTTTAGGTAGCTTGCAAAATTTTGATTTTTATGGGTGTTTATCACTTTGGATAAGTAAGAACTGTTGGTGTTGAGTTCTTTAGACAAACGGTGCAAGGTAATTTTGTTGTCCAAAAAGCCGTTTTGTTGTTCCCAAAAACTGAGTTTTTCCAAAATTTCTCCAACCAACTCTTCTTTTACTTTTGACCTTTTATTTATTGGAAAAGTTGAAGCAAACGATAATTTCTTTTTTGATACTCTACTGAGCTTATATTTAAGTACACCAAAATCAATCATGAAAAGAGTGTTTTTCTGTTTAGTCAGAAATATAACACTTGATTTGTGTAATTAGCTTACAAATTGACGAATGCCCCTTTTGAATTGATGGATAAGGCCATGAATTGTTATTCATTAATTTTCTCGACCTTTTCTAGTATAACTTCCTCCTCACAACTCTTGGCCTTTAATTCCAACTCTTCACCATTGTATTCATGTGAGATAAAATACGTCTTGCACGGTTCGGATTTGGTGTCACTTTTACCAAAATCCACGTCTCCATCCTCTAAAAAGGACTGGATCAGCAAAGTGTCTCGATATTGCTCGGGCAGGGATTCGGAGAAAGTCAACGGTTTGGAACGCATATCCTTGAGCACCCTACAATTAGGGAAGTAGCAGAAATCCAACCCCTCTTCACCCGATTTTTTCTTCAAAATAAAAACCAAAAAAATCAATCCTATGGACAGTCCCACTAGGTACCATCCCAATCGTTTCAAAAATGCCATCTACATTAAAAAATAAGAAAATTAATATCGTTATAACTCAAGCCGAACCAATCGCCCACAGATTTGTTGGTCAAAATACCGTGGTACATGTAAAGTCCGTTGCGCAAGCCTTTATCAAACCGAAGTGAATGCTCCAGACCGCCCTCCTCGCCAATTTTTAATAAATAGGGCGTAAAAATATTACTTATGGAGATAGAGGATGTTCTCGGATACCTCGATGGAATATTGGGAACACCATAATGGATCACCCCATATTTCTCAAAAGTGGGTTTTCTGTGTGTGGTCACCTCGGAGGTTTCAAAACAACCGCCCATGTCAATGCTCACATCAATGATTACCGCTCCTTTTTTCATGTTCTCCACCATGGAACTGGACACGACTACGGGAGAACGGTCCTTTCCGCGGGTGGCGCCAATGGCAACATCGCAACGTTTTAAGGACTTGATCAAATTTTTGGGTTGCACCGTAGAGGTGTACAATGTTTGGTTAAGGTTGGTTTGCAGGTTTCTGAGTTTACTGATGGAATTATCAAAAACCTTTACATTGGCTCCAAGCCCTAAGGCAGACCTGGCTGCAAACTCACCTACGGTTCCGGCTCCAATAATGACCACTTCAACGGGAGGTACCCCGCTAATATTTCCAAACATTAATCCGTTGCCCGTACTGGGGTTTGCCATCAATTCCGAGGCAATTAAAATGGAGGAAATTCCTGCAATTTCGCTCAACGACCGAACAGCTGGGTAATTTCCATCATCATCCCGAATGTATTCAAAAGCAATGGCCGTAAGACGTTTTTTAGCCATGATCTCAAAATACTCCTTGTTCTGGGTCTTGATCTGCAAAGCAGAAATAATGATGGTCTGTGGATTTAATATATCTATTTCCGAAAGGGTGGGGGGCTCCACTTTTAAAATTAAGGGGCAGGAGAACACTTTTTTGGTATCCCTTGTAATCTCGGCTCCTGCATTCGTATAGTCCAGATCCGAAAAATTGGCGCCCTCTCCGGCTCCGGATTCCACCAATACCCGATGTCCATGTGCCGTAATGGCGTTAACAGCGTCAGGAGTAAGGCATACCCGCTTTTCTTGATACTGGTTTTCTTTTGGAATGCCTATAAAAAGTTCCCCCTTTTGTTTTACAACCTCTAAGGTTTCTTCTTGGGGGAGCAATTGTTGTTTGCTAAATGGAGATGAAGCTTGGCTCATAAACGGTAAATCTATTCATAATACCGCTAGGTATTAAAACAAATTTACATTTTTTTTGAAGCAGTCTTTTGACGCTGTTCCAGTTTCTCGCGTTCTTTGCGCAATTCTTCTTTTTCCTTGAGTATTTGGAGTTCGGTGTCCATGGCGTCCAAATCGATACCATGTACATGTTTATCAACTAGTTTCAATCGAATAAAATATACAATAGGCACCACTACCATGGTAACGGCAATTACATATAGAATTTCGTTTTCATCTATTCGTTCACTATTAGCATAATTCAGAGCAGAAAACAACTGAAAACTGTACATGGCAATCGGAATCAATATGGCATGGTACCACCAGTTTTTTGAAGTAATAAACCAAATAACCAATAAGAGTAAAGGGACTAACTTACCAAAATAATAATAAAAGGCTAGTGACACTTCGCCAAAATTGTTCTCAGTAAACGTAATTCCTAAAAAGGTCCACGAAGTGGCATTAGGTGGTAAGTATTTATAAAAATAAAATAATATAGGGGTAATCGCAATCAATAATGCTATCGCTCCTTCAATAATAAAACGTTTCTTTATTGTAGATTTTTTGCTCATTACTTTTGTAAACTCAAAAAATCCAAGATTATTGTAAAAAAAATCCCTTTTCGAAAAAAGGGATTAATTTTTAAGGGTCGAAAAGAATCAAAAATTAAAGTTTAATCAATTTTTTCTTTTCAACGCTTACTGTTTGGTCTTTGTCAATTTTAACAACGCTTGTCGAAACAGCGGTCATTGCCAAAAATGCAACAGCTAGCAATCCAAAAAAAACTTTTTTAGTGTTCATCGTAAAAGAGTTTTTGGTTAATAAATGAATTCATTTCAGAACAAATGTAGGAAAATATTTCAACCTACCATGCTTTTTGTCGATAAAATTGGTTTTTAAACGAAAAAACCCCACACTTTATCGAAATAAGCTTGCTCTGAACAATAATTGCGATGAAGATACCGGGATGATCCCTTAAGAAATATTTAACTCGATTGAACGTGTGCTTTCCTCGACAAAGTGCAAGAATACACCCACAGCATCCTCTGGAAGTAAGGATGGGATTTTATCGGGCCACTCAATAAACAACCAAGCGTCGGAACTCAAATAATCCTCCAAGCCCATGTCCAAGGCTTCCATTTCATCATTTAACCTGTAAAAATCAAAATGGTAGGCTATAGGGGTGTCCTTATCATCATGGTATTCGTTCACCAAACCAAAAGTGGGGCTGCTGGCCACATCCACCGCTCCAAGTTCTTTTACCAAGGCTTTTACCAAAGTAGTCTTGCCAACTCCCATATCACCATACAAACAAAGCACCTTGTTCGGTGCTTTTTCCAGTAGCTCTTTGGCAACCTCATGGATTTCATCCAATTCAAAGTTTCTTTTCAAAATAGATTTATTTAGGATCCAAAACTACAAAAGGAACTATCATTTCTTCCAACGAAACACCACCATGTTGATAGGTGTTTCTGTAATAGCTTACATAATGATTGTAGTTGTTCGGATATGCAAAAAAGAGGTCGTTCTTGGCAAAAATGTAACTACTGCTCAAATTGATGTTCGGCAAGTGAATCTCTTGCGGATTTTTGGTGGCCAAAACATCTTTGTCCTGATAGGTAAGACTTCGCCCAGTTTTATAGCGAAGGTTCAAGCTGGTTTCTCTATCGCCAATTACCTTAGATGGCTGTTTTACATTGATGGTGCCGTGGTCCGTGGTCAAAATCAACTTCATTCCCAAATCCTGTGCCTGCTGGATAATTTCCAACAAGGGCGAATTTTTAAACCAGCTCAAGGTAAGGGACCGGTAGGCCTTGTCGTTGGCGGCAAGCTCCTTGACCACCTCCATTTCTGTTTTGGAGTGGGAGAGCATATCCACAAAGTTGTACACCAATACAGTTAAATCGTTATCTTTTTGGGATTTAAAGTTTTGGGCCAGTTGCTTACCTTGTTTAAGGTTGCTTATTTTGTGGTATTCCCAATTTAGGTTAAGACCAAGTCTTTTTAATTGTTCTCCAAGAAATTCTGATTCGTGAAGGTTTTTTCCGCCTTCGTCAGTGTCATTTTTCCACCAATCAGGATACCTTTTCTCCATTTCAGAAGGCATCAGGCCAGAAAAGAGTGCATTACGGGCATATTGCGTTGCCGTTGGCAAAATGCTGAAGTAGGCACACTCTTGCTTCTTTTTATAATATGCCGATAATGTTTTCTCAAATGCCAACCATTGGTCGTACCGTAAATTATCGATCACCACCAAAAGGGTTTTGCACTCTTCCAATTCGGGCTGAATCTTATTTTTGAATAAAGTGTGGGACATTATGGGGGCATCACCATCTCTAAACCAACCTTTATAATTCTTGTCCACAAACTTGCCAAACTGCGAATTGGCCTCAGTTTTCTGGGATTCCAATATCTCGAACATACCGGAGTCTTCGATTTGCTCAAGTTCCAGCTCCCAATAGATCAATTTTTTATAGAGTTCCACCCATTCTTCCTGCGTATTGATCATGGAAAGATCCATGGCAATCTTCCGAAACTCCTGCTGATAATTGGCGGTGGTCTTTTCTGATACCAATCGGGAATTGTCCAAACTCTTTTTTAAGGAGAGTAAAATTTGATTGGGGTTGACGGGTTTTATCAAGTAATCGGCAATTTTGGAACCAATGGCCTCGTCCATAATATATTCCTCCTCGCTTTTGGTAATCATTACCACGGGAATGGAACCATCGTATTTTTTTATTTCCGTCAAGGTTTCCAAACCAGAGAGTCCGGGCATATTTTCATCGAGGAAGACAATATCAAAAAAAGTTTCCTTGATCTCTTCAATGGCATCTTGGCCACTTTGGCTGGTAACCACTTTGTAGCCCTTGCTTTCCAGAAATAATATGTGAGGTTTTAATAGGTCTATTTCATCATCGACCCAAAGAATTGTTATCTTGTTCATATAGTAGTTATCTTTGTGGGAATTAAAACAAAAAACTTTGGTAAAAACCAATAAGCTTAATGTTTTCAACGATCCAATTTACGGTTTTATTGGAACTCCCAACGAACTAATTTTTAGTCTAATTTCGCACCCTTACTTTCAAAGATTGAGGCGGATATCCCAAATGGGACTTTCTTATTTGGTATATCCGGGAGCCCATCATACCCGGTTCCACCACGCGCTGGGTAGCATGCATTTAATGACCAAGGCCATTCAGGCTTTAAAATTAAAAAATGTTGAGATTACTGAAGAGGAAGAGAAAGGATTGTTGTGTGCCATTTTGTTGCACGATATTGGACATGGCCCATTTTCCCATGCATTGGAAGGTTTTGTGGCCAAAGAAATAAGTCACGAGCAGATTTCCTTGAGATTTATGATGGAACTGAACAAGGAGTTTGAAGGACAACTCGATATCGCTATTTCCATATTTAAGGGAGATTACCCCAAGCTGTTCTTAAATCAACTGGTATCCAGTCAGTTGGATATGGACCGGTTAGATTACCTGAAACGTGATAGTTTTTACTCTGGGGTTACCGAGGGAAACATCAATTCGGAACGGCTCATCTCCATGTTAAACGTAGTCAACGGTAATTTGGTGGTAGAGGAGAAGGCCATTTATGCCGTGGAAAAGTTTTTGATGGCCCGTAGGTTTATGTATTGGCAAGTTTACTTGCACAAAACAGGATTGGTGGCCGAGCAATTGTTGATTCGGATCATGCAACGGGCTAGACTGTTGTTGCTGAGAGGAGAAGATTTAATGGGAAGCCGACCATTATTGTTTTTTCTGAAAGATAATAGGGCACAGACATTTCATAAGGAAGTTCTTGAGACTTTTGCCGAACTGGACGATATTGATGTTCTGGGTGCCTTGAAAAATTGGCAGTTCCATGAAGATTTTGTGCTTTCCAAACTGTGCAAGATGATTTTGGACAGAAAACTTTTGCACGTTAAAATAAAAAAGAGACCCATGACTCCTGAAAAAATGAACGAAAAGTTGGATTGGATCATAGAAAAGCATGATCTTTCCGTTGAAGAAGCTTCCAATTTTGTGTTTCAAGGAGAAATATCCAATAAAGCCTATAGTAAGGATGAGGCTATTCAAATTTTAAAAAAGAACGGGAAAATTTCGGATGTTTTAAAGGAGTCGGACCAACTTAGCCTAAAAGCATTGGCCAAAACCGTCACCAAATATTACAGCTGTTATCCAAAGAAAGCCGTTTAACAAATTTTGTTACTTTTGCACCAATGAAATTTACAGCTACCCAAATTGCCGGAATCTTAGAAGGGGAAGTTGAGGGAAATCCTCAAATCGCTGTCCATAAATTGTCCAAGATAGAAGACGGTGAAAAAGGGTCTTTGACCTTTTTGGCCAACCCAAAATATACATCGTACATTTATTCCACTAAGGCATCGATAACCATAGTAAACAAGGATTTTATTCCAGAGCAGGAAATTTCTACCACACTTATTAAGGTAGATGATGCCTATAAATCCTTTTCCAAATTATTGGAGTACTATAATCAAGTTAAAAACAACAAGACAGGGGTTGAAAACCCTTGTTACATTTCCGAAAGCGCAAACTACGGCGAAGGTTTTTACTTAGGTGCTTTTGCCTATTTGGGAGATAATGTTAAAATCGGGGATAACGTTAAAATATATCCCAATGCTTATGTGGGCGACAATGTGGTTATTGGCGATAATGTTATTGTTTTTGCCGGGGCCAAGATCTATTCAGAAACCATTATAGGTAACAATTGTGTTATCCATGGTGGTGCTATCATTGGGGCAGATGGGTTTGGTTTTACACCAAACTCAAATGGAGAATACAGTAAAGTGCCCCAGACGGGCAACGTAATAATAGAAGATAATGTGGATGTAGGCGCGGGAACCACCATAGACCGTGCCACTTTAGGTTCCACTATTTTGAGAAAGGGTGTAAAACTGGATAATCAAATCCAAATAGCACATAATGTAGAAATTGGTGAAAATACCGCCATCGCGGCTCAAACCGGGGTCGCAGGTTCCACCAAAATAGGAAAAAACTGCTTAATTGGCGGTCAAGTGGGCATTGTGGGCCACATCATCATAGGTGATAGGGTACGCATTCAGGCCCAATCCGGAATCGGAAGAAACGTAAAAGATGATGAAGTCCTCCAAGGGTCACCAGCATTGAACTATGGAGACTTCAACAAATCATATGTACACTTTAAGAATTTGCCGAAATTGGCAAATCAAATCTCCAACATAGAAAAAAGAGTTGAAGGTGAGCAAACCAAGTAACAAACAACGCACCATAGCTAAAAAAGTAACGCTACAAGGTGTAGGATTACATACAGGCGAAAATGTAACCATGAGTTTTCTTCCTGCCGATGAGAACCATGGCTATGCGTTCAAAAGAATAGATTTGGAAGGGGAACCCATAATTGAAGCCGATGCGAATTATGTGGTAAATACCCAACGTGGCACCAATCTGGAAAAGAATGGCGTCAAAATCCACACCTCGGAGCATGTACTTGCAGCTCTGGTCGGTTTGGATATCGACAACGTCCTAATTGAATTGGATGCCCCAGAGCCCCCTATCATGGACGGTTCCTCCAAATTTTTTGTTGAGGCGCTGGAAGAAGCAGGCATAGTGGAGCAAGAGGAGGAGCGTGAAGAATTTGTGGTGAAAGATGTTATTTCCTATAGAGATGAAGCCACAGGAAGCGAAATCACCGTAATTCCTGCGAACGAATACCAGGTAACTACAATGGTGGATTTTGGGACCAAGGTTTTGGGCACTCAGAATGCCACTTTGGAAAAAATGTCCGACTTTAAAGAGCAAATAGCGGACTCACGTACCTTTAGTTTTCTTCATGAACTGGAAATGTTATTGGAAAATGGCCTTATCAAGGGAGGTGACCTGAATAATGCCATTGTTTATGTGGACAAGGAGATATCGGAATCCACAATGAAGAAATTGGAGAAGGCCTTTAACAAAGAAAAACTATCCGTAAAGCCGAACGGTATTTTAGATAACCTTACCCTGCACCACCCAAATGAAGCAGCACGGCACAAGCTGTTGGATGTAATCGGGGATTTAGCGTTGACAGGCACCCGGATTAGGGGCAAAGTAATCGCAAACAAACCTGGCCATTTTGTGAACACACAGTTCGCGAAAAAATTGTCCAAAATCATTAAAATAGAAAAAAGGAACAAAGTTCCCAGCTATGATTTGAATCAAGAGCCTTTGCTTAACGTGAATCAAATCATGGAGCGATTGCCTCACCGACCACCGTTTTTGTTGGTCGATAAGATTTTGGAGTTGTCCGACACCCATGTGGTGGGAGTTAAGAACGTGACGATGAACGAACCGTTTTTTGTCGGTCACTTTCCCGGAGCTCCTGTAATGCCAGGGGTTTTGCAAGTAGAGGCGATGGCTCAAACTGGTGGAATACTTGTTTTGAGTACCGTTCCAGACCCAGAGAACTACTTAACTTTCTTCATGAAGATTGATAAGGTAAAGTTTAAACAACAAGTGGTACCGGGAGATACTTTAATATTTAAATGCGATTTGATTTCTCCCATCCGTAGAGGTATCTGTCACATGCAGGCCTATGCTTATGCCAATGGTAAATTGGTGTCCGAAGCCGAATTGATGGCCCAGATCGTAAAAACAAAAAATACAGATTCGTAGATGAACCAACCATTAGCATATGTACACCCCGGGGCCAAAATTGCCAAAAATGTGGTAATTGAACCCTTTACCACCATACATAATAATGTAACCATTGGGGAGGGGACGTGGATTGGTTCCAACGTTACCATAATGGAGGGGGCCAGAATCGGAAAAAATTGCAGCATTTTTCCAGGTGCCGTAATCTCCGCAATGCCCCAAGATTTAAAATACCAAGGAGAGGATACCACCGTTGTAATTGGGGACAATACCACAATCAGGGAGTGTGCCACCATAAACAAAGGAACTTCCGACCGAATGAAAACGGTTATCGGGAATGATTGTTTGATCATGGCCTATTGCCACGTAGCACACGATTGTTTTGTGGGCGACGGATGTATCTTCAGCAATAATTCAACTTTGGCAGGACATGTAACCATTGGCCAGAATGTAGTGTTGGCGGGAATGGTAGCCGTGCATCAGTTTGTCTCTATTGGAAATCATGCTTTTGTAACGGGTGGATCATTGGTCCGTAAGGATGTGCCCCCGTATGTAAAAGCGGCCAGAGAACCACTTTCTTATGTAGGTATCAATTCCATTGGATTGCGAAGAAGAGGTTTCGAATCCGATAAGATTCGAGAGATTCAAAATATTTACAGACTACTATATCAACAAAATTATAACAATTCCCAAGCTGCATCCATTATTGAAGCTGAAATGGAGGCAACTCCAGAGCGAGATGAGATACTTCAATTTATAAGAGATTCGCAACGTGGAATTATGAAAGGTTATTTCAGTTCAAATTAAATTTATGGCAAGTACTTCTGATATAAGAAAAGGGTTGTGCATCAAGTACAACAACGATATCTACAAGATTGTAGAGTTTCTTCATGTAAAACCAGGTAAAGGACCCGCTTTTGTCCGTACCAAATTAAAAAGTGTGACTACTGGTAAAGTAGTCGACAATACATTTTCAGCAGGTCACAAGATTGAAGATGTTCGTGTGGAGACACGTTCATACCAGTTTTTGTACAATGATGGCGAAACATATCACTTTATGAATACGGATGATTACACCCAAATCGCATTGCAAAAAGATGCCTTGGATGCTTCCGATTTGCTAAAAGAAAGCGAAGTGGTGACCATTATTTTCAATGCGGAGGACAATATGCCCCTTTCTGTTGAAATGCCGGCGAGTGTGGTGTTGGAAGTAACCCATACCGAGCCAGGCGTAAAAGGAAATACCGCTACAAATGCTACCAAACCCGCTACTGTGGAGACGGGTGCAACGATCAATGTTCCGCTTTTTATCAACGAAGGCGACAAAATTAAAATTGATACGGAGAAAGCAGCCTATTTGGAACGCGCCAAAGAGTAGCCTTACATGAAATTCCCTAAAACCTATACCTTAAAGGAAATATCGAAAATCATTGATGCCAATTTCGTGGGGGATGATGATTTCCCGGTCTTGGGCATGAATGAAATCCACGTGGTGGAAGAAGGCGATATTGTATTTGTAGACCATCCCAAATATTATGACAAGGCGTTACAATCAAAGGCTACGGTTGTTCTCATCAACAAGGAGGTAGAATGCCCGGAAGGTAAGGCTTTACTTGTATCAGATGACCCATTTAGGGATTTCAACAAGTTGACCCATCATTTCAAACCTTTTGAAACAGCAGCATCATCCATTGCTGATTCAGCCGAGATAGGGGAGGGAACCGTAATTCAACCGAATGTTTTTATTGGAAACCATGTAAAGATTGGTAAAAACTGTGTGATTCACCCCAACGTAACCATTTATGATGGGTGTATTCTTGGGGACAATGTTACCATCCACGCAGGAACCGTGTTGGGAGCCGATGCGTTCTACTACAAAAACAGGCCCGAAGGTTTTGATAAATTACTTTCAGGCGGAAATGTAGTGATCGAGGACAATGTAGATATCGGAGCTGGGTGTACCATTGACCGTGGAGTAACAGGTTCAACAACCATTAAGGAAGGGGCCAAATTGGACAATCAGATTCAAGTGGGGCACGATACCGTTATTGGTAAGAAGTGTTTGATAGCCTCTCACGTTGGTATTGCAGGTTGTGTTGTTTTGGAAGATGAAGTAACCCTTTGGGGGCAGGTAGGCATCACTAGTGGCATCACCATCGGCAAAAAAGCTGTGATATTGGCTCAATCTGGCATTTCAAAATCACTAGAAGGCGGTAAAACCTATTTCGGATACCCAGCTGAGGAAGCACGTGAAAAGTTAAAACAAATCGCATCCATCAAAAAGATTCCAGAAATCTTGCAAAAACTGAAAAAGATTTAAGAAATCAATAGATAAAAACTTTAGTAAACCATATTTTTGTATCTCTACATTAAGTTAAATATATGAGCGTCTTAGTAAACAAGGATTCAAACATAATTGTACAAGGATTTACCGGTAGTGAAGGAACCTTCCACGCCGAACAAATGATTGAATACGGAACCAACGTGGTTGGTGGTGTGACCCCGGGCAAAGGTGGTCAGGAACATTTGGGAAAACCAGTTTTTAATACAGTGGAAGATGCTGTAAAAGAAGTTGGTGCCGACACCACTATTATTTTTGTTCCGCCCGCATTTGCTGCGGATGCCATTATGGAAGCTGCCGATGCAGGAATTAAAGTAATCATCACTATTACCGAAGGTATTCCTGTTGCTGACATGGTAAAAGCCAACGATTACATTAAGGATATGGATTGCACATTGATCGGGCCAAACTGCCCAGGTGTAATTACTCCCGGTGAAGCCAAAGTTGGCATTATGCCAGGATTTGTCTTCAAAAAAGGAAAAGTGGGCATCGTTTCCAAATCAGGAACTCTGACTTACGAAGCTGCCGACCAAGTAGTTCGTCAAGGATTGGGAATTACTACGGCCATTGGTATTGGAGGTGACCCAATCATAGGAACCACTACAAAACAAGCTGTTGAGCTATTGATCAATGACCCAGAAACAGAATGTGTTGTAATGATCGGTGAAATTGGCGGTCAATTGGAAGCAGAAGCTGCAAGATGGTATAAGGAAAGTGGCAGCAAAAAACCAATTATTGGTTTTATCGCTGGAGAAACTGCTCCTGCAGGACGTACCATGGGACACGCTGGTGCCATTGTTGGTGGTAGCGACGATACAGCCCAAGCCAAGAAAAAAATCATGCGCGATTGTGGCATCCACGTAGTGGATTCACCCGCGGAAATTGGCGTAAAAGTGAAAGAAGTGGTTGGGTAACCAACCGTTAAAACCATACTAAATCCCGTTTTATGCGGGATTTTTTTCGTCTACGAGCATGTTTGAAAAGGATTGATTGAAGCGAAAAATCATCATTTTTAGCCAATTGAATTGTTTTTAAATATGCTCTAAACCTAAAACAACAACTATATTTGACTTGTTGTGTATTTTGAAAAATAAAAATTAGTTCTAGGCGTCAGTTCGAGTGATTGTGAGGAACGAAAAATCGTACCTGCCTGCCGGCAGGCAGGTCGAGAACTTTTTAGATGAAAATTCTGTTTCTCGATACAAATTTCACTCCTACTGTCGTGAAATCCACTCGAAATGACGAATTTTAGTAAAACAGATAAGAACCAATATTTTGGTTAATAACCATTCAAACATAATTATCTATGCAACTTTTGGAAGGGAAAAACGTAATCATAACAGGAGCCAGCAGGGGAATTGGTAAAGGAATTGCCGAAGTATTTGCAAAACACGGTGCCAATGTGGCTTTTACCTACAGCTCCAGCGAAGCTCCAGCCTTGGAACTGGAAAAAGAACTGACCCAAATGGGCGTGAAGGCCAAGGCCTATAAAAGTAATGCCGCCAGTTTTGAGGAATCTGAGGCCCTTGTGGCCAAGGTTTTGGAAGATTTTGATGGCAGAATCGATGTACTCATCAATAACGCTGGTATTACAAAAGACAATTTATTGATGCGTATGGGCGAAGATGATTTTGATAAAGTAATCGAAATCAACCTAAAATCGGTATTCAATATGACCAAAGCGGTGCAACGTACCATGTTGAAGCAGCGTAAAGGTTCCATAATCAATATGAGTAGTGTGGTTGGTGTTAAAGGTAATGCCGGACAAACCAACTACGCAGCCTCCAAAGCGGGTATGATTGGTTTTACCAAGTCCGTAGCATTGGAATTGGGTTCAAGAAACATCCGTTGCAATGCCATTGCCCCTGGATTTATCGAAACTGAAATGACCGAGAAATTGGACGAGAAAGTAGTTCAAGGCTGGAGGGAGGCCATTCCATTAAGACGTGGTGGAAGCCCTGAAGACGTTGCCAATGCCTGTGTGTTCTTGGCATCCGACTTATCGGCTTATGTTACAGGACAGGTATTGAACGTTGATGGTGGTATGTTAACATAGAATTGAATGGATTTACGCACGGTACTACTTATTATTTTAGCAGTTGCTGCCGCGCTTACCATAGTATTTTTTCAATACTTTTATAAGAACCCGAGAAAAGGTTCGCTTAAAATAATATTGGCCGCATTGAGGTTTGTTACCTTATTTTGCGGCCTTTTGCTTTTGATAAACCCAAAATTTGTCAGCAAGGATTATTTTGTGGAAAAAGCGAATTTGATTCTCTTGGTGGACAATTCCACTTCCATGGAAGATGCTTCTACCACTTCGGAGATTTCCCAAGCCATAGCCCAAATTAAAGCCGATGATGATTTAAGTGAACGGTTTACCATCCATCAATACGGGTTTGGAAATACAATTACAGTAACGGACTCTGTAAATTTTAACCAAGGAAATACCGACGTCTCCAATGCCCTTTCAACCTTAAATGATGTTTTTGTGAACGGAACCAACGCCATTGTGCTGTTTTCTGATGGAAACCAAACCCTGGGCAGGGATTACGAATACATCAACCTGAATAAAAATTCAACAATATACCCTGTTGTGGTCGGGGACACCACGCAGTATGAAGATATTTCCGTTGGGTTGATAAATGTAAACAAATACGCCTTTTTAAGAAACAGCTTCCCTATTGAGACTTCCATTCGGTACCATGGTTCAAGACCTGTTTCAAGTACAGTCACTATTTCCATTAACGGAAGGAGGGTACATCAAGAACGGGTAAACCTTAATAGCACAAAAAACAGTCAAACCCTAAATACGTTGATCGAGGCGCAAAGTGTGGGCATCAAAACCATCAAAATTGAGGTGGGCGTGTTGGAAAATGAACGAAATACGATCAACAATTCCAAAGAGACCGCCATTGAAGTAATCGATGAAAAAACCAACGTAGCCATAGTTTCGGATATACTCCATCCAGACATCGGCTCATTAAAAAAATCCATTGAATCCAATGAGCAACGTTCGGTTACCCTGCTAAAACCAAATGCAAGTCAGTCTGTTCTAGAGGAATCCGACCTTATAATCCTGTATCAGCCGAATCGAAATTTTAGAAGTGTTTACGAGTTTTTGAAGAATTCTGGAACCAATTATTTTACCATTACAGGTAGCAAAACGGATTGGAACTTTTTGAACCGGGTACAAGAAAGTTTCACCGTTTCCGGCAGTAGGCAACCAGAAGAAATTTTACCCATTTTAAACAATGCCTTTGGCCTGTTTGGTTTAGGTGAATTTTCGGTTGATGGATTTCCGCCCTTGAACGGAACTCTTAGGGATATTCAACTCAATAAGGACAACGAAACTGTTATGTTCCAGCAATTACAGGGGGTTGATTTGGACAAGCCTTTGTTTGCCATTCTCACGGAATCCAATCAAAAGGAAGCTGTACTATTTGGTGAGAATCTTTGGCGCTGGCGCGCACAGGTATATCGTAACGACCAAAGTTTTCAAAAGTTTGATGAATTTATAGGCAATTTGATGGTATATCTGGGTTCCAACAGGCAGCGAAACCGTCTCGAACTCGTTTATGAGTTGGTTTTTGATAATGCCAATATGGCCAAAATCAGGGCTTCCTATTTTGATGAAAGTTACCAGTTTGATGCCAATGCCGATATTTCCATCAAAGTGGAAGGTGTTGACAATGATTTTTCAAGAATTTCGCCCATGCTTTTAAAAGGTTCTTTTTACGAAGTGGATTTGACCGATTTGGATGCTGGCGAATACAACTTTACTGTTACTGTTCAGGATGAAAATTTAAAACGTTCGGGAGCATTTAGAATATTGGATTTTAATCCCGAAAAGCAATTGGTCTCTGCCAACTACAAAAAATTGGGGCGTTTAGCAGCTAATAATAAGGGGCAACTGTACTTTTTGGATGAGCTTGAAGATTTACAATCCGATTTAACGTCCTCCAATGTACTTCTTCCTGTCCAAAAAAGCAGGGATAATGTTGTATCTTTGATAGATTTCCGTATTTTATTGGGGTTGATGATTCTTTCCCTAGCTGCGGAATGGTTCATCAGAAAATATAACGGATTAATATAAAACCATTTATACATGGATAAATTACCTAAAATTGCATTGCCTGCTTTAGCAGGAATTATTTTTCTTATCATTTTCGCGTCAAGGTCTACCGTAACTATTGGTTCTGGTGAGGCTGGGGTGCTGTACAAATATTTTGGTGGAGGTGTTGTTACCGACGAACCGCCTTTGGGAGAAGGTTTTCACTTGGTGGCCCCATGGAACAAAGTGTTTATCTATGAAGTACGCCAGCAAGAAAAACTGGAAAAAATGAACGTACTCTCTTCCAACGGATTGGATATAAAACTGGAAGCTTCTGTTTGGTTTCAGCCAAAATCTGAAGATCTTGGAAAACTGCACCAAGAAAAAGGGGAACAGTATATAGAACGTGTGCTATTGCCTGCAATTCGTTCGGCAGCCCGTAGCGTGGTTGGGCGATATACACCGGAACAATTGTACTCAAGTAAGCGAGATGCAATTCAACAGGAGATTTTTGAGGAAACGCAAAAAATTGTGGACGACCAATACGTTCAATTAAATGAAGTACTGGTGCGCGATGTTACATTACCTCCCACTATTAAAGATGCCATTGAACGTAAATTAAGGCAAGAACAAGAATCGCTGGAATATGAGTTTCGATTGGTGACAGCTTCGAAAGAAGCTGAAAAGGTTCGTATTGAAGCACAAGGAAAAGCAGATGCCAACCGAATACTCAGCGCTTCCTTAACGGATAAAATATTACAGGACAAGGGTATAGACGCCACATTAAAACTCGCAGAATCACCCAATGCAAAAGTAGTTGTAGTAGGGTCGGGAGATGATGGTTTGCCATTAATTTTGGGAAATAACTAATTTTCTCTTTTTTGATATAAAAATATATCCTACTTTTGGAGCATAA
Organism: Flagellimonas sp. B-3; assembly: GCF_056857835.1. Classification (NCBI taxonomy): domain Bacteria; kingdom Pseudomonadati; phylum Bacteroidota; class Flavobacteriia; order Flavobacteriales; family Flavobacteriaceae; genus Flagellimonas; species Flagellimonas sp. B-3. The sequence continues at coordinate 75,912 of NZ_JBSXNW010000018.1, forward strand.
TGAGAAACAAAAACACACATCATCATTTTTATACTTGCCCTCAAGCGAGATAGAAATGTATTGTTGTTTTTAAAATATATTCTAACCCGTTTGAGAAATCAAACGGGTTTATTTTTTGTACCCCTTTGGTTTTTCGGACAAAACGATTGAAAAATGACAAAAATTAGAATTGCTGTTCAAAAAAGTGGCCGTTTAAACGAGGATTCCCTCAAAATCTTAAAGGATTGTGGAATTTCCATCGACAACGGAAAAGACCAGTTAAAAGCCACCTCCCGAAATTTTCCCTTGGAAGTATTTTATTTACGGAACGGGGACATCCCCCAATATTTGAGGGATGGAGTAGTGGACATCGCCATCATCGGGGAAAACGTACTCATTGAAAAAGGAAAAGATATTTCCATTGCGGAGCGATTGGGTTTTTCCAAATGTCGTGTATCCTTGGCAGTCCCAAAAAATGAGACCTACAATTCCATTACGGATTTTGAAGGTAAAAAAATAGCAACATCCTACCCGAATACGGTAAAGGACTACTTGGCATCTAAAGGGGTTACGGCCGACCTGCACATTATCAATGGTTCTGTAGAAATTGCCCCAAATATTGGTTTGGCTTACGGTATCTGTGACATTGTTTCGAGCGGAAGCACACTTTTTAAAAACAATTTGAAAGAGGTGGAAGTAATGCTGAAAAGCGAGGCAGTTCTCGCAGTATCGCCCACCATCTCCGAAGAACGCAAAGAACTGTTGAAAAAAATCCAGTTCAGGATTAAATCGGTATTGCAGGCGCGCCAGAACAAATATGTGTTGATGAATGCACCGAATGATAAATTGGATGAAATTATTTCCATTCTCCCCGGAATGCGAAGCCCCACGGTTTTGCCCTTGGCCGAAGAAGGATGGAGCTCGGTGCATACGGTAATCAACCGGGAAACCTTTTGGGAAGTCATCGATGAATTGAAAGAGGCCGGAGCCGAAGGAATTTTGGTTTGTCCTATTGAAAAAATGGTACTATAATGCAGCGTATCAATTATCCACAGCAAAGTGATTGGGCCGAAATATTAAAACGACCCACGCAAACTGTTGCCGATATTGAAGAAATTGTCAACAGTATTTTCAAAGAGGTTAAATCTGATGGGGACGCCGTTATAAAAAAGTATACAGACCGGTTTGACCAAGTGAAATTGGATGCACTTTCGGTATCTGCTTCAGAAATTGAAATAGCTGGTGATGCCGTTTCAGACGCCCTAAAACAAGCCATTAACCTGGCAAAGGTCAATATCGAAAAATTCCATGCTGCCCAAAAAACTTCCAAAGTTGAAGTAGAAACCATGCCCGGCGTAAAATGCTGGCAAGAAAAACGCCCCATACAAAAAGTGGGGTTGTACATACCCGGTGGAACAGCTCCCTTATTTTCAACCATTTTAATGTTGGCAATTCCCGCTAAACTGGCAGGATGTGAAGAAATTGTGCTCTGCACCCCGCCCGATAAAAAAGGTGAAATCAATCCAGCGATTTTATACACGGCCCAACTTTGTGGTGTAACACGGATTTTTAAAGTTGGCGGTATTCAAGCCATTGCTGGAATGACCTTTGGTACGGAGAGCATTCCAAAAGTGTACAAAATTTTTGGACCAGGAAATCAATATGTCACGGTAGCGAAACAATTGGCCACCAGGCACAATGTTGCCATCGATATGCCTGCGGGACCAAGTGAGCTTTTGGTGGTTGCGGATGATTCAGCAAACGCAGCTTTTGTAGCTTCGGATTTGTTAAGCCAAGCCGAACACGGGGTGGATAGTCAGGTAATTTTGGTATCCACTTCAGAAAAATTGATTGAGGCGGTTGAAGAGGAAATCGAAAGTCAGTTACAGCAATTGCCTAGAGCGGAAATAGCTCGCAAATCAATTGGCAACAGCAAATTGATTTTGGTGAAGAATGACCAAGAAGCTATGGATTTGATCAACGAATATGGCCCGGAACACTTTATTGTTTGTATGGAGAATGAAGCGTTTTACCTTGAAAAAATTCAGAATGCAGGCTCCGTTTTTATTGGCAATTATACGCCCGAGAGTGCAGGTGATTACGCTTCGGGCACCAATCATACGTTACCAACAAACGGTTATGCCAAACAATACAGCGGGGTGAATCTGGATAGTTTTATGAAGAGCATGACTTTTCAAAAAATATCCGAAAAGGGAATCCAAGGCATCGGAAGTGCCATAGAGCTTATGGCGGATGCTGAGGGATTACAGGCGCACAAAAATGCGGTAACCTTAAGATTAAAAAGTTTGAATAAAGATTAATGTCAGGTCGAGCGCAGTCGAGACCAAATGCTATGCAAAAAACATTTGACATAAATAATATAGTTCGGGAATCGGTTCGCAAGTTGCAACCCTATTCCTCCGCACGTGACGAATATGTATCCGATGGCTCGGAAATGATATTTCTGGATGCCAACGAAAACCCTTTTGACAATGGAGTAAACCGCTACCCAGACCCGTATCAACGAAGTTTAAAATCACTTTTGGCCGAACAAAAAGGGGTATCGGAAAGCCAAATTTTACTTGGAAACGGAAGTGACGAAGTTTTAGATTTGATTTACAGGGCTTTTTGTGAACCTAATCAGGATAATATCATCACATTACCGCCCACTTACGGAATGTACAAGGTGTTGGCGGGGATTAATTCCGTGGAGAACAAAGAAGTTTTGTTGACTACTGATTTTCAGCCGAATGTTAATGAAATTATAGAGGCAGTCGACACAAACACCAAGCTTCTCTTTATTTGTTCACCCAACAATCCTACCGGAAATTCTTTTAAAAAAGAAGGAATTGAAAAGTTATTGGAAGCATTCAATGGATTAGTGGTAATCGACGAAGCATATATTGATTTTTCAAAAGATGAAAGTTGGTTGTCACAACTTAAAACATATCCCAACTTGATTGTGACCCAAACGCTATCCAAAGCCTATGGATTGGCAGGTATCCGATTGGGGATATGCTATGCATCGGAAGAAATAATAGGTATTTTGAACAAAATCAAACCTCCCTACAATGTCAATCAATTGACCCAGCAACGAGCATTACAGCGTGTATTGAATCAAGATTTGGTCGATCAAGAGGTACAGCAGATTCTTGATGAAAGAGATGGATTAATCAAAGCATTGAACAGTATGAAATTTGTAGAACAACTATATCCATCCGACGCTAATTTTGTGTTGGCCAAAGTTGATAATGCCGATAAGCGTTATCAACAATTATTGGAAAAACATGTGGTAGTGCGCAATAGGAGTACGCAGCCATTGTGCGAAAACACCTTACGGTTTACCGTGGGTACACCAGAGGAAAACAAAAAATTGATAGCCATTTTAAAAGCGTTAAGGTAATGGGCAAAAAAGTATTGTTTATTGATCGAGATGGAACCATCATCAAAGAACCAGCTGATGAACAGATTGATGCTTTTGAGAAGTTGTTTTTTTACCCCAAAGCATTTACTTATTTGGCGAAAATCGCCAAAGAACTGGACTACGAACTGGTAATGATTACCAATCAAGATGGACTGGGAACAGATGTTTTTCCAGAAGAGACCTTTTGGCCCGTGCAAAATTTTATTTTAAAAACCTTTGAAAATGAAGGAGTGGTTTTTGAAGCAGTCCATATCGATCGAACCTTTGCAAAGGACAATGCCCCGACACGCAAACCGGGCACAGGAATGTTGACCACGTATTTTTCCGAAGCATATGATCTCGAGAATTCGTTCGTGATAGGTGACCGTTTAACCGATGTGGAACTTGCGAAAAACCTTGGTGCCAAAGGAATTTTTATCAATGATGAAACCCATTTGGGAACAGATGAAATTACCGTAAAACGTGAAGAACTGGACGATTACATCGCTCTGGAAAGCAATGATTGGGAAAAAATCTATGAGTTTCTCAAATTGGAAAACAGGATTGCGGAAATATCCCGAAAAACCAATGAAACCGACATTAAAATCAAGATAAACCTTGATGGTAACGGAAAGAGTGACATTAATACAGGTTTGGCTTTTTTCGACCACATGTTGGACCAATTGGCGCGTCACGGTCAAATGGATTTGGAAATAAAAGTAGATGGCGATTTGGAAGTAGATGAACACCACACCATCGAAGATACCGCTATCGCACTGGGAGAGTTGTTTTCCAAGGCATTGGGCAACAAACTGGGAATTGAACGCTATGGTTTTGCTTTGCCCATGGATGATTGTCTGGCACAGGTTGCCATAGATTTTGGGGGGCGGAACTGGCTGGTTTGGGACACCGAATTTAAACGTGAAAAAGTAGGGGATATGCCCACGGAAATGTTTATGCACTTTTTTAAATCGTTCACCGATGGCGCCAAGGCCAATTTGAACATTAAAGCCGAAGGCACCAACGAACATCATAAAATCGAGGCGATTTTCAAGGCTTTTGCCAAATCCATTAAAATGGCGGTAAAGCGAGATGCGGAAAAAATGGTGTTGCCTTCTACGAAGGGAATGTTGTAAAAAGTGTCATTTCGAAGGAGCTTGCGACTGAGAAATCTAGATTTCTCGCTATGCTCGAAATGACAAAAAGACAAGAAATAAATGAATATAGTCATAATTGATTACGGAGCAGGAAATATCCAGAGCATCATGTTTGCTATTAAACGCCTTGGTTATGAGGCTGTTTTAAGCCATGATGCAGAAGAAATCCAAAATGCAGATAAGGTGATATTCCCTGGTGTTGGAGAAGCGAGTTCGGCTATGGCAAAGTTGAAAGCCACAGGGTTGGACAAGGTGATTCCTACATTAAAACAACCCGTTCTGGGGATTTGTTTGGGTATGCAGTTGATGTGCCATTCATCCGAAGAAGGAAATACCGAAGGTTTGGGAATCTTTGATTTGGATGTGATAAAATTTTCCAGAAATGTTAAAGTCCCACAAATTGGGTGGAACCAAATTTCAGGTTTAAAAAGTAAGCTATTTACTAATATTCCAGAGAAATCATACATCTATTTGGTACACAGTTTTTATGCCCCGATCGGGAAAGAAACCATTGCAACTTCGGAATATGAACTAACTTACAGTGCCGCTTTGCAAAAGGATAATTTTTACGGAGTGCAATTTCACCCCGAAAAGAGCAGTGATGTGGGCAGTGAAATCCTGAAAAACTTTTTAACACTTACCTGATTATGGAATTCCAAATATCAACAGACAAGAATAGGTTGGATATCCAAAAGGTGCACAAAGAAGTTGGATTGACCTATTGGGGAAAGGGCAGGAGTATGGAAGAAACAATAATGACGATTGAAAAAAGTATCTGCTTTGGCATGTACGATGAAAAAGGGGAACAAATGGCTTATGCCCGAATAATAACCGACGGACTGGTTTTTGCCTACATTATGGATGTTGTTGTCTTTGACCCCAATAAAAGAAAGGGATTAGGTAAAAAATTGATACAACATATTTTGGACCGCTCAGATGTAAAAAAAGTCAATACTGTGGCATTCAAAACCATCGACGCACATCACTTTTATGAAAATTTGGGCTTTAAAAGGATAGGGGATTCGGAAATGTGGATGTCCATAGACCGAGTAAAATACGATTAGAAAATGAGATTGATTCCAGCAATAGACATCATTGAAGGGAAATGTGTACGCCTTTCCAAAGGAGATTACAACACCAAAAAGGTGTATAACGAAAGTCCGTTAGAGGTGGCCAAGGCGTTCGAGGCCCATGGTATCCAATATTTACATTTGGTGGATTTGGATGGTGCAAAATCCAAGCATATCGTTAACCATAAAGTTTTGGAGACCATCGCATCAAAAACCAACTTACAAATAGATTTTGGGGGAGGATTAAAAACTGACAAAGATTTACTCATTGCTTTTGAAAGTGGTGCCCATCAAATTACTGGCGGAAGTATTGCCGTAAAAGACCAAGAAACTTTTTTAAGTTGGTTGCAAAATTTTGGTGCAAATAAAATCATTTTAGGCGCTGATGCCAATAACGAAAAAATTGCAGTTTCAGGTTGGCAAGAAGAATCTGAACAAGAATTGTTACCTTTTATTCAGTTTTACCAAAAAGCAGGTATTGTGTACGTAATCTGCACGGATATTAGCAAAGATGGCATGTTGCAAGGCCCTGCTTTTGAACTCTATAAAAAGATATTGGACAATACTTCCAATATTAAATTAATCGCTAGTGGAGGTATTTCTTCATTTGATGAGTTGCCAAAACTTGCTGAAATTGGTTGTGATGGCACCATTATAGGAAAGGCCATTTATGAAAACAGGATCAGTTTAAAACAATTGGAACATTACATTCTCCAAAATGGATAAGGAAAAACAACTCCAAGAAGAATTGGTTTGGAATGCGGGGTATCGCATGAACGAAAGTCTTCGCATGATCAAAATCTGCTTAGAGCAATTGTCGGAAGATGAAATCTGGCAAAAACCCAACAAGTCTAGCAATAGTATTGGGAACCTCATACTTCATCTCTGCGGAAACATTACCCAATACGGTATTGCTTCCATTCAAAATTTGGAGGATTCCCGCCAACGCGATGAAGAATTCTCAACAGTATCGGGATACACGAAAGCAGAGTTGGTCAAAAAACTTGAGGATACCATATCCGATGCAAAAAGGGCATTTTACGATGCTCCGCTCAACGAACTTTTACGTAAAAGAAACGTACAGGGCTTTAATTTTTCTGGTGTGGGCAACATTATTCATGTAACGGAGCATTTGTCTTATCACACAGGTCAAATAGCACTTTGGACAAAGATTTTGCAGAATAAAGATTTGGGGTTTTATGGAGACGTAGACCTGAATATAAAGAATGAAAGCTAGAGTTGGATATATAGCCGATGAACTGGATACTATTGATAATTGCCGGATTCTTTGAAGTAGCCTTTGCAGCTTGTCTGGGAAAGGCCAAAGAAACGACCGGGACCGAAACCACTTATTGGTATATAGGATTTGCAGTTTGCCTGGCAATTAGTATGCTTTTGCTCGTAAAAGCCACACAAGAATTGCCAATAGGCACGGCTTATGCGGTTTGGACCGGAATTGGTGCAGTAGGAACGGTGTTAATAGGAATTTTTGTCTTTAAAGAACCGGCAACATTTTGGAGACTATTTTTTATTACCACATTAATTGCTTCAATTATTGGTTTGAAAGTAGTCTCACATTAAAAATAAACGTAAAATTCAGTAAGACGAAAGAAAAATAAATGCTTACAAAAAGAATAATTCCCTGTCTCGATATTAAAAACGGGAGAACCGTAAAAGGCATCAACTTTGTGGACCTACGTGATGCGGGAGACCCCGTGGAACTAGCGTCCATTTATGCCAAAGAAGGCGCTGATGAATTGGTTTTTTTGGACATTTCCGCCACCGAAGAGAAGCGAAAGACCTTGGCCGAACTGGTGTATCATGTAGCTGAGACCATCAATATACCTTTTACCGTGGGGGGTGGGATTTCTTCCGTGGAAGATGTGGATGTTTTGCTGAAAAATGGCGCAGATAAGGTTTCTATCAACTCATCAGCGGTAAAACGGCCCGAATTGATCAACGAATTGATGGCCAAATTCGGCTCGCAATGTATCGTTGTGGCTATTGATGCCAAGCAAATCAACGGACAATGGAAAGTCCATTTGGTAGGAGGAAAGGTCCCCACAGAAATTGACCTATTTGAATGGGCCAAAGAAGTGGAAGAACGGGGAGCGGGAGAAATTCTGTTCACTTCCATGGACCATGATGGCACCAAAAATGGGTTTGCCAACAAAGCTTTGGCAAAACTCTCGGAATTGGTTAATATTCCTGTGATTGCATCAGGTGGAGCGGGTACCATTTCACACTTTACCGATACATTTAAGAATGGAAAAGCAGATGCCGCTTTGGCTGCCAGTGTTTTTCATTTTAAGGAAATTGAAATCAATAAACTGAAAAAAGAATTAAGGGAAAAAGGAATTCCTGTGAGAGTATAAAATCCACATCTCGACGCTCCTTCCACTACGCTCAGGAAGACAGCTCGATGTGACAAGCACAAAAAACATAAACTAAACACAATGAATTGAATCAATGGGTTTTGAAAAGCAATGGAATTGCAAACTGTTATTAAGTTATTCAGTTACTTAGACAGTATACTTTAATAACTCAATAATCCATAACCCAATAACTCTTATGATGATATTTGTAAAAACCGAAAGTCTTGCACTAAAGTGCATACCTACCTGCCGGCAAGGCAGGGTTTCAACTAACGATTGTGACCAATGAAAATAGACTTCAATAAAAATTCAGACGGACTAATTCCAGCAATTATTCAAGATGCAACCACCAAAAACGTGTTGATGCTGGGTTATATGAACCAAGAGGCGTTTGAAAAAACCCAAGAGACCAAAAAAGTGACATTCTTCAGCCGTTCCAAGCAACGATTATGGACCAAAGGCGAAGAAAGCGGCAACTTTTTGAATCTTGTGGGCATCCAAGTGGATTGCGACAACGATACGTTGCTGGTAAAGGTGAATCCCGTTGGTCCCACTTGCCACAAAGGGACCGACACCTGTTGGGCCGAAGAAAATGTTCAAGATTATGGCTTTTTGTCCACTTTGGAAGGTGTTATCGAATCCAGAAAAAATAATCAAGAAAATCCAGATAGCTACGTGGCTTCATTGTTTCGAAATGGTATCAACAAAATAGCACAAAAAGTAGGGGAGGAGGCTGTGGAAACCGTTATTGAGGCCAAAGATGACAACGAGGACCTTTTCCTGAACGAGAGTGCCGATTTACTGTTTCACTACCTTATTTTGTTGCAGGCCAAAGGCTACACTTTGGACGATATTGCCCAAGTACTGGAAAAACGTCATTAAACAAATCCGTTAAGTTTTTTCTAAAGCCCTAGTCGTTACAGCGAAATGCCGTAAATTTATGTAATGGCTATGAACACAAGAAAAGGGTTTCGTTTTACCAACTACGAAGCTCCGGACCAAACCCCGTTCGAAAAACTCTTTGAGATTTTTCAGGAACTCGTTACCCATACCTCAGGTGATGTGGAGGAGGCTTTGGATTGGCTCCGTGAGCTGGACAAGGAATACGAACTTACCGACGACGATTACACCATTGACGATTTTATAGAAGACCTTAAGGCCAAGGGGTACATCCGTGAGGAATTTGATATGGATGGGCCACAAGGTGGCGAAGGTGAAGAGAGCGACGAAAATGGTGGCGGGGGAAACCTCTCCATCACAGCTAAGCTGGAACGCATGCTACGTCAACGGGCCTTGGACCAAATTTTTGGCAAAATCAAACGAAGCGGCTCGGGAAACCATAAAACAGGCAAGTCAGGAAAAGGCGATGAGCATACGGGTGAGTTCCGTGAATACCGTTTTGGGGATTCATTGGAGCACATCAGCATGACGGAAAGCCTTAAAAATGCCCAAGTGAATCATGGATTGGACAATTTTTCCTTGAGTGAAGAGGATTTGGTCGTGGAAGATACACAGCACAAAGCCCAAATGAGCACTGTACTTATGATTGACATCAGCCACAGTATGATTCTTTATGGTGAAGACCGTATTACACCTGCCAAGAAAGTAGCAATGGCATTGGCCGAGTTCATTACCACACGATATCCAAAGGATACACTTGACATTTTGGTATTCGGAAACGATGCCTGGCCTATTCCCATCAAGGATTTGCCTTATTTACGAGTAGGGCCATACCACACCAATACGGTGGCCGGACTTCAATTGGCGATGGACATGCTCCGTAGAAAACGGAACACCAATAAACAGATTTTTATGATAACCGACGGAAAACCATCTTGTTTGCGGCTTCCGAACGGTGATTATTATAAGAACAGTGTGGGATTGGACGATTACATTGTTGAAAAATGCTACGCCATGGCCCAACAGGCCAGAAAACTTCATATCCCCATAACCACTTTTATGATTGCCGAAGACCCTTATTTAATGCAGTTTGTGCGTGAATTTACCAAAGCCAACAAAGGGAAGGCCTTTTACACTGGCCTTAAAGGTTTGGGCGAAATGATTTTTGAAGATTACGAGCAAAACAGAAAAAGACGAATTAAAGGATAACACATCACATGAATTTGGACCATATCAACATTAAAACGCTAGGCGAACTTAAATCAGCTGGTTATTCCAGTAAAAGCATCAAAGATGAACTACGGGAAAACCTTTTGGAGAAAATATCCAAAGGTGAGCAAGTGTTCGAAGGTGTTTGGGGCTACGAAAACTCGGTAATCCCAGAGCTGGAAAGAGCCATTCTTTCCCGGCATAATATCAATTTATTAGGTTTAAGAGGACAGGCAAAAACACGTTTGGCCCGTTTAATGGTACAGTTGCTGGATGAATGGATGCCGATAGTAGAAGGTTCTGAAATCCATGACGACCCCTTGAAACCCATCTCCAGATATGCAACAGAACTTATTAAGGAAAAAGGAGACGAAACACCCATAAGTTGGGTGCACAGAAGCGAGCGTTTTTATGAAAAATTGGCCACACCAGATGTTACCGTAGCTGATTTGATTGGTGATGTTGACCCAATAAAAGCGGCCAACCTCAAATTATCCTATGCTGATGACCGTGTGATTCATTTTGGAATGATACCGCGGGCCAACCGTTGCATTTTTGTAATAAATGAACTTCCTGACCTTCAAGCAAGAATTCAAGTAACACTTTTTAACATACTGCAAGAAGGCGATATACAGATTAGAGGGTTTAAGCTACGTTTACATTTGGACATTCAATTTGTGTTTACCGCCAATCCTGAAGATTACACCAATAGAGGAAGCATTGTTACTCCTTTGAAGGATAGAATAGGCTCACAAATTCTTACCCATTATCCCGAGAGTATCGAAATTGCAAAGAAAATTACGAAACAAGAAGCGCGGTTGGATAAACGTCAATCTGAATTTGTCCATGTGCCGGAAATTGCCATGGATTTATTGGAACAAATCAGTTTTGAGGCTAGAAATAGCGAATATGTGGATGCCAAAAGCGGGGTGAGTGCCCGTATGAGTATTACGGCTTTCGAAAACCTATTGAGTACCGCTGAGCGCAGAGCGATTGTTGCTGGAGATAAAAAAACCGCCGTACGTTTAAGCGATTTTATGGGCGTTATTCCATCCATCACCGGAAAAATTGAACTGGTGTATGAAGGAGAGCAGGAGGGAGCGGGTTCCGTGGCGGAGAACTTAATTGAGGATGCCGCGAAGTCTTTGTTCCCAAATTACTTCCCTAAAATTGATAAGCTTCAACGCAAAGAAGAGGAAAACGAATATGACGAATTGATAAGCTGGTTCTTTGACGGCGAAGGCTTTGAACTGTTGGATGATGAAAAAGAAGAAGATTACAAGTCCAAACTGGATTCCATCGGTCCATTGAACAATCTTTTAAAGGAATATCAACCCGATGCACCCAAAGAAGATTCTTATTTTTTGAAAGAACTGCTGCTCTGGGGATTGGTTGCCTATAAAAAATTGAGCAAGCATCGTTTTCAGCAAGGGTATCAGTTTAAAGATTTGTATGGAAGTTACATTCGAGGACTGTAACTATTGCCAAATATTTAGGTTGTCGTTGTAGTTTTTAAAGTTCAAACTCAAGTATCAAGTTCAAGCACAAAGGGAAGAGTTACTGCAAACTGCCAACATTTGGCTTCGGGGCATCCAACACCTAACAATTCCTTAATCAAACAAATCCGAAGACAAATAACGATCGCCACGGTCACAAACAATAGAAACGATAACCCCGCTTTCCAAAGTTTCTGCAAGACGTAATGCCACTGTAGCGGCTCCACCACTGCTCATTCCTGCAAAAATGCCTTCTTCTTTTGCCAGCTTTTTAGCCATTTCGGTGGCATCCTGTTCACTGACCTCCATTACCGTATCAACCTTTTTAGGGTTAAAAATCTTCGGAAGGTATTCTTGCGGCCACTTGCGTATCCCGGGAATTTTGGAATCATCGGTAGGTTGCACGCCCACAATTTGGATGTCGGGATTCTGCTCCTTTAAATAAGTGGAGGTTCCCATAATGGTTCCTGTAGTGCCCATACTGGATACAAAATGTGTGATTTCACCATCCGTATCTCTCCAAATTTCTGGGCCTGTGGTTTTGTAGTGCGCTTTCCAATTGTCATCATTGGAGAACTGGTTCAACATTTGGAAACCTTTATCCTTTACTTTAGCCTCTGCATAATCCCGAGCCCCTTCTATACCTACATCGGCAGGGGTCAGCGTCACTTTTGCACCGTAGGCTCGCATAGTTTGCACTCGTTCCTTGGTAGAGTTTTCGGGCATCACCAATTCAATATCAAGCCCAAAAAGGCCAGCAATCATGGCCAATCCAATACCTGTATTTCCACTTGTGGCTTCGATTAATTTGGTTTCCGTGGTAAAATCGCCACGTTCAAGCCCACTTTTTATCATGTTGTAAGCTGGACGGTCTTTAACGCTTCCGCCAGGATTGTTTCCTTCGAGCTTAAACAGGACTTTTACATTAGGATTTGTATTCAAAACTTTGGATTCCACCAAAGGGGTGTTTCCAATAAGGTCGAGTATGCTGTTAGACATTTGGGGTTGTCTTTATTTTAATTTCTGGTTTATGATAAACGGTTGAATTCGCAGGAACGGACGACGTAATCCATGCATTGCCACCAATAACCGAGTTAGCGCCAACTACGGTTTCGCCTCCTAAAATAGTTGCATTGGCATAGATGGTCACATTGTTTTCAATGGTGGGGTGTCGTTTTGTTTTTTCCAATTTTTTGGCAACGTAAAGCGCCCCAAGCGTAACTCCTTGGTATATTTTTACATTATCGTGGATTACTGCAGTTTCGCCAATTACGACTCCCGTGGCATGATCTATAAAAAACGATTTCCCGATTTTAGCTCCCGGGTTAATGTCCACACCAGTTTGTCGGTGCGCATATTCGGTCATCATTCTGGGAATTAATGGAACCCCTTCTTCATAAAGTTCGTGCGCCAATCTGTAAATGGCAATGGCATAAAAACCCGGGTAGGCCATATAAATCTCCTGAATGGAAAGTGAGGCAGGGTCACAATTCAATATAGCTTCAGCATCCAAATTCAAATTTTCTAAAATTTGTGGCAAATGGGAAATGTAATTGTTCCAAAGCTCTTCACTTGGTTTCTCCAAATCCCAACAGGCCATATCCATTAATTGGTTGAATTTTTTCTCTAACAACTCCAGATTAACGGCCACAGGGGTATTGGCATCAAATAAAGTAAAAAAAAGCGTGTCGGTAAAATCCTCGGTTTCTTGCTTTAATCTATAGTCCAGATATGGCAATTTTTTATGCCTATTGAGTTCAGCTATTATTTTTTCTTTATCCATACTGCTCATTATTGTCTTAAAATTAGACAAATCCTTACCATACCCATGATAAAAAGTTAACTTTAGTTTAAAAATAACATATTATCTGTATATGACATCCAAGATTACGGTATCCAATGAGGTTTTTGATTTTTTGACGGAACTTAAAAAGAACAATAATAGAGATTGGTTCGAAGCCAATAAGCCCACTTTTAAAAAGCATCAATCCAAGGTTAAGTTATTTTTTGAAATGGTGAAGGAAAACTTGAACCACCATGATGAAATTGAAAAGATGAAATTGTTCCGTATTTACAGGGATGTTCGTTTTTCCAAGGACAAAACACCTTATAAAAGTCATTTTGCCGGTTCGTTTTCTCGATTGGGCGCCCATTTACGGGGAGGCTATTATCTTCATTTAAAACCGGGGGAGTCGTTTTTGGCAACAGGATTTTGGGCTCCGAACAAGGAGGACCTCTTCCGAATTAGAAAGGAACTGGAGATGGATGCCTCCGAATTCAGGGAAGTCATCAATAAAAAAGAATTGAAAACAATTTGGGGCGAACTAAGTGGTGATGAAGTAAAAACTGCTCCTAAAGGTTTTGACAAAGAACACCCTGATATTGACTTGATCAGAAAGAAACAGTTTGTATTTGTACGTAAACTTTCCGATAAAGAAGTACTTTCCCCATTATTTATTGACGAAGTGGACAAGTCGTACAGGGCTATTCGGCCTTATTTTGACCTAATGAGCGATATACTCACCACCAACTTAAATGGAGAATCAATTTTGTAATAAAGCTTCTTCCTCCAAAAGTTGGATCTGGTCCTTTAATCGTTCCACCACCATGTTCATCATTCTTTTGTTCAATGCAGAAGAATTCGTAATGTAATCCCGATATTCATCCACGGTGAACTGGCCAATGATCATTCCCTTAAGGGAATTCCTGAATTTGATGTCCTTTTGGATAGCCCGCTCAATGTAGTGGAACTTTTTTTCCAAGGAAAGTTCGTAGAACACACCCTTATGTTTGTTCGCATAGTTCTTGAAAGCCTCTACCAACAAATAGTTTTGAAGTTTGATCACGGGTCTCAGGGTCTTGTTCTGAAAATGTTCATCGAAACCCATTTGGCTGTTAAAATGTGACTCTGGAATGGTTGGACGAATGTCCAATCGACGGTCGGATTGTGAATCCATGGTTGTGATTTTTAATAAAATTACAGAATGATCAACCGCACACTTTTAAATATCGCAATAGTTGTCAACGATGTTATGAACAAACAGCAAGGATATTTCTGGGTGTTTTAAAGTAATTTGGAAATCCAGTAAATGATTAGGCACACTATACAAATTGAAAATTCGAGCAAAACCCAATATCTGAATAGCTTGGAGAATTTAATAGATCTGTTGAAGAGTAACATGAACCAAATATATCAAAAATATTGTTCATGCCCTCTAAAAATCACAGGTGTCATATTACTGTTAACATTAGCAATCTAAAAGATTCATTATCTTCGTTTCTACAAAATATTGATTATGAATATTCAGGCGGAAAAAATAGAACTGGTAAAAATGTTGTTGAATACTAATGACCCCAAGATTATTCAATCAATCAAACGAATTTTCAAAAAGGAAGGTTCAACTGATTTTTGGGATGAATTGACTACCGAGCAACAAGCTGAAATAAATCAAGGAATTTCTGAAATTGAAAATGGAGATGTTGTAGACTTTGACTCGTTTATGGCAAAGCATAGATAAGAATGAGCAGAAAGGTCAAGATTTCTAAAACAGCAGAAAAGAAAATCTCAGAACTCTTAAACTACTTGCAGGAAAATTGGTCATTGAAAGTTAAGTCGGATTTTATTAAGAAATTGGATAAATCCATTGACTTGATTAAGAGCGACCCTAATATCTTTCCAGAATCTGATAAAAAGCTTGGACTGTATAAATGTGTAATCTCCAAACAGACCACTATGTATTACCGTTTTAATTCCAAAACGATATTTATAGTTACAATCTTTGATAACAGACAAAATCCCTCTAAACTTAAAAAAGAGGTGAAATAAAATTGTTTTACCTCATAAATTAGGTAGACATAAAATTTGGTGACCCATGAAATTCGGCAAAGTAGACCACCCAGAAAACATAGATTTTACCATCCCACCAGACCACCCCGATACTCCCGTGGTGTTGTCCAAAAACAAAACGGGAGCGGAAACCAAGATTTATGTGGGCTGTGCCAAATGGAACAGACAAGATCTAAAGAATTTCTACCCCAGAGGAACAAAAGACGAATTGGAATATTATGCTTCGCAATTCAACAGTATTGAGCTCAATGCCACATTTTATCGCATCTTTCCTGCGGAACAGTATGAAAAATGGCGGGACAAAACACCGGAGGGCTTTAAATTCTTCCCTAAAATGACCAATGAGGTGAGCCATCTTCGCCGCTTGAACGATAAAGCGCTTGAATCTGCAGACCGCTATTTGGAAGTGACCACTTTGTTAGGAGAAAAATTGGGCACCATCTTTTTGCAAATGCACAACAATTTTGGACCCAAAAACTGGGATAGGGTAGTACGCTTTGTGGAATATTGGCCCAAAGAGTTTCCATTGGCCATGGAATTCAGACATACAGATTGGTTCAACGATGAAAAAGTGGCGCAGGAACTCTATCATTTATTGGAAGAGAACAACATTGCCAATATTTTGGTGGATACTGCAGGTAGGCGAGATCTTATGCACATGCGCCTGACCAATAACGAAGCTTTTGTTCGCTATGTGGGAGCCAATCACAAATCGGATTATCCCCGTTTGGATGATTGGATCGAGCGTTTGTCCACTTGGAAGTCCTTGGGATTGGAGAACATCCATTTTTTTGTACACCAGAACCTTGAACTGGAATCCCCATTATTATCGGCATACTTTATAGAGCAATCAAATGCTGCAATGGGCTGCGATTTGCATATTCCCAAGACCACTTTGCCCCCACAAAAGAATTTGTTCAGTTAAAACACCTCTAATTGATCAAGTTCAAAATCTTGGGCAATCAAAATTAATTACTCCATATTTGGTGACCAGCAAATATTTCAAATTCGTAATTCGCATAAATTAAAGCGATTAACAAGAAAATCTTCAAAGGATTGGGCTAACTTTGTAAGAGAATTCTAAACATTTCAACTATGCGATTCCATACTAGAAAATGGGTAAAGCCAGAGGACCTGAACGCCAATGGTACGCTCTTTGGAGGTAAAGTCCTTGCTTGGATTGATGAAGAAGCTGCATTGTACAGTATTATTCAACTCGAAAGCAGAAAAATCGTAACCAAATACATGTCCGAAATCAATTTTATGAGTACTGCCAAAGAAGGCGATATCATAGAAATTGGTATTGAGGTCATAAAATTCGGGGTCACCTCAATTTCCTTAAACTGCGAAGTTAGAAATAAGATGACCCACGAAAGTATTGTTACGGTGGACAATATTATTATGGTCAATCTAGATGAGCATGGTAATCCCAAGGCCCACGGGAAAACGAAAATAGAATACGTTAAAGACCGTTTGGCCAAAAAGGAAAAAGAAGAGGAAAAAGCCGCTTCTTAATTCAAGGCTTTGGCCACGGCCTGGACCTCGTCCAACACTCTTAACAGGTTACCGCCCCACAATTTTGCTATTTCTTCTTCGGTATAGCCTCGTTTCACCAGTTCCAAGGTTACGTTGAAGGTCTCAGAAGCATCTGACCAGCCTTCAATGCCGCCACCTCCATCAAAATCGGAGCTGATGCCTACGTGGTCTATTCCGATTAAATCCACCATATAGTCAATGTGGTCCACAAAATCGGATACATTTACCGCAGGCGGCACGTTAGGGTCGGTTTCGGCCAATTCTTCACCAATGCCCATCACCTTTCGGTAGTTGGCAAAGAATTCCTCACGCTGTTCATCGGTCAAAGAAGAGAACTGGGAACGCTCATACCAAGCCACATCCAATGAATCGGCTACTTTTTTATAGACTTCGGTCATATAGGCAGAACGGGCTTCGTGCTTTTCGGTGTTCAAATAAGAGCTAAAGGCAACGGTTTGCACCACGCCTCCATTTTCTTTCATCAATATCAATTGTTCATCGTCCAAATTACGGCTGTGGTCGCAAAGTGCCCTAGCCGAAGAGTGCGAAGCTATGATTGGTGCTTTGGTAAGTTCAATCATCTGTTTCATGGCTTCTTTGGATGGGTGCGAAACATCGATCATCATCCCTACACGGTTCATTTCGGCAACAGCTTCTTTACCCAGGTCACTTAAGCCATTATGCAGCCAAACACTGTCTTTTTCACCTGTATTGGAATCACTAAATTGGCTATGGCCATTGTGAGATAGGGACATATAGCGGGCACCTCGTTTTTGGTATTCTTCAATTTTGGAAAGGTCCTCACCGATCGGATACGCATTTTCCACGCCGATCATGGCCACTTTTTTGCCTGACGCCACAATTCTTCTCACGTCATCGGAGGTCAGTGCCAATTCAATCTGGTCTGGTGCAATCTCCTCACAAAGCCTGTGTATGGCCTCAAATTTTGAAATGGCATTTTCGGAAGCCTTGGCATAACCTTCGGCGGTTAATGTGTCCTGACCCGTATAAACGATCAGCCATGCAACATCCAGTCCACCTTCCTCCATTTTCGGAATATTGATTTGAGTTTCCAGTCGTTGGGTGTAATTGATACTATCTGTAAAATTCTGCACGTTGATATCGTCATGAGTATCGATCGTAATCACGGAATCGTGGATCCTTTGGGCTTTTTCTTCCAAGGTTTCGGTCTTTTCAGTTTTTTTTTCTCCACAAGAGATCAATAGGGTAAGGCTAAAGAATAGATAAAAATATTTCATGGTTGGTTTTTTTACACATACAAATAACGCAATTTGACAACAAAATCCGAATGCTACGGAACAATAAATTGTAATCCCTCAGTATAATCAACATTTTTAGGATAACTAATAATTGATTACAACAAAGAATTGGGAACACGTGAATTGTTGACATATCTAGAAAAACTGGAAATAGGATTAAGCTCATTTTCTTATGAGGAATTGGGCGTTGTGGAAGCAGGAGAGCTTAAAAAATCCTTTGAAGTTTTTAAGATGGGATTGGAGAACAAGGTTTTTGGCGTCTCAGAAATGAGACAACTTGAAAGTATCTACCAAAAAATAGGCATACAAAGCTTGGACAACAAACAATTCACAAAATCCGATAACACCAAGTTTTTAGCTCTGATCAAAGCAATGGAAGATACCCCACTATCCGATGAGCAAAGTGCCATTGTGAGAGAACTAAAAAAACTGGTGCAAAATCCGCAGGGTGATAGTGCTCAACATTCTGATAAAAATACCGACAGCATGTCTACCGATTTTAAATTTATAGAAAAAAGCTTGCAAGCTGGGTTTGTTGGCCAAGCCATTGATCTTAAACCTGTTTTGGAAGATTGTATGGGGCAGATGGATCTATTGGAAGAATTGGTCCGTATGTTCAAACAGAACGTTTGGGAATTTATTGGTAGTGCCAAGGTTAATCTAATGAGTGAAAACTTCGCTGAACTGGAGCTTGCATGCCAAAAAATTATGCCTTCGTTGCGCATGATGAAAACCTACGGCCTTTTGGAAGTGGCCCAACAAGTTTCCAGACTTTGCAAAACCGACAAGGATGTAAAACACCTTACTTTTTTATATGACCAATTTCTTCAGGAATATCCGCGAGTGCAAGAGCTGATAGATTTTGAAATGGAAATGTTCCGAACAATGTAAATACCTACACCATGGCAAACAACCAACTTCCCGAGTACCTTCAAAGCATCTTTTATCCTTTGTTCCAATATACAAAGGACCTTGAGACCCAATTAATGTTATTGGATGAAATGTTGGAAGTAGGGGACAGAAAAGAAATTCCTTTTCTTTCTGAGTTGGAATCCCATGAAAACCCAAAAATCAGCAATAAAGCATTTCAAATCAAAAATGAATTACAATCCAAATTGGGTGTAATGTCCGATACCGAACGACGAAGGTTGCCAATGAACCTGTGTTTTATTTATGATGAATTCAACATAAGGCCAAGCAAAGTGGACAAAGACCTTGATTTTGAGGTAGAACTGGATATTTTAAACACAAAGTAGGGGTTTTACCACATTTTATAAGAACAATATAATCTTTAAAATAAAATTACGTTATACCTAAAACCCCGAACAAAAACCGAAGATTACCATGTTATACGATACCTACGGCGAAGAATACTTGGCATTTTTACAAGAACTGAACGAAATTTTGGCAGTAAACGAACTTGCCGAACTTGATTACCTATAGTTGGATAAACAACCCAAAATTTGTTACCATGAAAAACCATAACAAAGAAAACACGGCCTACTTAAATTTTATTCAAGATTTGAAAGACATGCTCACCGACTTTGATATTAGTCTTTTGAGCAAATCGTGATGTTTTTTAAGTGAATATCATGGAAAAGGGGATGTTGAATTGATTACAACATCCCCTTTTTTATTTATAACCATTTGGCATCTTATCCCAAATAAGACTTTAATATCTTACTTTTTGAGGTATGTCTTAATTTTCTGATTGCTTTTTCACGGATTTGACGCACTCTCTCCCTGGTCAGATCAAAGGTGCTGCCAATTTCCTCTAAGGTCATAGAGGGTTGGTCGCCAATTCCATAATACAGTCTTACCACATCGGCTTCTCGTGGGGATAGTGTATCCAACGCCCTGTTTATTTCGGTGTTCAAGGACTGGTGCATCAAACCTTTGTCCGGTTTTGGGGAATCTCCGGCGTTTAGCACATCATACAAATTGGATGTTTCTCCCTCTTTTAAAGGAGCATCCATGGATACGTGCCTACCTGTATTTTTCAAGGATTGTTTTACTTCGGAAACCGTCATGTCCAATTCCTTGGCAATTTCTTCGGGGGATGGTGGACGCTCGTGCGCTTGTTCCAAGTAAGAGAATGTTTTTTTTATCTTGTTGATGGACCCGATTTTGTTCAAAGGCAATCGAACCACACGGGATTGTTCTGCCAAGGCTTGCAAAATGGATTGACGAATCCACCAAACCGCGTAGGAAATAAATTTAAATCCTCGGGTTTCATCAAATCGTTTGGCAGCTTTTACCAAGCCAACGTTCCCCTCGTTGATCAAATCGGGCAATTTTAAGCCCTGATTTTGGTATTGCTTTGCCACAGAGACCACAAACCTTAGGTTAGCGTTCGTCAGTTTTTCCAAGGCAGCTTGGTCTCCGGCCCTAATCTTCTGTGCTAGCTCAACTTCCTCCTGCGCGGTGATCAGATCAATTTTACTAATGTCCTGCAAGTATTTGTCAAGTGATTTGGATTCCCGGTTCGTGACCTGTTTAATGATTTTTAGCTGCCTCATTCTTATATCTGGTTTAACAAGTGTTATAAGCTATCATTATACATTATAATCTCCATTTTTCCAAGTCCAAAATGTTATTGTTATCAAAATGTTATAAGCAAATACATTAATCACGAAAAAAAGGATTCAACAAGGGTTGTTGATACTATTTTAATATAAAAGCCTCCGAGTATTGGTCTCAAGCGCAAAAAACCTCTAATTTTGTAGGGTTTTTTATTTAAGAACCCTTAACGCAATTTCCCTTTGGAGGTAAACAAAGAAATCAAGAAGAAAACATTATACGATTATCAGGAAGAAGACCTGAACAAAATCTTCAAACACTTGGAAAAACTTCCTAAGGGTACCAATATTTTGTACCAATTGCCCACTGGAGGTGGTAAAACCGTGGTTTTTTCCGAGATAACCCGAAGGTTTATTGAGCAGACCGGTAAAAAGGTGATGGTGCTTACCCACCGTATTGAGCTCAGCAAACAAACCTCCAAAATGCTCCACGGGTTCGGTGTGGCCAATAAGGTAATTAACAGCGAGGTCAAGGAACTTTACGACCAGGACAACTATATGTGCTTTGTGGCCATGGTGGAAACACTGAACAATAGGTTACAGGAAGAAAAAGTAAAAATCAACAATATTGGTCTGGTTATTATTGATGAGGCCCATTACAATTCCTTTAGGAAACTTTTTAAATATTTTGAGGATTCCACAATTTTGGGCGTAACGGCAACACCGTTGAGTTCCAACATTAAACTTCCCATGAAGGACAACTATAAGCATTTGATCATTGGGGAGTCCATAAAATCGTTGATAGACAAACAGTTCTTGGCCAAGGCCAACCTTTATAATTATGATGTTAGTTTACGAACCTTAAAACTTGGCATCAATGGAGACTATACCGTAAAATCTTCCGATGAGTTTTACAGTGCTCACAGTATGTTGGGCAAACTGCTTACCGCTTACGAAGAGATTGCGAAGGGCACCAAAACACTAATTTTCAATAACGGTATCAATACCTCGTTGTATGTGTACGAGACTTTTAAAAAGGCCGGTTACAACGTTAGGCACTTGGACAACAAGAATACAGCTACCGAACGAAAAGAAATTCTGGATTGGTTTGCCAAAACACCAGACGCCATTTTAACCTCGGTAAGTATTTTAACCACAGGGTTTGATGAACCCACCGTGGAAAGTATTATCTTAAATAGGGCTACACGTTCGCTTACGCTATATTTTCAGATGATAGGAAGGGGCTCCAGGGTGCTGCCCAATAAAAATGAGTTCAATGTTATTGATATGGGTAACAACATTGCCCGTTTTGGCCCTTGGGATGCACCGGTGGATTGGCAGGAAATATTCCACTTTCCAGACTTTTACCTGGAAAATATTAAAAATGATGAGGAGATCGAGCGTGATTTTGTGTACGAGATGCCCGATGAGCTCCGTGCCAAATTCAGTAAGTCCGACAACATTACGTTTGATGTAAAAGCAGAGTACAAAAAAATATTCGCGCAAGGTAAAAAATCCAAGGTTGTACTGGAAAAAAGTATAGAACAACACGCCCAAATATGTGTGGAAAATAGCGAAGATGTATTCGATGCCCGTATTTTGGCCAAGGAACTCAAAGATGAGATTTCCTATCGTGTAAAGCAGTATTCGTATTGCATCATGAACAACACTAAAAACTACAAGGAGTGGTTGGAAGAAGATTATGAACGAAAGCTCCGCTCCAGTATCTCCAAAATGTTTGCAGCACGGATGTAGTTGGTTTTGAGTTTAGAAGTTTGATGCTCGGTGCTCGATGTCAGGAGTTCTGTTATTTGGTTATTGAGTTATTGGTGTTTCGGGTTTCTGTTCCCTGTCTCTTGTCTATTTTTTATGGTCTGGTTTCAGGTTTAATTATTTGGAACTTGTCTGTCAGAAAGAAGAGTGTCGTGTATCTTGGTTCCTAAATCCTTCTTTTTGTACTTGATGTTTGAACTTGACTCTTGCATTTAGTACTTGTCACATCGAGTGCAGTCGAGATGTCTTCTTCCGAGAAAATTAGTGTCATTCGTGTCAGATACAGATGTTGGTTTTTGATATTTTGATTTTTAGATTTGCTTACCAGTGAAGAAAAGTGTCTTGGTTCCTAAATCCTTGTTATTATATTTGATTGACCCTTGTCGACTGCCAATTGTCCATTGCTTACTGCGTTCTTGAACTTGAATTTGACTCCTGTATTTCCTACTTGTCACATCGAGCGCAGTCGAGATGTCTTTTGATTATTCTATGTACACTTACTACTTTTACCTATAATCCATAATCTTTTACCCAACTACCCTTAACCCAACATGCAAAAAAAACTCCTCGTAATCGGTTATGTATGGCCCGAGCCCAACACCACGGCTGCCGGCAGCCGAATGCAACAATTGCTGGAAACCTTTATAACCTTTGGTTATAAAATTACGTTTGCCAGTACCGCCAGTAAAACCGAGTATAGTTTAGACTTGCAACAAATGGGGATTCGGGAGGTTCCCATACAGCTTAACCATTCCAGTTTTGATGAATTTGTAAAAAAACTATCTCCCGATATAGTGTTGTTTGATCGTTTTATGATGGAAGAACAATTTGGATGGCGCGTAGCGGATTTTACCCCGAATGCCATCCGCATACTGAATACCGAAGATCTACACTCGCTGCGAAAGGCTAGGGAAGAGGCCCATAAAAAGAAGGAATCCTTTACGCTACAACATTGGAAAAACCACCCGATGACTTTACGGGAAGTGGCCAGTATTTATCGTTGTGATCTTAGTTTGATGATTTCCAGCCACGAAATGGAAATTTTACAACAGGAACTAAAGATTCCTGCTGAATTGTTGTTCCATTTACCTTTTATGGTTGATGTTTCAGAGATATCCAAAGATAAATTGGCCCCGTTTGATGCTCGAAGAGGGTTTGTTAGTATCGGCAACGGAAAACATGCACCCAATGTGGATGCCGTTCACATCTTGAAGCAAGAGATTTGGCCCAGGATACGCAAACAACTACCGGAAGCCGAAATGCACATCTATGGAGCATACTTACCCCAACAATTAAACGAAATGCACAACCCCAAAACCCGTTTTTATGTACACGGATGGGCAGAGGACGTAGATGCAGTACTCCAAAATGCCCGAGTACTACTGGCACCGCTTCAATTTGGTGCGGGAATCAAAGGAAAATTATTGGATGCCATGAAAACGGGCACCCCAAGCGTGACCACAAACATTGGCGCGGAGGGTATGCACGGCGACCTGCCTTGGAACGGTACAATTACTGATGATTGGGACAGGTTTGCCCAAGCCGCAGTGGATTTGGACCAAAACCCGACCGCTTGGGAAAACGCCCAACGGCGAGGAAGTGAATTGCTTCAAACTTTTTATGATAAAGAAAGCATGCAAACCCAATTAAAAGAACAGTTACAACAACTAAGCAAAGCTTTGCAAACCCATCGTACACAAAATTTTATAGGGAAATTACTACAGCATCAAACCATGGCCAGCACCAAGTATATGGCGAAATGGATTGAATCAAAGCAGAAGGAGTAGTTCGATATGGCTTTAAAAAGTTGTATGGACATGCCATTAACCTATCAGCCAGGGAGCAGCTACAACAAACAACTAATGATTGTAGTAGGTTTTCAGAAGTAGGGCTATCAAATTTTCGACAATGAATCGTTATAAAAGTTCCCTTGCAAGAATCAAAAGAATTTAAAGATTAGCTCTTGAGGGTTGTTTTTTATGATTGTCGAAGTCCAAAGTTTCCAAATCTTGAAAGGTTCCGCAAGAAACCTGCCTCTTAATGAGTGATTGTGACTTTTTTCGTTTGGTACGCGATTCTATTTCCTTATTTAAAAAATTCACGGGAAAATATTTTATCCAAAAACGAGTTCAGAGCTGTTTTATTATTTAATACACAATTAAATTACTGAAATTCAGTATAATTAATCCAATTTATTTAAAAAAGTATATTGGTTAATTTAAATTCTGTTTGTTTATCCTTTTGAAGAACCCAAGGTAGGAATAAATCTGTTACTTCTTCGCCTCTACCAATTCCAATTGGTCCACGCTTACGTTGGTGGTAAACATACCGTAATTCACCACGGCCTTGCCTTTTTCTAAAGTGTCAATGCTGCCCACGGCCTTGCCGTCCATTAAACGGACGCGGTCACCTACCTTAAAAACAGGTCGCGGTTTGTTCTTTTCGGCCTTAATTTCTTTTTCCTTTTTAATTTTCTTCTCTACCCGTACTTTTTTGATTTTTTGCTCCAATTCTTGGGCCACTTGTTTTTTCTCTTGTTGCTTGGCCTTTGCTTTTTTAGCCGTGATTTTTTTACGCTTGCTGTTTTCTGTTTCCACAATGCGGAGCATCTCGGAAATTAACGGTCTTTTTTTCTTGTCGATAAAGTATTTCTCCGCGGCGGTGTTCACTTTGTTGCCCAGTTGGATCATACGCTGGTTGTGGTCGTACATTTCTTGGTAGCTCTCCAGTTTGGATTTGATCTTGGAGTTGAGCTGTTCCAATCGTTCCGATTCTTCACGGGCCTTGGCTTCCTCATCTTTGAGCTTGGAGCCCGTTTCCACCATTTTACTGCGCTCTTTTTGCAGTTTGGCAATCGTGGCATCAAAACGGACCTTTCCGCGTTCAATTTTCTTCTTTGCCTTATTAATCAAGGAGTAGGGGATGCCGTTCTTTTGGGCCACCTCAAATGTAAAGGAGCTTCCCGCTTCGCCCAAAACCAACTGAAAGGTAGGCTCCAAGGTTTTGGAGTTGAACAGCATATTGGCGTTGGTGGCATGTGGTAGTTCGTTGGCCAAAGCCTTTAAATTGGCATAGTGAGTGGTAATTACCCCATAAGCTTCTCGCTCGTAGAACACTTCCAAAAAAGCTTCCGCCAAAGCACCGCCCAATTCGGGGTCACTGCCCGTACCAAATTCATCGATCAAGAACAGGGTTTTATCGTTGCACTTTCTTAAAAAGCGGTTCATGTTTTTGAGTCGATAACTGTATGTGCTCAAATGATTTTCAATGGATTGATTGTCTCCGATATCCGTCAAAATTTGATCAAAAAAGCAAACGGAACTACGCTCGTGCACCGGAATCAACATACCACTTTGAAGCATCACTTGAAGCAATCCAATGGTCTTCAAAGTGATACTTTTTCCACCTGCATTGGGCCCGGAAATCACAATGATTCGGTTTTCCTGATGCAGTTTTATGGTCTGTGGCCAGGTCTTCTCGTTTTTTCTTTTGTTCGATAAATAGAGTAGAGGGTGGTACGCATCACGTAGAAACAATTCCCGCTCCTCATTAATTTCAGGCAATAAACCATCCATTTCACTTGCATACCTTGCTTTGGCTGCGGTAATATCTGTATCGGAAAGATGCTTTTGATATTCCTGTAACAACTCCCGATATGGTCGAATCTCGTCGGTGAGCTTGTTCAGGATGCGCTGGATTTCTTCTTTCTCCTCAAACTCAAGATTGTTGAGTTCTCTGGTGTAGGACAAGGTGGCCTCTGGTACAATGTACACAATGCTTCCTGTTTTGGATGTGCCCATCACCGTGCCCTTTACCTTTTTGCGGTGCATGGCCTTTACGGCCAATACCCTACGGTTTTCCACAACAGATTCGCGGATTTCATCCAAAAAATCCGAGGATTGATAACGCCCAAGGGCCGCACTAAAACTTTGGTTGATTTTACTGCGCACCTCATTGATCTGGCTGCGGATGTATCTCAGCTCATCCGACGCGGAGTCTTTGATCTCGCCAAACTTGTCAATAACATCATCAATGGCATTGGGTATTTCCGGGTGAAGCTCCAAGGTATTCACTTTATCAAAAAGTAGCGGATAGTACTCCTTAAATTTTTTGAAGAATTTTTGGTGAATGGCCACCGTTTTGCAGATGCCGCCAATTTTTCGAAAGCCCGAAATTTCCAAGGTACTGTTGTCAATCTTGAGCAGCCCCAATTCACTGTTGATATGGTCGAAACCATGATTGGGAATGCGGTTGTCGTTGGAAAAAGACGCCAAATACTCGGAAGTCTGCCCTAAAATAGCCATCAATTCTTCCTTATCTTGGAACGGTTTTACGGCCAGGGCTTCCTCTTTGCCCAATTCGGTATTGCATCGCGCGGCGATTTGGGTCAATACCGTTGGGAACTCTAGATCCTGAAGTGTTTTGGGGTGAATGTTTCGCATCTTTTTCTACTAGCAGCGCAAATATAGGATTTTGAAGGGTTTTTGAAGGTGGGCATCTGGTAAAAACAATTCGCTTTGCGTACTTTTGATTCAATACTCAAATTTGTACTAAAGTGAGGAGTGACAATACCGTTATCTACATTATTGCAGGCGTTATCTTGCTACATTTTTTGGTGGGCATAGGGTATTTAATCTATAAATTGACCAAAAAGAAGTAAAGTCATCACATGGACGTAAACATTGAGCCTAGTTGGAAAGCACAATTGAACAACGAGTTTGAACAACCTTACTTTCAGCAATTGGCTGCTTTTGTGAAGCAGGAATACCAGCATAATACTTGTTACCCAAAGGGTAAGGACATTTTTTCTGCCTTTGATCATTGTCCATTCCAAGAAACCAAAGTGGTCATCATTGGTCAAGATCCCTACCATGGGCCGAACCAAGCGAATGGGTTGTGCTTTTCCGTAAAAGATGGTATTCCGCATCCGCCATCCTTGGTCAATATTTTTAAGGAAATTAAAACCGATGTTGAAAAGCCTTATCCCGAAAGCGGTAATTTGGAACGTTGGGCAGACCAAGGTGTACTTTTGTTGAACGCTACGCTAACGGTAAGAGCGCATCAGGCGGCGAGCCACCAAAATAAGGGTTGGGAACAATTTACCGATGCGGTTATAAAAACAGTTTCCACCGAACTGGAAGGTGTTGTTTTTCTGCTTTGGGGCGGATTTGCCAAGAAGAAATCATCCCTAATCGATAAAAGCAAGCACCATATTCTGACTTCTGGACATCCATCGCCTTTGAGTGCCAATCGTGGGCTGTGGTTCGGTAATCAACATTTCAGCAAAACAAACAAGTTACTGGCCCAGATGGGCAAAGAGCCGATTGATTGGTGAAAATGCCAGGTTATTTCCAGAGGAATGTTGAAGCATTTTTGACTTCTTCAATCAAATTAAGGTCAAATAATCTGGATTGCACCTCGTTCACGGTTGCTTCAGAAAGTTGTTCTTGTCCCCACGTAGTTTTGGATAGCCATTCTTGGATATCCTCCAGTTTTTGCTCGTATCTGTTGGATAGTGTTCTATCAATACTTGGAATTTGTTTAAACTCCGAGGTGTAGGTATTTATCACCTCCAAAATATGGCGCAACACGCCTACGTTTTCTTTTAGAAATGCATCCGAAGCAGCAATCACAAAACAAGGCCAAGGGGTAGGGCAGTCGCCCACTCGTTTAAAGGTTCCGTTGTCCACGAGCGGTTTGGTGGTAAAGTGCTCCCACATAAAATAGGCATTGGAGCCATTTGTGAGGTTTTCTACGGCGCCATCAAGGTTGTTTACGATTTCAAATTCGAGGTTTTCGGTGTCCCATCCTTGGTTTTGTGCATTGATGTAGGCCATTAAATGACTGCCACTACCCATACGGCTGATGGCAATTTTGTCATCTTTTAATGAGGTGATGGAGTGTCGGTCGCTATTTGCATCTACATGGATTCCCCAGAGCAGGGGGGAAGAGATGTATTCCTGAACAATTTTACTTGGATTGCCCTGCGAAATACTTTTTATAATGCCCTCCGTAAGAATGATACCCATGTCCGCTTCACCATCTTGAAGCATTTGGGTCATTTTTCCCGTTCCTTCGGGAATATCCGTCCATTCCAATTGAATACCTCGGTCTTCAAAGGCATTATCTTTCATGGCAAGGTGCCAAGGCAGGTTAAAATGTTCGGGGACACCTATTATTTTTATGGTTTTCATCTGTTTGGATTCTTGATAGGGGTTAAAATTATGATTCCAGATGGTATTTTCTCAAAAATATGGTCTAAAAAATTATACCAGTTGACTTTCAGCAATGCATTTTAGGGTGTATTGAATCAGCTCGTCAACAGTTTTATGCCCTTGTTTGGAGAACTCCCCCGTGGCCCTATTGGCCAATATGGCATTAAGGGAAACAGCTCGGTGTCCATGTAGTTTTGCAATGCCGTAAATGGCCGCTGTTTCCATTTCTAGGTTGGTTATCCTCAAATCTCCAAATGAAAAACCCGCTAACTTTTCATTGAAATCGGCAATGGCCGGGTTTAAGCGTAACACCCTTCCTTGTGGCCCATAAAATCCTGAATTTGTAGCGGTTAAACCTAATCGTATACGATTTGAAGTGAAAATATCTGCTAAATCCTTATCAAAATCGACCGCATAGGGGTGGATATTGTACTTACTCCAATTTAAGTAGGCTGCAAGTGCTTGTTCCATCTCTTTGTTTTTGATGTGCCCGCAATCATAGAAATGTAAAAGATTGTCAAGGCCAATACCAGTGGCGCTCATCAAAAAGGAATCAACAGGGATATCTGGTTGCAAAGAGCCAGATGTACCGACCCGTATAAAACTGAGCTGTTTTTTTTTGGACTTTATTTGTCGAGATTGAAAATCTATGTTCGCCAAGGCATCCAACTCATTAAAAACAATATCAATATTGTCCGTTCCGATGCCTGTAGAAACAACAGAAATACGTTTACCTGAATAATAGCCAGTATGGGTGACAAATTCTCGCTTACTTTTCTTTATTTCGATGGAATCAAAGTATTTGGATACCTCGCGCACCCGTTCTGGGTCACCAACCGTGATAATGGTGGTGGCAATGTCATCTGGAAGAAGATTTAGATGGTAAATGCTCCCATCAGGATTCAGAATAAGCTCTGAACTGCCCAAAGATGAGCCCATTTTATTATAATTTAAGGATTCGGTCCGTATCGCTATTATATAGGAAGTTATACTTTAAAGAACCCCCGAGATACATTTGATTATCACGTAGTTCCGAATAGTAATTTGCTTCTTGCTTTAATACGTGCAATCCTTTTTTGGTCAATTTTACAGGGTCAAAAGAACTGAACAGAGGTTTTAAGGAAGAAATCATGCGTTCGTATTGCGTATCCCCAAAACCATAAAAACCTTGGTTGGTCAATAAATCCTCCAAAAGCTCTTTTTTGGATTTAGGTTTTTCTTGTTTGGCCACTTCCAAAATATGGTTTTCCAAATCGTTAAGCCCATTTTTAATGGTAGGGAAGCGTTTAAGGTGGGTTTTCAGCGCATCCGATAGGTATTCAAACTGAAAATCGTTGTTGGCAATCTGGTTTTCCAAGCGGATAGGATTGTCGCTGCAATAGAGTTGCCATATATAATCGGCGTATTCAATATCATCCTGCGAAAGAACCTTCCTTTTGTCGTAAAGATCAAGTAACTTTTCGTCGCCGAGTTCATTTAAACCATAAAGTTTACTGGAGCCTTCCACTTTGCCACTACAGACCAACGAGATTTCGGCATGCCTTCTGTGCTGTTTTAGCCAGCTAAGTACGGCAAGCATGTTGATTTGGCAAAAGAGGTCGTATTCAAACCACAGTACAATATGGTCCTGTTGCTTGTGGTTGCAGAGTGACCGATATTCCTTGAGGGTTTTTTCTATGAACCAGGATTTGGAGACTTTGTAATTTTTGTTTAGGAACTCGAACCTTGTTTTCCAAAACGATTCGCTTCCTACCGTGGAGAGGGTTTTGCCTTCGCAAAGCATTTCTCTCCAGGTAATTACATCCCCTTTTAAATCTAAAGACTGTAATCTGGACGTGAAACTGTCCCCGTTGGTTATGTGCAACAGTGATTTCATTTTCAGCTCAGTTTTCGTTGGTTAGGAAGAATAAAAGTAAGGTTTAAAGCAAGAACACAAAAATTTTTTCACAAAACATTGGTATTCCGATCAAGTTTTTAACATGAAATAAAAAGTAAATCAATTTTTTGTTGATTTATCGAGTCATCCACCGACACGCTTTACGGAAAAGCCGTTTTTTTTGAGATAGTCCATAATTTTATCCCTGTAATCACCTTGGATGATGATGGTTTCGTTTTTAAAGCTTCCGCCCACGCCCAAGAGTGTTTTTAGGTCTTTGGTCAATTTTTTAAAATCGCTGTCGGCACCGTTGTACCCTTCAAGAATGGTTACAGGTTTCCCTTTTCTCTTTTCGTATTTGCAGATAATGGGGTCGTCTTGTAGCCAATAAGAGGGCTTTTCTTTGTCATTATCGGGCTCTTCTTCTGGTTCGTGGTCTGGAAATAAATTTTTAAGCTGATCTCCTAAGTCCATTATTGGTGTTTTTGTATATCAGTAATTGTACCAGTGACCTTGAAGGTTTGTGCCGATGCTTTGTTTTTGCCCTCTTGAGCGCAGTCGAAAGGCAGACATAAACATCTCGACTGCGCTCGATTTGACATTTGGATTGACCACTGGTACAATTGTGTATGATCGATTATTTTTTTATCAATCCTAGTTCTATCAATCTTTCGTGTAGATACTGTCCAGCGGTAATATCCTCAAAAGCCTTGGGATGCTCATCATCAATACAATTTTCCAAGCAGTCAAGAGGCATGTCGCTAACAGGGTGCATAAAAAACGGAATGGAATACCTCGATGTGCCCCAAAGCTCCTTCGGAGGATTTACAACTTGGTGGATGGTGGATTTTAGTTTGTTATTGGAAAGTCTAGACAACATATCCCCAACATTGATCATCAATTGGTCGGGTTGGGCAATGGCATCTACCCAGTTTCCTTCATGATCTTTAACTTGAAGACCTTTTCCGTGGGCGCCCATCAATAAGGTAATCAAGTTGATATCGCCATGTGCGGCAGCCCTGACGGCGTTCTTAGGTTCTTCGGTAATGGGCGGATAGTGAATGGGCCTTAAAATAGAGTTTCCATTTTTTATGTAATCATCAAAATAGGTTTCTTCCAAATCCAAATGTAAAGCCAATGCTCGCAACACATATTTTGCGGTTTTTTCCAGCATTTTATAGGTTTCCTTTCCAACTCGATTAAAATCTGGAAGTTCTTCAACCATAACATTATCTGGGTATTCAGCTTCCAGTTCCGGATTGTCTTCCACATATTGACCGAAATGCCAAAATTCCTTCAGGTCGCCTTCTTTTTTGCCTTTCGCATGCTCTTTTCCAAAGGAAGTGTATCCTCTTTGTCCTCCAATGCCTTCAATTTCATACTTATCCTTAACCTCTTGTGGTAGATTAAAGAACTTTTTTATTTCGTCATAAAGATTTTCCACTAACTCATCCGATAAAAAATGTCCGCTCAGTGCCACAAAACCGATATCCTCAAAAGCAGCCCCGATTTCTTTGACAAACTTTTCTTTTCTTTTTGGGTCACCCGAAACAAAATCTTTCAGGTCCACACTTGGAATAGCACTCATATTGTCATCTTTGAAATAATGTCAAAAATAGGGAATAATGCTGAAGGTTTTAGAATTTTAAAGCGTTTTGAAAGGCTTTTTACTACATTTAACCAATAGAATTTTATTGTATGAGGTATCATATTGGCAGCTTGGAACATGAAAAGTTGTTGGATTTGTACAAAGGCATGCTTAAGCCGAGAATGATAGAGGAAAAGATGTTGATTCTTCTAAGGCAGGGCAAAATTTCCAAATGGTTTAGCGGTATAGGACAGGAGGCTATTTCCGTGGGTGTTACAAAGGCGCTCAAGGAAAGTGAGTATATCCTCCCCATGCATCGAAATCTAGGTGTTTTTACCTCCAGAAATATTCCTTTGAACCGACTTTTTGCGCAATGGCAAGGAAAACAAAGCGGTTTTACCCAAGGTAGGGACCGTAGTTTCCATTTTGGAACTCAGGAATACAAGATTGTTGGCATGATTTCGCATCTGGGCCCTCAACTCGGAGTGGCCGATGGAATTGCTTTGGCCGATATGTTACGGAGAAAGAAGCGGGTAACGGCCGTTTTTACGGGAGAGGGCGCCACCAGTGAAGGGGATTTTCACGAAGCCTTGAACGTGGCCTCTGTTTGGAACTTGCCCGTGTTGTTCTGTATTGAGAACAATGGTTATGGGCTTTCCACGCCGACCAACGAGCAATACAATTGCGAACATTTGGCGGATAGGGCCAAGGGGTATGGCATTGAGTCCAGAATTATTGATGGCAACAATATCTTGGAAGTGTACGCAAAAGTAGATGAATTGTGCAAAGCCATTCGGAGGAGGCCGCGACCAGTGCTTTTGGAATTCAAAACGTTTCGGATGCGTGGGCACGAAGAAGCAAGCGGAACCAAATATGTCCCAGATAAGTTGATGAAGGAATGGGAAAAGAAAGACCCTATTTCCAATTATGAAAGTTTTCTATTGGAAGAAGGGGTGCTTACAGAGGAAAATATTGAGGCAATCAAGCAAGACATTTCTGAGGAAATCAATACCAATTTGAAGCTTGCTTTTGATGAACCTGAAGTTTCCCTAAATGAAACTAAAGAATTAAATGAGGTTTACCAAGAATTTAACTATCAGAATATTGAACCTGAATCAAATGAATCTGAAAACATTCGATTTGTTGATGCCATTTCCCAAGGATTGGAGCAATCCATGTACCGCCACAACGAACTCATTATTATGGGGCAAGATGTTGCGGATTACGGGGGTGTTTTTAAAATTACCGAAGGTTTTGTGCCCAAATTTGGAAAAAGTCGGGTACGGAATACACCCATTTGTGAGTCGGCGATTGTTTCCGCGGCCATGGGTTTGTCCATTAACGGAATGAAGGCTGTTGTAGAGATGCAGTTTGCCGATTTTGTGAGTTCTGGGTTCAACCCTATTGTCAACTATTTGGCAAAAGTGCATTATCGTTGGAACGAAAAAGCCGATGTAGTCATTCGAATGCCCTGCGGCGGCGGTGTAGGGGCGGGGCCATTCCATTCCCAGACGAATGAAGCTTGGTTCACCAAAACCCCCGGACTCAAAGTGGTATACCCCGCATTTCCTTATGATGCCAAAGGATTGTTGGCCACAGCGGTTAACGACCCCAATCCAGTGCTGTTTTTTGAGCATAAAGGGTTGTATCGAAGTGTTAAAGGTGATGTTCCTAAAGATTACTACACCTTGCCGTTTGGCAAGGCCAAACTTTTAAGGGAAGGGAACTCCCTAACGGTGGTTACCTATGGTGCAGGCGTACATTGGGCTTTGGAAATTCTCGAAAAACACCCTGAAATTGCTACAGATTTGATTGATTTGCGAACGCTTCAACCATTGGACACCGAAACTATTTTCAATTCGGTAAAAAAGACCGGGAAATTGATTGTGCTTCATGAAGACACCTTATTTGGAGGTATTGCCAGCGATATATCGGCCTTGGTCATGGAAAACTGTTTTGAGTTTCTGGACGCTCCCATAAAAAGAGTCGGCAGTTTGGAAACCCCAGTACCCTTTGCAAAACCACTTGAAGCCAATTATTTACCAAAAAACCGATTCGAATCATCATTAATTGAACTATATCAATATTAAAATCAGTTGTTTAACTTTTTTTTGATAATTTAACAACTATAAATACGTCCCCAAACGTATATTTTTTGAACATTAACTTAATACTTATGATAAAACGATCACTTTTACTTTTTACGGTGATGGGATTTTTATTCTCATCGTGTTCCATTTCCAAAAGCGCTAGAGCACAGCGAAATTTGTTTAGTGGAACCTGGAACTTGGACAATGTTTACTACGAAAACAATACCGGAAACTTTAAATCCGTCATTTTCAACGATGCAGAGGACATCTGCTTTGAGGATAGCGAATGGTTTTTTAGAGACAACAATAGTACTGGGAGATACACCATAGCCCAAAGCTCGCTTTGTCAAGGAGGCGACCGTTTTTTTAGATGGTCCGTAGTGGAGCCGCAACAGAGTTACCAAAGCCAGCTTCAATTTAAGTTTATTGACGATAAGCGAAAGGATATTTCCGGTGGGTACGGATACCGTTTGAACATCGTTAACCTGTCCGAACAATCCATGACCCTTAAATCCAATGTGTCGGTTGACGGTACACCCGTTACTGTTGTTTATGAATTCTCAAAAAAATAATTCCATGAAAAATATAGTTTTAAAAGGGGCAACGGCTTTTTTGGCGTTGACCATGATTATTGGTTGTGATGCCATCAAAAATGCGAACAATACCCAAAAAGGTGCCGCAATTGGTGCCGGTGGCGGTGCCGTTATTGGTGGTGTAATTGGCAACAACGTAGGAAAAGGAAATACAGCTCTTGGCGCCATTATCGGAGCTGTGGTCGGCGGTGCTGCCGGTGGTTACATTGGTAATCGCATGGATAGGCAAGCTGAAAGAATTGAACAGGAAATCCCAGGTGCAGAAGTGCAAAGGGTAGGAGAGGGCATCAATGTTACCTTTAGTGGTGAGAACGGTGTTTATTTTGACACCAATAAGTCTGACATTAAAGGAGCTTCCGCTACCACATTGGACAAATTGGCCGGAATTTTTATGGAATACCCTAAAACCAATATTTTGGTGGAAGGACATACCGATAGCGATGGTGCCGCCGATTACAACATGGGGCTTTCCCAACGTAGGGCACAGGCCGTAACCGGGTATTTGGTGGCCAAAGGCATTTCCAGTGGACGTTTTACCACCAAATGGTATGGCGAAGAACAACCTGTGGAAAGCAACGATACCGCTTCAGGTAAAGCAGCAAACAGACGAGTGGAATTAGCTATTATTGCCTCTGACGAATTGAAAGAGGAGGCTTACGAGCAGACCGAAAATTAATTTTTTCCGCACCTAAATTGTATAAGACCCGGTTTTTACCGGGTCTTTTTTTATTTATGTTAAATAAATCATTAAAAGATAGTTAACTATATCAGTATTTGTAAGTATTTGTTTAACTTAAAGGGTGTCAAATAATTAATGCTAAAAATTCTTGCGAGCCAATGGAACATATCACCCAAAATAGTATCGAATATGAACAAGATGTACTGATGCGGGTGGAACGAAACCAGAGAATGGTGCAACGCCTGTCCGAAAAACTGAATTCGTACATTTATGAACCTAAGTGTCCAAGGCGGTTCGAAAAATTTTACGAACTGAACAAACACATCCAGAGTTATAGAGCTCACGAAAAGCAGGTAATGTCTAAAATTAGAGAGAGAAAGATAAATTTTGATGCAAAAAACAACGAAATTGAAGAGCATTTAAATCGCTTTAAAAAATTGGAAAGCGAGTTTGCATCCTACATATTTGATTTAAACAAACCGCTATAATCCATTCAAGCAGAAAAATCAGCTAAAATTTGGCTTCACAGTTACATACTCCACTAAACATACGTAATATTGCAGGGCGATTAAACTGTCCTTATAAATGGCAAAATCCTCCAACTCTGCTCTCGTCATCCTGGCTTTTTTTGCCATCTATGTTATTTGGGGCTCTACCTATTTGTTGAACAAAATAGCTGTATTGGAACTGGAACCCTTTATGCTGGCCAGTTTCAGGTTCACCTTGGCGGGTCTCTGCATTTTTCTTCTGGCCAAAATAATGGGAACCTCCCTGCGAATCACTAAAGAACAACTTTTAAATACCCTGATTGCCGGAGTACTTTTCTTGAGCATTGGCAATGGTTTGGTAGTTTGGGCCCTGCGTTATGTGGATACGGGCTTTGCAGCTCTGGAAATTTCTTCGCAGCCCCTCATTATTCTTTTGTTGATGCGCGTACTGCAAGGCAAAAAAATTCAGCCCATGTCCGTTGTTGGTGTTGTTTTTGGAATAATTGGAATCTATTTGTTGGTAAGCCAAAAACAGATTATTGCCCAAGAAGAGTCCATTGTAGGTATGATCATGATTTTTTTCTGCATGTTCTGCTGGGCCTACGCCAGTCTTTTTGTGGCAAAGGCAGACCTGCCAACCAATTATTTTGTGAACACAGGCTACCAAATGTTCTTTGCAGGTCTTGTTTTAAGTTTGATGAGCCTTGGTTTCGGGGAAGAATGGACTTCACCACTAGCTTGGGAGGGTAAGGTGCAGTTGGCCATGGTATTGCTTATATTTTTGGGAAGTATAGTAGCCTTTACCTCATTCAACTATCTGCTTAAGGCCGTTTCTCCGGAAAAAGTGGCAACCTCTACCTATGTAAATCCAATTGTAGCGCTGTTGTTGGGATGGTATTTTCTCGATGAGAAGATTACCCTGCAATCCATCATAGCCGCTGCGATTCTTTTAACAGGAGTGTATTTTATCAACACTAAAAAAACGTTGGCCATTTTTGAACGCTTTAAACGTTAAGACACCGTTATTTGTCTCGGAATTGGTTTGGTTATTTTGTAATTTGTAAGATGTTAATAGTCAAACCAATGAAGTTTATTGTAAAAATTGGAGCTTATATAGTGTTATTGGTGTCCATTGCTTGTGCATCGAGTAAAAACCAAGCAACACCCGAGGAGATTGCTGCTTTGGACAGGATGATTTCCGACCAACAGTTCAAAATTGAAGCCAATTGGGCACAACCCATGGCCAGTCAAGGATTAAATAGCATTGCCAATGCTAGACTGTTACCTTTCGGGAGCACGGCCAGCCGAATAGATATTTCGGGTACGGGCGGATATTTACGCATGGTGGGCGATAGCGTTAAAGCAGACCTTCCTTTTTTTGGGGAACGCCAAATGGGAGGGTATTACCATCCAGATAAAGCGGGAATCAAATTTGAGGGAATTCCAAAGGATCTCTCTTTCTCTTCCAACAAAAAGGATACTGGAAAAACCATGCGGTTTACAATTAGCCAAGAATCCGAGAATTTTCAGGTAATTGCACAGCTCTATCCGAGTGGACAGGCTAGACTTGCCGTTTCCAGTTCCCACCGAACCAATATTTGGTATCAAGGCCATCTTTCGGAATATAAAAAGGATGAGGAGTAATTTTTTATTGAAAATAGCTTTAAATCAAAAAGAGCCCTGCCACTTGGGTCAAGACTCTTTTACGAGAACACTATATGAAAATGAAAAAATTACTTTCAGAATTAATTACAGGTAAACGTACATTGGTAGCACTGCCATGAAGAAATAATTGTTGTGAAGGGACATTTAATTGTTGTCCTCTAAGTATTTATTGTCACCTACAATAATCACAGTTTCCGATGGAATATTATAAATCTCCAAAACACCTTTAGGTTTCCGCGATTTTATCATAGCTTTATTGAATCAGAAACAAAACACCTAAAAAACAAGATGAAAATGTATACTTTGACCTTAAGGTCAATATTAATGTTGATGCTTTCGGTAACATTTTTGGCATGTAACGGAAAAAAGGATGACAAAGATGAAGAAACTACCGAAGAAACAACAACGGAAGAAACACCGGAATATACAGGTGATTTACCATTAGATCGTCTCAACCTCCCCGATGGATTCAGCATAGATGTGTATGCGGAAAATATTGAAGGCGCACGTTCCATGGCCATGGGAGCAAACGGAACCCTGTTTGTAGGTACCCGAAACGAAGGAAAGGTGTATGCTTTAAAAGATGTGGATGGCGATTATAAAGTGGACGAAACCTATACCATTGCTTCGGATTTGGAACAGCCCAATGGCGTTGCTTTTAAAGATGGTGCTTTGTATGTGGCCGCAGTAAGCCGAATGTTCAAGTACAACAATATTGAATCGCAGTTGGAAAGTCCCCAAGACCCCGAATTGATCTATGACGATTACCCAACCGAATTTCACCATGGTTGGAAGTATATCGCCTTCGGTCCGGATAGTAAATTATACGTTCCCGTAGGAGCTCCGTGCAATATTTGTGATAGTGCTACGGTAGATAAACGCTATGCATCCATCACTCGAATGGATCCCGATGGCAGCAATAGGGAAATTGTAGCACATGGAGTGAGAAACACTGTGGGTTTCACGTGGCATCCAGAAACCGATGAGTTGTGGTTTACCGACAATGGCAGGGACATGATGGGAGACGATGTGCCTCCAGGGGAATTGAACAAGTTGACCGAGGTAGGACAGCATTTTGGTTACCCATTTTGCCATGGCGGAACCGTTAAGGACCCTGAATATGGTGACCAACGCCCCTGTTCCGATTTTGTGCCACCAGTACAGCCATTACAGGCCCACGTAGCGGCTTTGGGCGTAAAGTTTGGTAAAGGCCCTATGTTTCCCGAAGCATACACGGGGCATGCGTTTTTGGCGGAGCATGGCTCTTGGAACCGTTCTTCCAAGGTAGGCTACAGGGTAACCTTGGTGAAGCTTGAAAATGGAGAAGCCGTAAGTTATGAACCCTTTATAGATGGTTGGTTGGATGAAGAGTCGCAAGAAGCTTTTGGTAGGCCTGTAGATTTGCTTTTCTTGGAAGATGGTTCTTTATTGATTTCCGATGATGAAGGGGACGCTATTTATAGGGTCACCTACAAGGGTTAACTCCGCATCAAGTCGCTTGGGAATTGTTATTTACCCTATTTGCGTAATGGAGCAAAAAAATAAATAGCAGTAAAAAATTGGACGACCAAGAAAAGGTGGATCTATAACAATACATTACCCGCATTTACGGCAGTTTAACCAGTCTTATGTGCTGTTTTAAAAGCAAAAGCGACCATTTTGTGGGGGAGAGGGGTAGGGGGATAATCAAACCGCCTCTCTCTTCTCACCCAAATACTTCCAATTTCGTTTCGGTATATGCTGTGTGTGTAATTTTGGATTGATGTACGATGCGACGTTGGTACTTTTAAAATAATCGTTCCAAAGGGTTTGGTTGGGAGCAAATGCATCACTTTTTACTGTTTTATTGTGGTGAATATCTTTTAAATTGAGAGATACCATTTCCACATGATCTAAATTGTAAAAGATGCCGTATTTGCGTTTCACATCGTAGATCAACCATTGCTGATCAGCATAACAGCCGCGGAAATGTTTGGAGATTAAAGGCAGCACATCAAAATCAGGTTCAATGTTTGCAAAATAAATATCGTCCTTGCTCAACTGAAACTGGACAAAGGTTTCCATACGGTGTTTTTCCCTCCCCACTTTTTTGGCCAATTGGCCAATGTACACCACAGTACTATCCGAATAGTCCAAATATTTACCGTTTTGGGCGCGCATTAGTTTTTGAATATAGGTGTAAAGCATGAGTTCAACGCCTTCGGCTTCACTCAAAAAAGCGAAATAGATATTGGATATGGCATTATGACTTTTGTTTCGGATGCCGTTCCATACCCGTTCGGCCTTTTCTACATTGGTAAAAACGGTTTCTGTATCGGAAAACAATCCGCTTTGGCTTTGATTGTTTTTTTGAATGTCGGCCACATCAATTTTCTCATCAAAAGCTATAAAGATTGCGGTCAGAAATCCATTAAAACTGCCATCGTAAATAAGGGTTGTTGTGGGTTCCATAATTGTCATTTTAATAAATTAAAAACATCGACCATTGGAAATAATCCAATCAAATATATGGAAATAATCCAAATAATGGAAATAATCCATAAAAGTTTTTGGAAATAATCCAAATGTTATATATTTGGTACGAGATGTCAGGTTGAGCCTTTCGACTCTGCTTCAGATAAACTTAAGTCGAGACCTGTTCTTTGCTAAATGGTTAGGAGGCTTCTCGATTATTCCTTCGACTGCGCTCAGGATGACAGCTCGAAGTGACACCAAAAATGAAGAAATGGAAAACGAATCAACCCTGAAACGATTTACCGATATCCGTAGGGAGCTCGGTTACACCCAAACCGAATTTGCCAAATTATTGGGGGTGAAGAACACCACAGCGGATATTGAAAGGGGAAGGACTAAATTATCGGGAAAGGTGGTTGCAGAACTCTTGCGCCAGTTTAAAATAAATCCACTTTGGTTGTTCGGAGAAAGTGATCAGAAACATTTGGACACTTCCAGAACCAGTGTTATCCCCAAAGTGGTTACGGTGGACAATTCCGATAACGATAACATGGTGATGGTAAACGCAAAAGCGGCCGCGGGATATCCCCAGAATATTTCAGATACAAGTTGGTACAGGCAATTACCTGCTTTTGATATGCCCATTCCCGAGTTTAGGAACGCCACCTATCGAGGTTTTCAGGTTGAGGGAGATAGTATGTTGCCCAATTTAAGGCCCAACGATTGGGTCTTGGCAAAAGCCATTGAGCATATTGATCATGTGAGCCCCAATAAAATGTACGTGGTGGTGCTTCAGGATTCTGTAATGGTGAAGAAAATAGAACGAAAGCCAAATTCCAATAACATTACCCTTGTGTCATTAAACGAAACTTATCCGCCTTACGAAATCAAACCTTTTCAAATCCAAGAAATTTGGGAGGTGAGCAGTAAACTTACCTTTAATGTGGATGCCACTACCGAAACGGGTTTATTGAAACAGCTTCAGGAGTCGATGGAAGAATTGAAAAGGCAGATTTCCAAATAATTAAAATCCACTCCCCACGGTTTTGGTTTGAATTCGCATCAGGTAATTATGAGCGGTCATATAAAGTACCGAGCCATCATCACCCCAAGCACAATTGGCTGTGCGCTGCCCCGTTTCAATGCGTCCCAAAAGCTTTCCTTTGGTGGTAATTATCAAAACTCCGCTTGGTCCCGTTGAAAAAATAGTGCCATCCTGAGCTACTTTAATGCCGTCCAACGAACCCACAAGTCCAGATTCCATTAAGGATGTTGCATCAAAAAAGATACGGCCTTTATCCAAGGAACCATCATGTTGGATGTTGTAGGCCATAATGTAAGGTGCTTTTGAATCGGATTGGTTCACATAGAGGATTTTTTCATCGGGGGACAGTGCCACACCATTGGGCCGACTGAGATTGCTGACCACCAT
Source organism: Flagellimonas sp. B-3 (assembly GCF_056857835.1). Lineage (NCBI taxonomy): Bacteria > Pseudomonadati > Bacteroidota > Flavobacteriia > Flavobacteriales > Flavobacteriaceae > Flagellimonas > Flagellimonas sp. B-3. The sequence goes on from NZ_JBSXNW010000018.1 coordinate 117,536, forward strand.
TTCCACACTTCCATCTACATCTATTTTAAACACTCCAAAGGCATCAATTTCTCGAGTTTTGGAATTTTCTTGCTCCGGTAGGCCGTAGGGAGGGTCTGTAAAATAATAGATGCCATTGGAAGCTTGTACAATATCATTTGGGCTATTAAAACGTTTTCCTTGCCATCTATCGGCCACCGTAACTTTTCCACCACCCGATAAAGGCATGCGGGAAATTCTTCGGTCGCCATGCTCACAGGCCACCAATTCACCATTGCTGTTTATGATAAGTCCATTGCTGCCGGGTTCCCTACTATATGGAAGTATTCCCGTGTAGCCCGAAGGCTCTAAAAATGTCGTGATCCCTTCATCCTCTTGCCATTTAAAAATGGTGTTCTGGGGAGCATCGGAAAACAGAAGAAATCCACCTTCTTTCACCCATACAGGTCCTTCCGACCATATAAAATCTTCGGCCAAAACCTCAATTTTTGCATCTTTATCCACGTAGTTATAAAAAGCATCATCCAAGGCGACTAGATTGCCTGTGGTTTTTTGCTGGGCAAAACATCCGAAGGTTATACTTAATAGGAGGAGAGGTAAGTTTTTCATTTTAAAATATTTATTAAATATAAAAATATAGAACAACCCAAATTGGGTTTAATGAACAATGCAAGTTTCTTTGATCGCTTTTGCCAAAAAATCTGCCGCTTTAGGGTTTAAACGAAACCAAAGTTCCGGCTCAAAAATTTCCAGTTCGGCCAAGGCCCAATTGCCGTTATTGTCCTTAAAAATATCTACTCTGGCATAAATGGGTAATTCCGGTGCAGCATTTACCACACTTTTGGCGAATGCTATTTGTTCTTCAGTGGGATTGTACTCATGAACAGTTCCTCCAAAATCATCTTGAACCCTAAAATCACCAGGTTTTGCAATTTTTAGTACCGCATGGGTAAATTCACCGTTAAAAACCATCATGGATATTTCTCCCTCCGAAACAATATTTTGTTGAAATTCTTGAAGCATCATGGCTTCTTCCACCACTAATTCTTGGAAAATGGCCTCATGTTTTTCAATTTCATTTTTCTGAATTTTGTAGGTATGCCGCGCCGCGCCCGAAACACAAGGTTTTAAAATATAGGTGTCCGCCGTAAAGCCATGGTCTGATTTTGCATTTGCAATGGCATCGGCAAGGGTAGTTTTTGTGCCTTTTTCCACAAAAACCGTTTTGGGAATGGTCACGCCAGCGTTTGATAAATCTTGCAGGTAATGCTTGTCAATATTCCAATAGATAAGTGCTTTGGAATTAATGAACTGCGTTTGTTTTGAAGCTGTCTCCAACCATTTTGAAAACTCTGAATAACGGTCAAAATAGTCCCAAGTAGTTCTAAACAAGGCGTATTTGGTGGTTGACCAATCAAAATTGGGGTCGCCCCAAGATTTGCGAATGGCCCGTAAACCTTGTTTTTGCAATGCTTCAAGAACTAGGCGATCTTCTTGCAATACATTTTCAATATAGGGTGTCTTCTTTTCTGGAGCCACATAACGATGGTCCGTTAAAATAACAACATCATATTTCATTTCTTCTTACTTGAAATTCAAAAAGGAAATCATCATTTCTTCCTTTTTCAGTTCTATATCCTGAGTTTAGATTAAACTCTTTTGCCAAATCAAAATCATAATGGAGTTGCATTGGTCTGAGATTATGAATCATTCTAAAATCAGTAAAAAATCTATTTGACTGTGACTCCCAATCTGTCCCATAACCAGACCTCCAATTATAGAATAGTAATGCTTGCTCTTCATTGGATAGTTGGGCTCGAAGAAGCCTCAAATACTTTCTCTTTTCTTCATATGGAAAGGCATTTTCATTTAGGTTGACTATAAACTTGACAGAATGGAAAAGATGCCGATAATAATGTCCTAACAAATTGGAATGACCAGAGAGGATTAAATGGTTTAAATTTAATCTGGGATCGGAAACTATATCTCGGATTTTTACGCCTCCATCGACACCAGGCGTAGATAAAAAAGAAGAGTTGATATTTTTAAAGTCCCTGAAGGCTTGTTGGTGTAAGTCACTTTTGGGCGGGTTCAATAAATAAACATGAGAAAGTCCTGAAAAAAAGTAGTCGTATGAAAGACGAATTCTAAAATCGGCATCTTCCTCAGTAAAATGTTTTTTGATTACTTCATAAATTATGTTGACTTCATTCAAAAAATGTTTAAAAACTTTTCTTCCATTAATAGTTTCTTTGTTGTTTGTGATGCTTGTAAAAATCTCAAGAGACATTTCACTAACATTTTCCTTGTGAAGACGAATCATTTCTATGAACTGATTCTCAATTTGATTTTTTAAAAACTGTTCTTTTTGTTCTTTAAGCTGATTTTCAAAGTGAAGTCTATCTTGTTTTAATTGTCTATCAAAATTGGCAATCTGAATTTGGTTCGCTTTATATTGTAGATAGAATGCAAGAAAGGTCAAAATTATACCTGCAAGTCCAATGAAAGGGTTCATGATACCCCCAATAGTATCTCCAATTCCTCCAGTATCTGTAAAATCTATAATGGAGAATTTGTTATTGGTTAAAATCCATGGGGCAAGGAATGAAATTAAAATTAGGATAGCGGCAACAATTCCAAGTACCCATGATAATCTTTTAATTTGGCTTTGATAAGATTTTATTGAATCATCATTTGTATTTGAACTTGACACTTGCATTTGTGTTTAGCTGATTTAATATCCAACTGCGGTATCGTCGCCACGTTTGTCCGCTCCACCTTCGAGCTTTCCATCGGGTAAAACACGAATGGCATCCACTTTACCAATAATGGGCGTACGCTCTTCGTTAATAATGTATCCTTTGGATTTTAACTCGGTTTTAAGTTCTTCAGAAAAGCCTTCGGGTTCAAAAATCACCATATCGGGCAACCATTGGTGATGGAATCGTGGCGCATTGACTGCTTCTTGCATGCTCAAATTAAACTCATATACGTTTAAAATAGTCTGTGCCACCGCTGTAATAATGGTGGAACCTCCGGGAGTGCCAACCACCATGTACAATTTACCATCCTTCTCCACAATAGTAGGCGTCATACTACTCAACATACGTTTTTCTGGTTCAATGCTATTGGCTTCGGCGCCAATAAGTCCAAACATGTTGGGGACACCCGGCTTAGAACTAAAATCGTCCATTTCGTTGTTCAAAAAGAAACCGAGTTCATCGCAATATAGCTTGGAACCATACCCGCCGTTAAGTGTGGAGGTTACAGAAACGGCATTTCCCTCACTGTCCACTATGGAAAAATGGGTGGTTTGGGCACTTTCAATAATCTCTACTTCACCGTGGCTTACTTCTGATGATAGTGTGGCCTTATCAAAAGAGAAATTGGCCATTCTTTCTTGAAGATATTCATCATTCAGCAGCATATCATAAGGAATGTCCACAAAATCGGGGTCGCCCAAATAGTAATTCCTGTCCGCATACGCTCTTCGAGAAGCTTCGGTAAACAACTGAATGGTTTTGGTGGAGTTGTGTCCAAATTTTGAAACATCGTAGGGTTCCATCATTTTAAATATTTGGTTGATGGTAACCCCGCCGCTACTGGGCGGGCTCATGGAAATAATCTTGATGTCCTTGTAATCAAAAACTATGGGGTCTCTCCAAACAGCTTCATACTTTTCCAAATCTTCTTCGGTGATGTAACCGCCATTTTCCTGTACAAAAGCAGCCAGTTTTTGGGCAACCTCACCTCTGTAAAAACCATCCCTGCCTTCTTCCATAATTTTTTGAAGTGTTTTGGCGTAGGCGGGGTATTTTATAGTATCGCCCGTAACAAAAGGACCTGCAAATTTGGTGCTGTCCCCATTGGCTTCAATAAAATCCTCCCGATAGCCTTCCAATCGGTTAGCTTGCTTTTTGGTGACAACAACGCCTTTTTTTGCAAGTGCTATAATTGGCTCTATAATCTCTTTGAGTGGAAGCTTTCCGAATTTTCTATGCACTTCCAGTACCCCGGCGACCGTTCCTGGCACACCTACTGCGGTCCCGCCCGAGGTGCTCATTCCTAGAATTACATTGCCCAAGGAATCCAAATACATATCCTTGTGGGCTGCCAAAGGGGCTTTTTCTCTATAATCGATTCCTCCGACCTCGCCATTGCTCTTGCGGTAAACCATAAATCCGCCTCCGCCAACGCTACCCGCAAAAGGGTATGCGACTACCAAAGAAAGTTCTGTTGCGACCATGGCATCAAAAGCATTTCCACCTTTTTTCATAATGTCCGCCGCCAATTGTGAAGCTTCTTCGCGTGCGGATACCACCATCGCCTTTTCGGTGACCAGTCCGGTTGGTTTTGCAGGTTGTTGTTTACAATGGATAAATAAGATCAGGGGCAGGAGGAGTATTAGTCTTCGCATAGAGAAATAAATTTTTGGTTGGAAAAGGTAATCAATTCTTCAAAAAATGAGGTGAATTCATTTTCAAAATCAGTATAGTGCTCTTCAAGATCTAAAATGGCAAAATTCATCTTGGATTTATTTTTGGTGCGTCGGTTCATTCCGTTCAAAACACGGTCAATTCCAGCTAAATTGGCATAATTGAGCAACCAATTGTCCGCAATCATATAGGGCATCATGCGTTTGGTGGCCATGGGGAGGATGTCGTAGTTGTCTTCCAATAAATCATAGAAGTCCTCCACAAATTCATCCAAAGGCGTTTTGGAATAATCACTCCAGTTTTTGGCCAAAAAATGGTCGTAATAAATATCTACAATAACTCGGCTGTAATGGCTGTAATTTTTATGGAGGCGTTTGCTACTTTGCCTCACTATGGGGTGGGAATCGGTAAAGGTGTCAATTTCCCGATGAAGGAGAATCCCTTTCTGGATTTTATCCGGTAGATGTTTGTACTTGTTTCCACGGATATGATCGGCAAAGAAATTACCCAAAGTTATTTCCTTATCATCAAAAGATAGATAAATATGAGCCAAGAAGTTCATCGGGGCAAATTCTTTTTCTGTCGAAATTTACAAATTCAAAACATGGAATCGGATATGCCCGATTATATTTGCAAAAACTTTTTTAACAATTATGACACTGATCAAATCAATTTCTGGAATACGGGGAACCATTGGGGGCAACACTAACGATAACTTAACACCTGTGGATGCGGTTAAATTTGCTGCTGCTTATGGGACTTGGTTAAAGTCTTATTCCAACAAACAAAAATTGAAGGTTGTAATTGGACGGGATGCCCGTTTGTCGGGCGAGATGATCCAGAACTTGGTGGTTTCCACCTTGGTCGGGTTGGGGATCGATGTGATTGATTTGGGATTGTCCACCACGCCAACGGTAGAAATTGCTGTTCCTTTGGAAAAGGCTGATGGCGGAATCATTTTAACGGCCAGCCATAACCCCAAGCAATGGAATGCCCTTAAATTGTTGAACGAACGTGGTGAGTTTTTGGATGCTGAGCAAGGAGCAAAGATTTTGGCTTTGGCAGAGCAAGAGGATTTTGAATTTGCAGAAGTGGATGATTTGGGGGAAATCGTTAAAAATGATTCTTATATCGATATCCATATAGATGAAGTTTTGGAACTTTCCTTGGTTGATGCCGATGTAATTAGGGGCAAGGGATTCAAAGTTGTGGTCGATGGCGTAAACTCCACAGGAGGTATTGCCATTCCCAAACTGTTGGAAGAACTGGGCGTGGAAGTAGTGAAGCTTTATTGTGACCCAACGGGCCATTTTCCGCACAATCCAGAACCCTTAAAAGAGCATTTGGGAGACATCTGTAAAAAAGTGGTGGAGGAGAAAGCTGATTTTGGTATTGTGGTCGACCCCGATGTGGACCGTTTGGCATTTATCAGCAATGACGGACAGATGTTCGGGGAGGAATACACTTTGGTGGCCTGTGCCGATTATGTCTTGGGCAAGACCAAGGGGAATACCGTTTCCAATCTTTCATCCTCCAGGGCATTGCGCGATGTTACCGAAAAACACGGTGGCACATACGAAGCTGCTGCGGTCGGTGAGGTCAATGTAGTGACCAAAATGAAAGAAAACAACGCCATTATTGGTGGAGAGGGGAACGGAGGAATTATTTACCCAGAAAGCCATTATGGGCGTGATGCCTTGGTTGGGACAGCTTTGTTCTTGATGTTGATGGCTGAGCGAGGCGGAACCGTTGCCGAACTGCGTGCAAGCTACCCGAGCTATTTTATGAGCAAGAAGAAAATTCAATTGACCCCTGACTTGGATGTGGATGCCCTTTTGGAGGCCATGTACAACAAATATAAAGATGAAGAGGTGTCAACCATTGATGGAGTAAAGATTGATTTCCCCGAAAACTGGGTGCACTTAAGAAAATCCAATACGGAACCTATCATCCGAATTTACACCGAGGCAAAATCACAGGACGAAGCGGATGGCTTGGCCGACCGAATCATTGGTGAAATCAAGGAAGTAGCGGGAATTTAGGCTGTTTTTATTGGTTCTTTTTGGAACTCTTTCGGTACTTTGTCCTTGTGTTTCCAGCGTTTATGCGTCCAGAAGTAATATTCCGGAGCCTCACGAATGGATTTTTCTGTTTCTCTTAAGAAGGCATCCGTAATTCCGTAATCAGGAACTTCGGTAGGGTTTTCGGTAAGTATTTTAAATGTACCTTCATAATACCCTCTTTTCTTTTTTTGAACTTTCAGGTATACGGGTACAATATTGTTTGCTTTGCAGATTTCTTCGCCTCCTACGTGAGCTGGAACTACAATGCCCATAAAGTCGGTCCAGTACTTGGCTCTGCTCACCATGGGAGATTGGTCGCTGATTATCCCGACCATTAATAATTTCTTACTTTCTTTTGCCTCTTTCAGGATTTTTCTGCATTCTTTGGTTGAAATCAACTCGGTGTTGTATTTGCCTCGGATGTTTCTCACCAATTTATCAAAATATTTGTTCTCCACTTTTTGATAAATACCATAGCCTTTGGATATGATTTGAAGGTTCAAGGACAATACCCACTCCCAACTGGCATAATGGGGAAGCATAAGCATGGTATTGATGCCTTTTTTTTCCAACCCATTGAGCAGCTCAATATTGGTTACGGTGAACCGCTTTTGAATTTCTTTTTTGCTCATGCCCATGGTCTTCATCATTTCCAAGAAGATGTCGCACATGTGCCTGAAGAACTTTTTTTCGATCATCAATCGTTCTTCATCCGACTTTTCAGGGAAAGCAAGGACCAAGTTGTTGCGTACCACTTTTTTACGATACCCGATTACATGGTACAAGAGTACATAGACACCATCAGAAATAAAATAAATGATTTTAAAGGGAAGTCTGGAAATCAACCAGAGCAAAGGATAAACAAGGATATAAACTACCAGCTGCATAGACTATTCTTGTGTACAAATATAGCTATATTTGAACCCAAACCTTTATTTACATGCTTAATTTACATATTGCCACTATTGCTATTATGGCCGCCAATGTCTTGGTTTCCTTACGCGGATTCAACAACATGATTTTTTTTGATAGATACAAGTTCAATATCAGCGCCATACAGGCCGGGCAGCGTGAAAGAATGGTGACTTCGGGCTTCTTGCACGTAGATATTTCCCATTTGTTCCTGAACATGTTCACGCTCTACTTTTTTGCTCCCGTGGTAATCAGCTGGTTTGGTTCCATCAAGTTTCTGATTATTTACCTAGTTAGTTTGATTGCTGGCAGTCTTCTGGCTTTGTTTTTCCATAAAGATGAGCCTTATTATAGTGCCGTTGGCGCCAGTGGTGCAGTGATGGGGGTTCTGTATGCGGCCATATTGTTGAATCCTGATATGCAATTGGGCATTATGTTTATCCCGATTCCCTTACCTGCGTATGTGTTGGGAATTGCTTATTTGTTGTATTCCATATGGGGTATGAAGAGTAGAATGGGCAACATTGGACATACCGCTCACTTTGGTGGGGCCATTGGGGGCTATGCAACCACTTTGTTGTTTAAGCCAGAACTTTTTGTGACGGATACACTAATTGTGGTGTTACTGGCCATTCCCATAATCATCCTGTTTGTTTTGGGGAAAATGGGGAAGATTTAGGTTCAAGACTCAAGTTCAAGTGCAAGACTCAAGTTCAGAGTTAGGAGTTATTGGGTTATTCAGTTACTGCCGACTGCGTACTGCAAACTGTATTACTGCCTAGAGCATCAATCTCCTATAATCCCTACCCACGGCAGACACGAATTGCACAAATGACCATCAATTATTCCATTTTCATTACGAACCGACCAATGGGAGGGTGAGAAATCTACTTTATAATCTGTTCCCAGGTTTTTTTTAAAGATGGATTCCTGCCTTCGCAGTAATGACAAACTCAGGCATCAAGTTCAAGAGCAAAGAAAAGAGAACCAAGACTTCGTGCATCGTGCATCCGACTAGGTTATTGGGTTATTGAGTTACTGCTTACCGCCAACTGACTTCCGACTTCGTGCATAAAACTCAAACGTCAAGTTTAAGAGCCAAGAATCAAGACTCAAGAACCAAGACTCAAGTTCAGAGTTACTAAGTTATTGGCTTACTGCCTAACTGCTGACTGCAAATTCAAATATCAAGTTCCAAAACTCCCGACTTCGGACATCGGGCTTCCGACCTCTGGATCAAATTATTGGGTTATTGAGTTACTGCGGACTGCCAACTGCCACTGCTTACTGCAAACTGTATTACTGGACCGCATCAATCCCAAAGCTCGGTGACTTCTTTTTTTACAAAGGCCAAAGCGGCGTTGGAAGGAGATTCTTTTTCCATAGTCTGATTGAGAATATCTTCCCGAAGCTTATCCGGAGAATCGGTTTCGCTCATTCCAGCGGAACGGATGATTTGAATGGTTGCATTTTTAGCCGTTTTGATAATGTTCCAGCAAGAATCGGACATATATATCTGCTGTGATAGATTATGCTCAAATTCCGTTTCAATCTGTTTGATCAACAGGTTTTCGTAATCACTTTTCTTTTTACCTGTTGGCGCTACTCGAACCACAAGACTGTTCAGGGCAATACGCTCCAAAAAGAGCGCCATACGCTCGTATGCTTGTAAACGTATAGGCAAAGTTTCTTTTTGAGAATCTTTGTGCAGTAAAAAGCGTCTGCGACCATCTTCATTCCGGGTGTGCAATCTAAAAAAATAAAAAGCAACTGCTCCGGTAACAACAGCTGGTAATAAATAAGCAAATAACTGAAGGATTTGATCTCCACTCATAAGGTAGTCAGGTTTTTATTGATTTTACTCTACCAAGAACGCATCAAAACCTTAAAAAGTATTTTAAGCCAAAAGGTTATTAGTTACCTTTCGTACTTTCTTTGGCTTTGGCGTAAAATCCTTTATAGTCCGGCTGTAATTTGATGTTGATTCCCTCCTTAAAATTACCATCTTTAGCGGTAACATTGATGCTTTCGGCAGGAACTTCCAAACTTGTCACCAATGCTGAAGCAACAGCCGCCATTTGATTGTAGGTTGGACCATATTCCCCGGTAATGTTAAGTCCTTCAACTTCTGCTTTAAAATTAGGATTGGTTTTGATTACACTGGCTACGCCGGCCAACCATGTTTTGCCTTCCTCTGTCAATTCTGATGAAGTATCCGAGCCAAAAAGTGCGGTTAAACTATTGCTGATAACAACGATGCCTTCTTCAACACCCACCTTAGCATTTTCACCTAAAGTCTGTTTGATTCTGGTCAAGGAAACAATGGCCGTAGAGTCGTTGGCGGAAATCATATCGTTTATGCCACTTAGTTGTTTTTCCTTTCTGGCCAAAGCTTCCATGGCACGGTCTACGTTATCCGAATTTTGTTTGGAAAGTTCCGAGAAGTTGCTCATATTGCTTAAAAGCGTAGCATTGGCATCTCGAAGGGTAGCATTTTCAGATTTAAGTGCCTCTGCCTCGGCATTGGCTGATGATATTTCTCGTCTTGCCTTTGCTAATTCCTGCTCCACTTCGGAAATTCTGGTTTTCAAAGTATCTATTTCAGCAAAAAGTTCGCTTTTTCGTTGAGAGAAAGCACTTGAAGCTATCACTAAAAACAGGATTAGGGGTAAATTTCTTTTCATAAGTAGTAATATAGTTTATTTAATATCTGGGGCTAAATTATAATGTTTTTTGCAGTTCTGGTTTTCCGCCCAAGTGTTCACAATCCAAAAGATTTTGCATAGAATCAAATTTCACCTTTTCTTTTTGGTAACCATAAACGGATTTTAAATCGCTGCTAAGATAATCATCATCCACGTTTACTTGTACATCATCCATATTAAATTGACAAGGATGCTCGTAACCCGCAGCATGGGTGATTTCCAACAACTCTTTCCTGAATGTTTTAAAGTATTGCGCCAATCTATCGGATTTTAAAGGCACATTTATGCCGCTTTGACGCCACTTACTTTGGGTGGCGACACCAGCAGGACAACGGTTGGTATGACAAACCTGTGCTTGAATGCACCCAATGCTCATCATGGCTTCCCGGGCTACGTTAATGCAATCGGCTCCCATGGCAAATGCCATTGCCGCTTTTCCAGGGAAACCCAGCTTGCCGCTGCCAATAAATACAACTCTTTCCGTAAGTCCGTATTCCGTGAACAAACTGTATACTTTGGAAAATCCATACGTCCACGGTAGGGATACATGATCGGCAAAACTTGGAGGAGCCGCACCTGTTCCGCCTTCGCCACCATCAATGGTGATAAAATCCGGTCCTTTGCCCGTCTTTTTCATTAAATCGGCCAATTCTTCCCACTGCTCGACTTTTCCAATGGCACCTTTTATGCCGACAGGCAATCCAGTTTCCTCTGCAATGGATTCGATAAACTCCAAAAGTTCTGGGATTGTTGTGAATGCTTTGTGGGTGGGAGGGGAAATAACATCCTTGCCGACTTCAACACCACGTATCTCTGCAAGCTCTGGTGTAATTTTTGAGCCAGGAAGCACACCGCCTTTGCCGGGTTTTGCTCCTTGGGATAGTTTTATCTCAATGGCTTTGATGCATGGATTTTCATCCACCAGGACTTTTAACTTGTCCATGGAAAAACCACCATCACGAGACCTCACACCAAAATAACCTGTCCCAAAATGAAAAATAACATCACCCCCTTGTTTGTGATATGGGGAAAGTCCACCCTCACCAGTATTATGATAAGCACCACACTTTTCCACACCCCTGTTCAATGATTCAATGGCAGCAGCGGACAAAGACCCAAAGCTCATAGCCGAAACATTGATTATGGATGCAGGGCGATACGGTTTTTTACGTTTGTTGTAAGTGCCCATCACCTTAGCACAAGGCAAAAAATAGGGATGGTTTTTATTTGGATGGTTTTCGGGCACTTGAAACCCGATCATCGCATTTTTGATGAAAATATGTTGGTGTTTGTAGATATCCCTGTCCGTTCCAAAGCCTTCATAATTGTTCTCTTTTTTTGCAGATGCGTAAATCCAGCTTCGTTCTATACGGTTAAAGGGGAGTTCTTCCCGGTTATTGGCCACAAAATACTGCCGCATTTCCGGACCAATACTTTCCAACCAATACCGAAGATGACCTACAATGGGGTAATTATGACTGATGGTATGCGCTTTTTGGAAAAAGATATCACGAATGGCCACCATGAGGAGGAAAATCAAAACCCAGGCCCACCAAGGGATATCGGCCAAAAAATCAAGGAATGTTTCCATTTATATAGTTTGACGTAGTAGCTACAAATATCAAACCCCAATATTCAAATTCCAAATGCTGGAGGATATTGGGGCTAAAGTATTATTTTTAGTTAAAGGTTAAAAACCCTACAAACTTGCTTGACGGCAGTCAGGTTTTATTGCAGTTACTTTGGTTGCTATAATTTTTTTTGGATAATCCCCTCTCCGGTCTCCCCAAAGGGGAGAAGTTTCCCTCCTTGGAGGGATTAAGGGAGGACCTGATACCAGATGGCAAAGAATTTCATTCTTTTCTTTAAAACTATGGATTTCAAATCCACAGCGGTTTATTTGCTTCTGTCCAAATAATCCAATGCAATCTCGGTCATCGCTTTTACACCCAATTGCAGGCCGCTGTCATCAATTTTGAAATCTGGTGTGTGGTGCGGGAAATGCTCGTCGGGACCGGCATTGGGGTCTTTTCCTCCTAAAATGTAAAAGAAACCGGGTATCTTTTCTTGGTAGAACGAAAAATCCTCTGCTCCGGTAATGGCTTTGATCAAATGTACATTTTCTTCACCAGCCACTTCTTGAAGACTTGGAAGCGATGCTGCGGTCAAATCAGTATCATTATAGGTGATTGGTACTCCCTTGGCAATTTCCACAGTAGCTTCTGCACGGTATGCCTTGGCAATGGTTTCCGCCATTTCTATCATTCTATCGTTCACTTGTTTTTGCATGTCATAATCCAAGGTACGGATGGTTCCAATAAGTTCTGCGCTCTCTGGAATAATGTTGTTACGCACACCACCACTGATTTTTCCAACGGTGATTACGGCAGCCTCCTTGGTCAATTCCAATTCACGGCTGATGATGGACTGGTAGCCATCCACAATTTTGGAAGCCACAAAAATGGGGTCGATTCCTCCCCAAGGCTGTGAACCGTGGGATTGCTTTCCTTTGATTTTCACCACAAAGCGTTGCGCAGCGGCCAAAGCACCACCTGGTTTATAGGCAATATGCCCCACAGGTAGGTAGGAACCAATATGAAGCCCATAAATGGCATCCACTTTCGGGTTTTCAAGTACGCCTTCCTTTACCATAAGTGCGGCACCACCTTCTTCTCCCGGAGGTGCTCCTTCTTCGGCAGGTTGGAATATAAATTTGATGGTTCCGTGGATTTTGTCCTTATTTTTGGCCAAAACCTCTGCGGTTCCCATCATAATGGCAATGTGGGTATCGTGCCCGCAAGCATGCATCACACCAACTTCTTCACCTAAATACTCGGATGTTACTTCAGATTTAAAGGGAAGGTCATTTCTTTCGGTAACGGGCAGCGCATCAATATCTGCTCTAAGGGCAACCACTTTTCCGGGATGGTCTCCTTTTAAAAGCCCTACAACACCTGTGTGGGCAACCCCTGTTTGTACTTCAATACCCAAAGATTTTAAATGGGCGGCAATTTTTTCTGCCGTTTTAAACTCTCTGTTACTGAGTTCCGGGTTTTGGTGCATATCGCGGCGCCATTCGATTACTTTAGATTCGACAGCAGCGATGTCCTTTTCGAGCCCATGGTCTTGGGCATACATGGATAAACTTGCGAAACAAAGGGCAAGTGCTAAAATTTTCTTCATAATCAGGTTGAGTTAGTTTATAAATTGATTGGACGGTAGCCTTGGTTTTGCAATTGAATATTGGCCGTCATAGCGGAGAGCGCGATTTTTATGCCGGGAATCAAATCTTCTTTAGGAAGGTCCCTAGTTTTAGAGGATTGTCCGCACATAATTATTTCCACACCGGCCTCTAAAAGTTTTTCAACGAGTTCTCTATTTGGATTTTCCACCTTATATCGGGCTTTATGTGCATCGTCGGACAGTAAATTTCTTGCTGCGGTGCCATGCACGATAAGTGCAGCTTTTAATTGCGAAGCAGGGATGCCGCTTTGGGCGTGCATATTTAAAAAACGCGCTACTGTATTCAGGTTTTTATTGATTTCGGTGTCGGATTCTGGTCCATCTTTAACATCAAAAACCACTTTAAACTCTTGTGATTTGTCTGTTTTAAAGTCTGGGTTGTCTATTTCCCAAACGGCACCGTAGTTTTCTACAATGGGACCTGATTTAGTTTCTTGTGAAATTCCAGAAAATGCAACAATAATTAAAAGGAATAGGGGGGAATGGTGAAAATTCATCAGCTACTTTGGTTAAGACCTTAAATATATTTAAAATCAGAAGAAAATCGGTTACGGTGTTTATAAAAATTAAAAGGATGATTTTAGCAAGAGCTCAATAATGGCTAATTTCACGCCTACTTTAAAAGTTTCTAGTCCTTGAGCAGTTTTATAGATGAATTGAATGATGCACAGCGTGCCCCGGTATTGCACAAAGATGGTCCGTTGATGGTAATTGCAGGTGCAGGCTCTGGTAAAACCCGGGTGCTCACTTACAGAATAGCCCACTTGATGGAGCAGGGGGTGGACTCCTTTAATATTTTGGCCCTTACCTTTACCAACAAGGCAGCGCGTGAGATGAAGAAGCGTATCGCTGCCATTGTTGGAAATTCCGAGGCCAAAAACCTATGGATGGGGACATTCCACTCCGTTTTTGCCAAACTGCTTCGGTACGATGGCGATAAACTGGGCTATCCAAGCAACTTTACCATTTACGATACACAGGATTCCCAACGTTTGATTGCTTCCATCATCAAGGAAATGGGGCTGGACAAGGATATTTACAAATACAAGCAGGTACAAAACCGGATTTCATCTTACAAAAACAGCTTGATTACCGTCAAGGCCTATTTTCAGAACCCTGAATTAATGGAGGCCGATGCCATGGCCAAACGCCCAAGATTAGGGGAGATTTATCAGAATTATGTGGATAGATGCTTCAAGGCGGGTGCGATGGACTTTGATGACCTTTTGTTGCGGACCAATGAGTTGTTGACCCGTTTCCCAGAGGTATTGATGAAGTATCAGGACCGTTTCCGATACATTTTGGTGGATGAGTACCAAGATACCAACCATTCTCAGTACTTGATTGTAAAAGCACTGTCGGACCGATACCAAAACATTTGCGTGGTAGGGGACGATGCCCAGAGTATCTATTCGTTCCGTGGAGCGAACATCAGTAACATCTTAAATTTCCAAAGGGATTATGATAATGTTGCCGTTTATCGTTTGGAACAGAACTATCGTTCCACAAAAAATATTGTAAACGCAGCCAATTCTATCATCGCGAACAATAAAAACCAGTTGGAGAAGAATGTTTGGACCTCCAACGATGATGGCGGACTCATAAAAATACACCGGAGCGTTACCGATGCAGAAGAGGGACGGTATGTGGCAGGTTCCATTTTTGAGAACAAAATGCAGCAACAAATGCAAAACGGTGAGTTTGCTGTTTTGTATCGAACCAATTCACAATCCCGTGCCATTGAAGATGCCCTCCGAAAGCGGGATATTCCCTATCGTATTTATGGCGGATTGTCGTTCTACCAAAGAAAGGAGATTAAGGATGTATTGGCCTATTTGCGACTTATCATCAACCCTAAAGATGAGGAAGCGCTAAAGCGGGTCATCAACTTCCCCACACGTGGGATAGGGCAGACCACTGTGGATAAGCTGGTGGTGGCAGCTAACCATTACGGACGTTCCATTTATGAGGTAATGGAGCATCTGGACAAGCTCAATTTGAACATCAATGCCGGAACCAAGCGTAAGTTGACGGATTTCGTTACCATGATCAAGAGTTTCCAAATCATGAACGAGGGTTCCGATGCATTTACCCTGGCGGAACATGTGGCCAAAAAAACAGGGCTGTTGTTGGAGTTCAAAAAAGATGGTACGCCCGAAGGTATTGCCAAGATGGAGAACATCGAGGAACTATTGAACGGGATCAAAGATTTTGTAGAGGGTCAAAAAGAAATTGCCGATGCCACAGGTAGCTTGACCGAGTTTTTGGAAGATGTGGCCCTTGCCACCGATATGGACAAGGATATCGAGGATGATGATAGGGTAGCTCTAATGACTATCCACTTGGCCAAAGGGTTGGAGTTTCCTTACGTGTACATTGTTGGAATGGAAGAAGATTTGTTTCCCTCGGCCATGAGCATGAATACTCGAAGTGAGTTGGAAGAGGAGCGAAGGTTGTTCTACGTAGCACTAACACGGGCCGAAAAGCAAGCATTTCTTACCTATACCCAAAACAGATACAGATGGGGCAAACTCATTGATGCCGAACCGAGTCGGTTTTTGGAGGAAATAGAAGAGAAGTATGTGGAGAATCTAACTCCCGTGAACGATGGTTATCGGTATAAATCCACGATCGACAAGAATATTTTTGGAGAGGTGGACAAGAGCAAACTAAGACAGGTGAAACCGAAAAACGGGACGCCACCGAGTGTGCAAAAACCCAACGAAAACCAGTTGCGCAAATTAAGGAAACTCAAACCTGAAATTTCTGCCCCGACCAAACCCATGGATTTAGACCCAGGTCTCGTGGTCGGTGCACGGGTAAACCACACCCGTTTTGGAAGAGGGAAAATACTTAACATTGAAGGTGCGGGAAACGATAGGAAGGCTGAAATCCATTTTGACCAAGGCGGCATTAAAAAGTTACTGCTCCGTTTTGCCAAACTTGAGGTTTTGGATAATGCCTAACCTCAGTTTTTACCTTCTGTCAATAAAACCAATGTCGGTTTAGGGATTCTCCAAATAATTCTTTTGTGGCTGTTCGGGTGGGTAAAAATGCTTAAATTCAAAGCTATTATTTTTAATTAATAGACCAAACCAACCAACCTCTCTTTCATGAAAGATCTCTTTTTCAAACCTGTGTTTTTAGCGGTTACATTTCTTGTTATTACACTTTTCGGGGTGGCAGGCTATCATTATGCCATTGGATACCCGGCTTGGGTGACAATGCTGGTAGGAACTCTAATTGGCTTTGTATTGCTCATCATCTTAAAATTAGTGCTGACCTGGATT
The DNA here is from genome assembly GCF_056857835.1 of Flagellimonas sp. B-3. Lineage (NCBI taxonomy): Bacteria > Pseudomonadati > Bacteroidota > Flavobacteriia > Flavobacteriales > Flavobacteriaceae > Flagellimonas > Flagellimonas sp. B-3. The sequence continues at coordinate 134,164 of NZ_JBSXNW010000018.1, forward strand.
GCCCCTTTCGTCAAAAAAATCCCAATTACTCTTGTGACTACCGTTCTTGGCGGGTTTTTGGCACTTTATATTATGCGGATGTATACCTTCAGGTGGCCTTCTATTTTATTTTACGGATTGGCATTGTTTGGTTTTGTCTGTTTCATTCTGCTCACTTTGGGTGTTTGGCAAATCATCAAAAAAAAGAATGCTAAAAAAGGGGGCTTTCTTGTCATTCTGAGTGTTGCTCTGGGGGTTTTGGGCTTTTATGGGTTCAATGCTTTGGATGGTGATCCTTATGTGGAAACATCATCATCAGAAGAAACGATTGATGTTACCTTTTTGAGTGAAATGGGTATTGAAGACCCTTCCCAAAAAGGGGATTTTGAGGTAGAGGTTTTTACCTACGGAAGCGGAACGGATGAAAAACGACCTGAATATGCAGCAGGTATTAAGATAAAAACCCCAACGGTCGATGCTTCACGATTGCTTCCTGAGTGGAAAGGGAAAAAGAAAAAATGGCGTGAAAAATATTGGGGCTTTGGTGTGGACAGCTTTCCTTTGAATGCCCGTGTGTACATGCCCAAAGGAGAAGGTCCCTTCCCAATGGTAATGATGGTGCACGGCAACCATAGTATGCTCGATTATTCGGATGGAGGCTATGCCTATCTTGGAGAGCTTTTGGCCAGTAGGGGGATCATAGGCGTCTCTGTTGATGAAAATTTCATCAATGGGCATTGGTCCGGAGATTTTATGGGGAAAGAAATGCCCACCCGTGCTTGGTTGTTGCTAAAGCACTTGGAGCAATGGAATAAATGGAATGATGGGACTGACCCGGATATCAAAGGTAAGGTGGACATGGACAATATTGTGCTTGTGGGGCACTCCAGAGGTGGAGAAGCGGTATCCATCGCAGCAGCTTTTAATAAATTGGATAGGTTTCCCGATAATGGCAACGAGAAGTTCAATTTTAATTTTGGCATACAAGGAATCATCACTATTGCACCAACGGATTACCGCTATGATCGTGAAATCAGTCTTGAGGATATCAATTATTTGTCAATTCAAGGAGCTTACGACTCGGATGAGACCAGTTTTTGGGGAATGCGACCTTTTCATCGTTTGCAATTTTCAGAAGGTTTTGATGGCTTCAAAGCTGGTCTTTACATGAATCATGCAAACCATGGTCAGTTTAACTCCACTTGGGGACGGTCGGATTTTGGTGCGCCCATGAAATGGTTACTTAACCTTAAACCTTTGATTTCGGGTGAAGAACAGCGCCAAGCTGCCAAAGTTTATGTGAGCGCTTTTGCGGAGGCTGTTCTAAAAGGAAACAAGGATTATCAGCCTATGTTCCAAAATGTGGACTTGGTAAGCGATTGGTTGCCCAAGGAAGATTACAGGAGCCAATACAGTGACATTCATAAAAATGTACTGGTCAATTTTGAAGGCGACTTGGATGTAACCAGTGCTTCAAACGATATAAAATTGTCCGCCGAAAATTTTAAGGTGTGGCGTGAAACAGAATTGTTGGCCAGGGATGGCGGGAGCCAGCAGAACAACGCATTGGTGCTCGGTTGGAGCCATGGCTCGGATATTGAAACTGATTCCATACCCATTTATAGCATTCGATTGCCCGACACCTTGCAGCATTTTGGGACTGCTGATACCTTGGCACTTTCTATGGCCATGGCCGATATATCGGAACTTAAATTTGAAGATGAAGATGAAAAGCCTGAAACGCCAAAAGTGGGGTTCAATTTTAGTATTATGCTCCAGGATAGTCTAGGAAACTTTGCTTCGGTAGCGTTGGCGGATAACAACAAACTGCCGGGTACCATCAAGACCAAGTTCACTAAATTTAAGTTCTTGGATAAAGAAATGATTGGTGAAGCTTCCGAAATCCAGTTGAAAAGTTGTTATGTGCCCATTTCTTCTTTTCTAAAGCAGAACGATAGCTTAAACCTGTCCAAGTTACAAAGCATCAACTTGGTTTTTGATAGAGATACTTTGGGCGTTGTGGTTTTGGATGATATTGGGTTTTATAGAAAAAATAACTAAAAATAAAGTTTATCAACGGGAAATGTTATTGGGTTATTCAGTTATTGGGTTGCTGCCACTGCAAACTGACTTCCGACAAGTTCAAGTTCAAGAGCAAATAACAAGTGCCAAATTCCAAACTTTCGACAAGTTCAAGAACAAAGGGCAAAGAACAAAGAAGAAAGAAAAGAGAGCCAAGACACAAGTTCAGAGTTCGGAGTTACAAAGTTATTGGGTTGTTGAGTTACTGCGTACTGCAACTGCCAACTGGCATCGTGCTTCGTGCTTCGGACAAGTTCAAGTATCAAGTTCAAATACAGAAAGAAGATATACAAAAGCAAAGAACCTCCTTGCCTTGAACTCGCCTGTCTACCAGCAAAGGAGGTTTCGGGGTCTCCTCTTATGGGATTCCGAAACCAGTTCGGAATGACGATTGGCTAGGTTGATGAATTTTACGGATTTGCACGAACATATTTACACTTTTATGATGATAGGTTCAGGCATCGAGCAACCAGCATCGGGCATCAAACTTAAGTTCAAGCTCAAACACAAAGGCAAGGGTTGCTGTATACGCGGTACATTGCCGAATATGGAAGCGTATTATTGTTCAAACCCAGTTGCCGCATATCCTTCGTGGGGTTTTCCCGATAATGGAATTTTCGATTCAGCCAAGCTCCCATTGGTTATAGTGTAGGCTTTGGTAGTTGTATTAAAATGTCCTTTTTCCGAAGAAAATCTGCCATTGAGAAGGTATACGGTCTTACCGTTGCTCTGATTTGTGGATGTTACCCCATAATAGATCATGGGTTTTCCATAAAGGGAAGACGCTACAATCTTACTTTTGGATTTATAAAGGGCAATGTTTTTAATGTTGTGACCCATGCAATCCATTTTGGTCTCCCATGAAAAAACACCGAATTGTTGATCGTCCGAGATCACAAAGCCAATCTGGTGTTCATCTTCGTCATAAGCAGCTACCAAATCTTCAAATTTTCTGCTGGACCGTATGCTTTCAACTTTTTTCCGCATTTTTTCGTTTATGGTCACTATTTCATCCAAGTTTTTACAATCAGTAGTGTCCAACCCATTAAGCTGAATTAATAAATTATCCAATTGGGCAAGTGTGTTTTTTGCATCAAATTGTTCTTCTTCCATAAAATTGGAATTGTTACAGCTTGTGAAAGGTATCAAAAATCCAAAAGTGATGCATGCTATAATTAGTGTATTCAATTTCATAAGAATGCGATTTTTATTTAAAGGTGGGGTATAAATTTTAATATTTAGGGTCAAAATCAACCAATGGCCTATATGAATTGATGAATGGCCCATTTCCCTTTATAAAGATTCGATTCTGGTGATAGGTTGTGTGTATTATCAAACATTTAACATGCCTAACAGAACACCATATATTTGGTTGCATAAGTGTTATCTTTGTTGTTTATTCCTTAACAAAATGGCAGAGTTGATAAGACTTTACGAAGAAAACCCTAATCCCAAGCAAGTTGAAAAAGTTGTGAACGTGCTTAGGAAAGGAGGGCTTGTGATCTATCCCACGGATACTGTTTACGGTCTTGGTTGCGATATTACCAACTCAAAGGCCCTACAGCGCATAGCTAGGATAAAAGGGGTAAAGTTGGAAAAGGCCAATTGGTCCTTTATTTGTGCAGATTTAAGCAATCTGTCCGATTATGTTCGGCAGATAGATGGTCCAACATTTAAATTATTAAAGCGTACCCTTCCCGGGCCTTATACTTTTATACTTCCGGGGAACAACAATCTTCCGAAAGATTTTAAGAAGAAAAAGACGGTGGGTATCCGTGTGCCCGACAATGCAATTGCAAGGGCATTGGTGTCCGAATTGGGCCACCCAATTGTTTCTACATCCATCCGGGATGACGACGACATTCTGGAATACACCACAGATCCTGAACTTATTTATGAGAAATGGCAAAACCTAGTGGATATTGTAATTGACGGTGGTTATGGGGATAATGTTGCTTCCACGGTCATAGACCTCTCTGGCGATGAACCCGTAGTAATTCGGGAAGGCAAGGGCAGCCTTGAGATTTATTAAATAAAAAAAGCGGCCAATTGGCCGCTTTTTTATTATTGTAAGCTAAAACTTATTTCTTATTTGCCTGTACCGCCTATAGCTGGGTCTTTCATTCCTTCTTCGATCATGTTGTAGAACTGATCGATTTTTGGAAGTACAACAATTCTTGTTCTTCTGTTCTTAGCTCTATTGGCAGAAGTATCGTTATCAACAAGAGGTACATAGTAGCTACGTCCTGCAGCTGTCATTCTAGCAGGGTCTACACCAAAGTCGTTTTGAAGGATACGAACAACAGAGGTTGCTCTCTTCACACTCAAGTCCCAGTTATCTGCAAGTTCCGAAGTTCTAATTGGTACATTATCCGTGTGTCCTTCGACCATAAATTCAAAATCGGGCTTGTTGTTCACCACTTTGGCTACTTTGCCAAGTACTTCTTTTGCTGCATTTGTTACGTTGTAGCTTCCGCTTCTAAACAACAATTTATCGGAAATGGATACGAATACAACACCTTTTTCAACACTAATTTCGATGTCTTCGTCATCCAAGTTGCCCAATACGCCTTTTAGGCTCTGTACCAAAGCAAGGTTTACAGAGTCTCTACGTGTAACGGCATTTTGCAATTTTCTGATGGTAAGGTCTTTTTCCTGAAGACTTTCAAGTGACTTCTCAAGGTTTTCGGCACCTTTTGTAGTAAGCGTTGTCAAGTTGCCCATGTTGTTGATGAGCTCTTGGTTATTTGCTTTAAGGAATGCGTTTTGGTCTTCAAGTGTTTTCAACCTGGAATCTGCAGTTGCTTTTTCTTCCAAGCAATCGTTCAATTTAACGGTTGCAGAATTCAATAGGTCTTGGGTTTCTTTGTGTTTGGCTTCAAGATCGGCATATTTCTTTTGCGATACGCAAGAAGATAGAAGAACTGTCATCGCCAATGTTCCTAGAAAAAATTTTTTCATAGTTCAGAATATAATTTAAGGATTGTTAGATTTATCAAATGTCGAAAAACAATACCAAAATTAGATAAAAAGCAAGGTATCTATATTTAGGCATCGTTAATCTTTTACTAAAATGTTAAAATTATTTACTTGATGTACGAAATAGGACCATACTATGGATGTCGTAATATAGTACTTTAATAAAAAATTAGCTTTTTCGCGCTTTCTGTACATTTTTATAAAGTTAACATAAAAACTGAGATGAGCCTTTAAAATAGCAAAACAGTGGTCAAACTTTAATTGAAAAATGAATCGTACGGCAGCAATGCCATCCAGTAGTAAACGGACAAAAATTATGGGAAGCGCTTTTTTTCTTGGAAGGTTTTTTGTGATGGAGTAGAGGGAGTTCCTAAAATTCAGATACGTTTTTTTGGGATTCATGTTGGATAATGTACTGCCCCCCAAATGATACACATGGCTTTGGCCAACATAATACACTTTGTGCCCGGCATTTTTGGCCCGCCAACACAGGTCAATTTCTTCTTGATGGGCAAAGTAGTCCTCATCGAAGCCGCCTAGTTTTCGGAACACATCACTTTTGATAAACATACATGCACCTGTGGCCCAAAAAACTTCTTTTACATCGTCGTACTGACCTTCGTCCTTTTCTATGGTCTGAAAAATTCTTCCCCTGCAAAATGGATAACCGAACATGTCTATAAACCCTCCAGCTGCACCGGCATATTCAAAATGGTCCTTTTGGTTAAGATCCAATATTTTGGGTTGGATTATGGAAGCGTCGGGAAGGTTGTTAAAGGCTTCTTTTATGGGTTTTAGCCAGTTTGGAGTTACCTCAACATCAGAATTCAACAAGCAGAACACATCTGCCTCAATGTTTTTTAACCCATCGTTGTAACCTTTGGCAAAACCTCCGTTCCAAGCATTTTGAACAATCCCAATAGTAGGGTAGTGTTGCTTTAAAAAATCGACAGAACCATCGGTACTCGCATTGTCCACCACATAAATATCGGCCCCTTCGGAATATTCCATAACCGAAGGCAGGAACCTTTCGAGCAAGGCTTCCCCATTCCAATTAAGTATGACGACGGCAATTTTCAAAACGGAGGCAAATTAACGGCTAAAATCAGGAATTTCCTCTAAAAACCTGTATTTTTCATTTCCGTGGTCCATTTCACAATAATAATGTTCCAAACCATTGGTCACCATAAGGTGGTCCGCTTTTAGTTGATAGTTGTACCTCGCAATTTGGTCGAAGGTGGATTGGGTTATTTTAATTTCTGGAGCTTTGCACTCCACAAGCAGAAAAATGGAACCATCCGAATTAAAAACAACAACATCGTAGCGTTTCTTGAGTTTGTTGACCGTTAGTTGCTTTTCGGCATTCACCAGGCTTTTAGGGTAGTTTTTCGTATACACCAAAAAATGAAGTACATGCTGTCGTACCCATTCTTCAGGTTGGAGTACCACAAATTTTTTACGTATATCGTCAAAAATGTACTGTCTATTTTGGCTATTTTTGATTCGAAATGAATAAGACGGAAAGTTCAAAGCTTGCATGCTACAAAACTGGTGATATAAATTGAATGGACAAAGTAAAAGAGATTGTATCGGAAATCAATAAGGGAAACCCAAAACCTATTTATTTTTTAATGGGGGAGGAGCCTTACTATATTGACCGTATTTCCCAGTACATAGCCGAAAATGTTCTTACGGAAGATGAAAAGGGGTTTAACCAAATGGTGCTTTATGGCAAAGAGACCTCTGTTGATGAAATAGTAGCCAATGCCAAGCGATTTCCGATGATGGCTCAGCACCAAGTTGTTATAGTTAAAGAGGCACAGCACCTTTCCAGAACCATCGAAAACCTTGTTTCTTACGCCGAGAATCCGCAGCCGACAACGATTTTGGTGCTTTGTTACAAATATAAAAAATTGGATAAGCGTAAAAAGCTCTACAAGACCATAAAAAAGAGTGGGGAACTTTTTGAAAGTAAAAAGCTTTACGATAACCAAGTTGCTGATTGGATAAGGAGAACTTTGGCCAGCAAAAAATATAAGATATCACCAAAATCTTGCGTGATGCTCGTGGAGTTTTTGGGGACGGACTTGAGCAAAATCAGCAACGAGCTCGATAAATTGACCTTGGTGGTGCCCCCAACTACCGAAATCACACCTGATTTGATAGAGGAGCATATTGGTATCAGCAAGGATTTCAACAATTTTGAGCTGAAAAAGGCAATTGGTGAACGCAACGTAAAAAAAGTGTCCCAAATTATGGACTACTTTGCCCAAAATCCAAAGGACAACCCATTTGTGGTAACGGTTACACTGTTGAACACATTTTTTACGCAGTTGTTGCAGTATCATGGGCTTAAAGACCATTCTCCAGGTAATGTGGCCAAAGCCTTGGGAGTAAATCCATACTTTGTGAACGAATACGTAGTGGCCGCAAAAAACTACCCTATGAAAAGGGTGAGCGGTATTATCTCCAGTCTAAGGACATTGGATTTAAAAGGCAAAGGGGTAGGGGCCAGCAACATGACACAAGCTGACTTATTAAAAGAACTCCTTTCCGAAATAATTTAGGATTACCTTTTGTCCACACTGTATTTACCTGGACCCAATAGCATGATGACCACAAATATGGTTAGGTAAAGTAAAGCCATCTCCTTTTTTCCGAATGGATCAGCTCCGTGGATCATAAAACCTGCAACAAACATAGTTATTGCGGTAGGTATAGCGGCCCATCTGGTTTTAAAACCTATAATGATTAAAAGTGGACAGATAAATTCACCAACAACGGCCAAAAAAAGAGACGGAGCTTGACCAATGCCAAAAGGGTTGGCAAATTCCGTGTTACCGTTGATTAGATTCATAAGTTTAGGGTAACCGTGGGTTAGCATAAATGCAGAGGGAACAATTCTTAGCAAAGCAAGCCCTAGGTGTATCAAAGTATTGTTTTTCATTCTTGGGGAAAATTTTAATCCATGTGAATGTATAAATTATGTTTTAAAAAACGTAACAATAATTGACGAAAAGTGTTTTTGGGTTGACGTACGCCAAAACATTACCTAAGCGCTGGATAGGAGTTAGGGTCGGATTCGTGCATAATTTGGTAAACCTTCTCAAAGATATCCTCGGCGTTGGGTTTGGAAAAGTAATCCCCATCTGATGCGTAAGCTGGACGGTGCGCTTTTGCCGACAAAGTTTGCGGAGCACTGTCCAAATAACGGTAGCCTCCTTGTTTTTCAACCACTTCTTGCAATAAATAGGCAGAACATCCACCGGGAACATCTTCATCGATTACCAAGAACCTGTTGGTTTTTTGCAGACTTTTTACCACATCATGTTCCAAATCAAACGGAAGTAATGATTGGGCATCGATCACTTCAGCATCTATACCTACTTCCAAAAGGTCGTTGGCTACTTTTTCCACAATCCTAAGGGTAGATCCGTAGGATAGTAATGTAATGTCCGTTCCTTCTTTTAGCGTTTCCACTTTACCTATTGGCGTGCAGAACTCACCTAAATTGGAAGGTTTCTTTTCTTTTAAACGATACCCGTTCAGGCTTTCGATAACCAGGGCAGGTTCGTCACTTTTCATAAGTGTGTTGTAGAAACCTGCTGCTTGCGTCATGTTTCTGGGAGTAAGGATGTACATTCCCCTTAACAAATTGATCAATCCGCCCATGGGTGAACCGGAGTGCCAAATTCCCTCCAAACGGTGTCCTCTGGTACGTACAATAAGCGGTGCCTTTTGTTTTCCGACGGTTCGGTACATTAGCGTTGCCAAATCGTCGCTCAATGTTTGGATAGCGTAAAGGATGTAATCCAAATATTGTATTTCGGCAATGGGGCGCAACCCACGTAGTGCCATTCCAATTCCTTGGCCTATTATGGAAGTTTCACGTATTCCCGTATCGGCAACCCTTAATTTCCCATATTTCTTTTGAAGCCCTTCAAGCCCTTGGTTTACATCCCCGATATTTCCGGTATCCTCGCCAAATACCAAAGCTTCTGGGTATTTTGTGAAAAGGGCATCAAAATTATCCCTTAAAATGATTCTTCCATCAACTTCGTCCTCATTGGAATAGGAGGGGAGTACTTGTTCCACTTTGGTGGCTTTATTACTAAGTTCGTTATATAGATGTGAGCTAAATTGTGGCTCATTGGTTGCCAAAAAATCATCCACCCATTGTTGAAGCTGTTTTTTCTCTGGTGTGGATTCTCCCAAAAGGTAACGAAGCGCCTGTCTGGATTTGGACGCTAAATCTTTTTTCAGGGGTTCCTCGATGGCAATTAAGTCGTTTTTCAACTTGTTTATAAAAGCACGATTTGGACTTTGGTTAGCTGCCTTTTCCAGTAGGGGTACCAATTCTTTTTTAGCGGCCAATTGTGGTTTTAAAAACTCGGACCAAGCTTCTTTTTTGGCGGCCCGGACTTTATGTTTTATTTCGCGTTCCACTTTTTTAAGGTCCTCTTCGGTGCTTATGCCGTTCTCAAGAATCCACTCTCTAAAACGTTTGTTGCAATCATTTTCCCGCTCCCATTCCAAACGTTCGGAGGACTTGTATCTTTCGTGCGAGCCCGAAGTAGAGTGACCTTGGGGTTGGGTAAGCTCTGTTACATGGATAAGTACGGGCACATGACCTTCCCTGGCAATGTCCGAAGCATTTTCGAAAGCATGGATCAGGGCAGTGTAATCCCAGCCCTTTACTTTTAATATTTCAAAGCCTTTTTTATCGTCATCACGTTGCAATCCGCTAAGGGCTTCGGAGATGTCACCTTTGGTGGTGTGGTATTCCGATGGTACGGAAATACCGTATTCATCATCCCAAATACAGATAACCATGGGCACTTGCATTACCCCGGCGGCATTCATTGTTTCAAAAAAATGTCCCTCACTGGTACTGGCGTTACCGATGGTCCCCCAGGCTACTTCATCCCCATTCTTGGAGAAGTTGGTCTGATCAATGCCTTCAACGTTACGATATATTTTAGAGGCTTGGGCCAAACCGAGCAAACGGGGCATTTGGCCTGCTGTACAAGAAATATCTGCGCTACTGTTTTTTTGTTCCGTTAGGTTTTTCCAAGAACCATCTTCATTTAAACTATGGGTTACAAAATGGCCGCCCATTTGCCTTCCGGCACTCATGGGCTCTTTCTCCAGATCGGTTGTGGCATAGAGTCCGTGAAAAAAGGCTTTTGGACTTAAATAGCCCAATGCCATCATAAAGGTCTGGTCACGGTAATACCCGCTCCTAAAATCACCATCTTGAAATGCCCTTGCCATGGCCAACTGTGGAAGTTCCTTTCCATCTCCAAAAATACCAAACTTGGCTTTTCCAGAAAGTACTTCCCGCCTTCCCATTACACTACATTCCCTGCTGGTGACAGCTGTTTCATAATCTTGAAGAATCTGAGATTTGAAATCGTCAAAGGAAATATCGTTACTTGTACTTGGGTTAGGTTTCATGGATTGTTGAAGATTTCTGCGAAATTACTAAAAATCCTTCAAAATTGCAACGTGCAACTCCGTTAATAAAATATAAATAATTCAAAAATACACTTGGTATATTATGTATTTATCATTTTAACGATGCAAAAAAAGCTTTTGATTATCATATTGATAAAATAAATAATTTATTAAAACCAACTATCTCCAAGGCAAGCCATAAGAATATTTCGCTGATTTCATTTTAACGCCATGGTCAAAAACCGAAATTCTATTTTTGGATTCCCGTTTTTACGGGAATGACAGTTGTAATGAAAACCCCGATGCTTGTGCGGGAATTCTTTTTTATTAAAACCACTTTCTTGTAAACAACCCAATCAAGGTTCTAGGGCTTATGGTCACAACAAAACGAATACGTTCCTCATAATCGTTCTGGGCAATTTCCCAACCTTTGTTGGAATATACGGGGAAGTAGAGCTCAAAATAGTCCGTTACCAAATTTAGGCGAATACCGGAATCGTAAACAAAGCGGGGATCAAAACCTTTATTTTTAATAAAACCAAGGTCGCCGTAGGCTTCTACCCATCGCCAAATATTGGTGCTTGCGTTGGTCGTAGCAATCCAATCGTTTGCAAAAGGGTTTTCTAGCTTTGATTTGAACCCGCCCTCGGCAATAATAACTTGCTGACTGTATATTCCGGAATCCTCCGACCTACCCAAATAGGCAAGGTCGAACATGTAATCCGTTGGTCTGTCCAAGGCAAAACTAAAAAAGTCCGATTCCGTTTTGTTGCGTAAAAATTTACCCGCATAAAAGCGCAAGTTCAGTTGCCTGTTGCTCTGAAACAATTTTCTATATTCCAGTTCAAAGGCAATCTTGGTAAACTCGCTGGAATGTTGGGCATCTACAGACCAAGAGGAATAGTTAAGTATATTGTTGTCCACATCGGTATACCTAACGTTCATAACACTGTAATCTGGATCAGTGTCCAATTCGCCTACAAGATTATCGTCGATACTTCTAAAAACACTCCTGTACCTTAATAGCAAATATTGTCTTCTGTTGGAAAGCAAATCCTCGGGTCGCCACCCAAAACTCACGGCAGGCGTCAATGTGGAAAACCTAGAGTTTTCCTGAAAGTGCGAAGACGATGCCGAAAACGAATAATTGGTAACATAGAGCCCGGTTTTTTTATGATACTTACGGTACCTAAAACCAACTTTCCCCACAAAGGTGCGTTCCAAAAAGGAATAAGTGGGCGATATATCGTACTGGAATTGTCTTTCCAGAAAGGTTTTGTTGTAGAGCCTTAATCCGGGTGTTATGCCATCGTATAGGTTAAAGTTTGCAATGGGGACATAAAACACCTGATTGTAATAAGGGTCCTCGGTGTCTTTAAAAAATTGGAACTTTAATTTCTTATTGCTCGATAGCCAACCGTTCAAAGTCTTCCAATTATCACGCTGATTGAACTCGGGGATTTTTTGATCGTAGTTCAAAACCAAACGATCTTCACTCTTTCGGGGAATGGTAAAGCTTTCGGTGGTATCTATGTCCGAAAACCAATACTGGGATACCACGGAATCATTTTCGAGCCCAAAAACCGATATGGGCACTTTGGTTCCCCGTTTATTCTTAAGTACAAAGGTGATGGAATCTTCGGTTTTTTCAACCTTCTTGATCTTGAAATCAATCTTTTTGTCTGTGGACACATATTCTTCAAAAAACCAATCCACTTCCTTGTCCGCATATTTTTCGATGGTTTTTCTAAAATCAGCGGCCGATACAAACTGTTTTTGTTTGTAATTTTTGAAGAAATCCAGCACCGTACTGTCTATTTTCTTTTCACCCAAATAAGCAGACAGATAAGACATGCCAAGACCAGCTTTGTACCCGTTGGCAATTTTTTGGTTAAACTTGATCAGGGAATCGTTGGAAGTTGTTAGTGCTTGGTCTATGTTTTTACGAGCCGATAGCATACTGAACAGGGAATACTGCTCGTTAAAATCCATTTTTGCCAAATGGAAGTTTTTTAATCCCCAGATTTTGGAAAGTTTACCTATCAGTTTTTGATCGGGGTAATGCTCTTCCACATATTTGATCATTAAATAGTATCCAATCGCATCATTCACCCATCGTTCCTTTCGTGGGTCTAGGTATAAAGACTCCTTTAAATAATTGCGAATGGCCGTTTTCAAAAACTTCATTTCAAATTGAAACTGTTCTTCGTATGGCCTTATAAAAGAAGGAAGCTGGCTGATTCCGTAAAGCGGAGATCTATTATAGTCGAATTCACTCACCAAAAGATTGTCATGAGGGTAGCCTCCTAAGTTTTCATGAAGAAATTGAGCAATTTTTATAATGGATATTCCTTGGGATATTTCCTCGTACTTGTTCGATTCAATATCCGTAGTGATGGTGAGGTAATCCGTAACGTGCTTGGTGAACCTTTTATCAATGGTGAGAATAATTTCACAGTTTTTTCTCTTGTCGCCAATAAGCTGCACATGTTGCCCTCCCGGAAAACTAGCAATACTGGACATTCGGTAGTTTGATGCCAAAAACAATTGCTCTGGGAAGGTAAAATTGATTCGGGTCTCCGTAATATCCGTATAGAGGTCGTCAAGGTTTATGTTGTTGTACAATTTCCAGTCGCCATCAAAAACTGCTGGGGTCAAGTACCAATCCTGTAAGTTGTAGCCAAGGTTATCGGTGCGTCCGTAACCCGTAAACTTGGCACTGGGCAATTTAATGGTGTAGGTAAAAAACAACTGAATGGATTCACTGGGTTTTAGGACTTCGTTCAGCGTAACGGAAATGATATCCGAATTCCCCTCCCGTTTCCAATCCAAACCAGCGTATTTGTCATCCACAATAGTTTTAATGGTGGTCTTGCCACGTTCCCTGTCTTTTGCCAAATGAAGGCTTCGGTTGAATTCTTCCGCAAACCGTTTGGCCAGTGCTGTGTTTTTGTTGGAATAGGCATGGTTCCAATCGTTAAAATACAATGTGGACAGTCCCTTTTTCGATTGGTTGACATAGGTGAAATGTTGTCGAATCCGTATTTGGTGGGTGGGTCCATCGAGTGTGGCCACTATTTCATTTTTGTGCTGTCCCCAAAGTTTGGGACACACCATTATAACAAGCAGCGAAATGCTAAGTAATACCCGATGGTTGATCAATACAACAAGATTAAAAATTTGGACTAAGGGTTCTGCCCTTGTAAAAGGCATCAATAATTTCGACGACTTCATCCTCGGTGTCCACTAATTTGATTAAATCCAGGTCTTTTGCGCTAATATTACCAGCCTCGATCAGGGTATTCTTGATCCAATCCATAAGTCCTTTCCAGAACTCCGTACCAACAAGTATAATTGGGAATGTATGTATTTTGTGTGTTTGAATAAGTGTGAGAGCCTCAAAGAATTCATCCAACGTACCAAAACCTCCCGGCATTACCACAAAGCCTTGGGAATATTTTACAAACATTACTTTTCTAACAAAGAAATAATCAAAATCAAGGCTTTTGTCATCGTCAATGTAAGGATTGTCGTGCTGTTCAAAAGGCAGGTCTATGTTCAAGCCCACCGATGTCCCTCCAGCTAGGTTGGCCCCTTTGTTACCTGCTTCCATAATACCCGGTCCACCTCCGGTAATGACGCCATAACCGGCCTCGGAAATTTTTTTGGAGATTTTTACCGCCAAATCATAATAAGGATGACCTTCCCGAACCCTTGCGGACCCAAAAATGGATACACAAGGGCCTATTACGCTCATTTTTTCAAATCCATTGACAAACTCGCCCATAATTTTGAATATGGCCCATGAATCGTTTGTCTTGATCTCATTCCATCCTTTGGAATGTTTTTCTTTTCGCATCTGCATAGTTGTCTCGTATTTTAAACCGCGCGTTTAATTTTTTGTTTTGTGTTTTCTAATTCTTTCCTCAAGAATTTGGCTGTGTAGCTTTTCTTGTCTTTAGCCACCTCTTCCGGAGTTCCCGTTGCAACAACCGTTCCGCCGCCTCTTCCTCCTTCGTAACCAATGTCTATAATATGGTCCATCATTTTAATAACGTCCATATTGTGCTCAATTACTAAAATGGTGTTTCCCTTGTCAACCAAGCGGTCAAGCACTTCCATAAGCACTCGAATATCTTCAAAATGGAGGCCCGTGGTTGGCTCGTCGAGGATGTAAAAGGTATTTCCAGTATCTCTTTTGGAAAGCTCCGTGGCCAACTTTACCCTTTGGGCCTCACCGCCGGAAAGGGTAGTGGACTGCTGTCCCAATGATATATAACCCAGGCCTACATCTTTTATTGTCTTAAGTTTACGATGAATTTTTGGAATATTTTCAAAAAAATCCACCGCTTCGTTGATGGTCATCTCCAAAACATCTGCAATGGATTTTCCCTTGTAGCGTATTTCCAAAGTCTCCCGGTTGAATCTTTTACCATTGCAGGTCTCGCATTCCACATAAACATCGGGCAAAAAGTTCATTTCAATCACTTTGAGACCTCCTCCTTGGCAGGTTTCGCAACGCCCTCCGGTTACATTAAAACTAAAGCGACCGGGTTTGTACCCTCGAATGGTAGCTTCGGTAGTTTTGGAGAACAAGGAACGGATCTCGCTAAAAACACCCGTATATGTTGCTGGATTGGAACGTGGGGTTCGACCAATCGGGGATTGGTTGATGTCGATAACCTTGTCAATATGCTGCAAGCCCGTAATTTTTTTATACGGCATCGGTTTTTTTACCCCATTAAAATAATGTGCGTTCATAATAGGGTAGAGGGTTTCGTTGACCAAAGTGGATTTGCCGCTTCCTGAAACTCCTGTGACCCCGATAAGTTTTCCCAAAGGGAAATCTACCGTTACATTTTTAAGGTTATTCCCTGTACAGCCCGAAAGGGTGATTTTTTTTCCAGTTCCTTTGCGTCGTTTTTCGGGCACTGGAATTTCGAGCTCGCCCGTAATGTATTGTGCGGTTATCGTATGGTGATCGATCAATTCTTTTGGACTGCCTTCGGAAATGATTTCCCCGCCGTGTTTTCCCGCTTTTGGACCAATATCAATCACATGGTCGGCACTTTCGATCATATCCCGGTCGTGTTCCACCACAATAACGGAATTGCCTATATCGCGCAATGCCTCCAAGGATTGGATCAAACGTTCATTGTCGCGTTGGTGCAGACCAATGCTGGGTTCGTCCAAAATGTAGAGCACGCCCACCAATTGCGAACCTATTTGTGTGGCCAATCGAATACGCTGTGCCTCACCGCCGGACAAAGATTTGGAACCTCGGTTCAACGAGAGGTAATCCAGCCCAACATCCAACAAAAAACCAACACGGGACTTGATTTCCTTTATAATTTCCTCGGCAATCTTTTTTTGGTTGCCTTCCAGTGTATCTTCTAAATGTGTAAAGAAATTGGCAAGTTCGGCAATGTCCATTTCTGCCAATTCGGCAATGTTCTTACCATCAATTTTAAAATAGAGAGACTCCTTTCGCAAACGAGAACCATCACAAGTGGGACATTCCACTTTGTCCATATAATCTTTGGCCCATCGCTTTATCGAAGCGGAATTGGCTTCTTCGTATTGGGTTTTGATGAAATTGGAAATGCCTTCGTAATCAATTTTATACTGCCTTTTTACGCCAAGACTTTTGGAGTCTACCTCAAAACTTTCCTTGCCACCGTTCAAAATAACGTTCATGGCTTCTTCTGGAATCTTTTCTATGGCATCCGTTAGTTCAAAATTGTAGCGTTGCGCAATGGTTTCCAGTTGTTTAAAGGCCCACGATTTTTTGTATTCTCCCAAAGGTGCAAGGCCTCCTGATTTGATGGATATTTTTTTGTTCGGGATTATTTTATCCTCGTTCACTTGAAACACATGGCCCAGGCCACTGCACTCAGGGCACATTCCTTTTGGCGAGTTAAAGGAAAAAGTATTGGGCTCCGGAGTGGGATAGGAGATACCGGATGACGGACACATTAAATCCCTACTAAAGTAACGCGGCACTGTTTCGCCCTCTTCCAAAACCATGAGCACATTGTCTCCGCTGTACATGGCCGTATTGATGGTTTCGCTCAACCGTTTATGAAAATCCTCGCTATCGCTAACCTTCAAACGATCTATTACAATCTCAATGTCGTGGGTTTTGTAGCGATCCACCTTCATTCCCTTGGTTATGTCGGTAATTTCACCATCAACCCTGACTTTTACAAAGCCTTGCTTTGCAATCTGTTCAAAAAGTTCGCGGTAATGTCCTTTTCTGGACTTGATTACCGGTGCCAACACATTTATTTTTTTGCCGAGGTAGGTTTCAATGATCAGATCTTTGATCTGTTCATCGCTATAGCTTACCATTTTTTCGCCCGTGTTGTAACTGTAGGCGTCTCCTGCGCGGGCAAAGAGCAAGCGTAGGAAGTCGTACACCTCGGTAATGGTGCCCACCGTAGAGCGGGGAGATTTTGAAGTGGTTTTCTGTTCAATGGCGATTACGGGGGAGAGTCCATCAATTTTATCCACATCGGGCCGTTCCAATCCGCCCAAAAACTGTCTGGCGTAGGCCGAAAAGGTTTCAATGTACCTACGTTGCCCCTCGGCATAAATGGTATCGAAGGCTAGGGAGGATTTCCCGCTGCCCGAAAGTCCTGTGATTACAACAAGCTTTTCGCGGGGAATGGTGACATCTATATTTTTTAGGTTATGGACCCTTGCGCCCTTAACCTCAATATGTTCTTCGTAATTGATCATAAATCATAGCAAACCTCAAATGTAGCGATTTGGGATGTAAAAAGGAAGTGGCCTTTTGTTTTCGTTTTTTGTTGATCGATGGTTTATTTCTGAGTTTAGAAACTGTCATTTCTGTAATAACGATTTGGTTCCCGTCCCTGAGCTCTGGTCATTTAACCAAGCCGAAAATAAGCGATGTAACAAATGGCACTGGATTCCGTGTAAAGCACGGAATTACACTTGAGAGATTTCTCGTTGCTTCGCCCGCTCAAAATGAAGCAATGGGCAAAGGTGCCGTTATGTTTACGGTTCTTTTCAATTGACCATAAGGTTAAACTAAGTGGCGAAAGTACTTGGGAATGGGCATTTGTTCCATTTTCCAAGTACTTTTTTTATGATGCTCATCGGTGACCTCTATAAAAAAGTAACTTGCGCCTCCCTTCATTTTTGAAGTAATGTGTTCCACGGTAAAAACCCGTTCTTCAAATAAAAAAATGTATTCTGTGGTTTCCCCGTTCGGGGCTTGCTTCATTTTTCCATCCCGAAGGATCAAGTTGGGTTTGGCCAAGATACTGTTGCTTTTGTGCCAACACAAATAGCGTATTTCTCCGCTACGTAGCTTATCAATTTTAATGGTGTATTGCCCATCGCCAAAATAGGCCAAAATACGCTCAATATCGGGATGTCTCCAAAAAATGGCTAAGTAGGTTTACGTTGGTTTGGAATGGATTCAACGCCAATATGTGCTTGGCTATTGTATTACACCCTGTTTCTTTTTCCCCAATGGGCACCATGTAGCCATCCGGCTATGTAAATAATAAATCCCAAAGCTACCAAGCAGAATATCTGTAAGGCGTTTATAGTTTCAAGTGTAGTCATTGTCTTATTTTGATGACGAAACTACACGATACGCAATAATTCTGCACACCCAATTGACGAATGGCTCATTTGGATTGATGAATGGTGTTTTTGAAGCAACAAAGATTCAAAAATTGTACAAAAAAAGTTTGGGAAATTGACCAAGGGCATTGCCGTAGTATGATTTGGACGCTGCGATGGGGGATTGGTAAGAGGAGCAAGCCCTTTAGGGCTTTTTAACTAAGTTGATTAGCCTCGTCAATTAATCGATTATTAATCAACATTTTACTGTTGATAAGTGTAAATCCTTTCTTGTTTATTCTGAAGTAAAAGCATTTAACTTTGAAAATATTTTTTAAAAGTCTATGCTTGAACCCATTAGTGTAATAAATGCAATATCTGTTGATAGGGAAATCTACACTGATGGTCACAGTCCGCTTCTAACTATAGGTGAAGATTATGAAAAATATGTTGTTAAAAACTCTAGAGGTAGAATACCTGCATTTGATCTTATCAATGAATTTTTAGCAAATGGGCTTCTTCAATGTTGGAATATACCTACTCCTGAATGCACAATACTAAGAATTGATCCGTCGCTTTTAGTAGGTTATTCAAATAATCATCAAGCCAGATTTTATAACTATTCTTCTTTTGGGTCTAGAGTAATTCCGAAAAAATTAGATTTAAATGAATTTACTGTTGCCAAAAACAAGTCTGTTTTTAACAAACTTCACAATCCGATTGATATTTTAAGAATTGGTCTCTTCGATTTATGGGTGTCAAACGATGATAGAAAGCCTACAAATCAAAATTTAATTCTTTCAATTGATGATGGTGGGAAGTATACCATCACTGCAATTGATCACGCATTCATTTTTGAAACTCTTCCTTATCAGGACTTGAATCCAAAACACTTTTCTCCATCAGTTAATGACCATATAATACTATCGGATTTAGCCAAAATTGTAAAGCGCTATACGAACATTGATGAATCTTTCGTTAAATCAGAAAGAGAATATTTCTATTTTTGCCTCGATGAATCACAAAAAAACTTTGAAGAAATCATTAATAATATCCCAAATGATTTGGGTTTGAACGATGACTTGACTAACTTTCTAAGTCAATATTTATTCAATAAGAAACGGAACGAACAAATATTTGCTGAACATATTTATAGGCTTTCAAACCAATGAAGAAATTTTACAGCATTGTAAAAATAGTAACCGATATGACGGTGAATGACAGTATTTCTACTGGAATCATTGTTAATGATGGCAGCAGGCTTTTGTTTAAATTTTCCGATTTTAAAAAAAGTATAGCAAAAAGGCTTTTTCAATCTGCTTCTGATGATATTGATTTTGCTGTAAAGCAACTAGAGAAAAGAATTGAAGAAATTAATAACAGTATCAATTTAGATGGTGCAATAGGGTTATTTGATTTTACAGAGTATAATAGTCAGTCAAAATCAGATTATTTTAATTACCTTAATTCATATACTACAGGTTTAATTCAATTCAGTTCTCCAAAACTAATTCTGGATTCTCATTCAATTGACTTGGATAAGCTGTTCAAGCTCTATGTTGACCCTATTGAGCATATAAAAGTTAATAAAGGGGAGGAAGATCTTCAAATGATTAAGTCTCATGTTCAAAAAAGATTGATTTCTAAAGTAGAGGAAAGAATTCATACTAATATTAAAATTGATAGTAGTTTAATTTCTGATATAATTTTTCCTTACGAATTAGATTGTATTGGAATGAATGGATCTTTAGTGGGGGCTAAATCTTTGTCATTTGAACACTCTCATCAAACTGTTGACAAAAACGTTTCTCATTACATTGCCTTAATAACCTCCCTTAGTTATAGATATAGTAAAAGTCTCAAGGAGAATCGGTTCTATCTTATTGCTAATGAGCCAAAAGATATGAAGAATGAAACTTACAAGATTTGGGATAAAGTTTATAAAAATAAACTAATTGACATTTTACATCCTAATGAAGCTGATATTGTAGCTGAACGCGTTTTTGAAACAAATGCTTCTAAATTTTTTAAGTAAGAGAAAAATCCTAAATCCCCCCAATAACCTTCAAACTCAAGCCTGTGTGCTTTTTAATGTCAGCATCGGACATGCCGCTAGCTTTTAAGGACTTGGCAATACTGATCGCCTTTTCTTTTTCGGCCCGCTTTTTCTCGGTATCAATTTTAAATTGTTCCAGTTCCTGCCTTTCGGGGCCCATGATCTCAAACAGGCCGTTTTTTTTCATTTCGTCCATCACGCCTTGGTCGGCAAAACTGGTGTAATTAGTTTCCGTGATCACCAAATGGTCCAGCACCTCTACTTTGATCAGTTTGCCCGCTTTTAGCATGTGGTCGGTAAAGGTAATATCGGCATCGGTAACTTCGTGCGAGCCGCTGGGGTGGTTGTGCACCAAGATCAGCTTGCCCGCCAGTTTGTAGATCGCCATACGGAACACATCGGGCGGGTCGGCATTTACCCTATTGCTGGCGCCAAGGCCAATAAGCTCCACGAACAAAATCTTGTTGTTGTGGTTGAGGCCCACCACCCAAAAATGCTCTTGGTTGCGGCGTATCTTGTTCTCGCGCAGCAATACCTGCTGCATGATCGCATATATGTCCGCGGAGTTGAGCACTTTGATCTTTTGTTCTTGGGTAAGCCGTACGTTCATAATGAATGTGTTGCAATTTGGGTCTGGGAAAGGTAGTCCATGCTCGTGAGAAAAACAAGAATGCCATTCTGTGGCATAAAAAAACCGCCCCCCACGATAATTCGCAAGAGACGGTTTGGTTTTGTCAGAGAAATCCAGTTACTGCACTAGGCTGTTCAGTTGCTGTATTTGCGCATCAAAATGTTTAAGGGTGGTGGCCAACACCCCGATTTGTTCCTGTGCTTCTTTCCATTCCTGCTGTTCAATGGCCTCGCGCACGCCTGGAAGTGTTTTTACCCCATAGCCCGTGTAAAATCCGGGGGCATAGATCTGGTGCTTGAACCAATCCCTACGGGGCAGCCCCTTATCCTGCAACAATGCTTGCTCCATACCCATCAACTTTTGGTTCAGTTGCGCCTTTTTGGCACCGGACAGGGCAAGTACATCGGCCTTGGAAAAGGTGGCTATACTTTTCTTTAAGTCGGCAACCACATTTTGTATGGGAGAGAAGTCCAAATAGGGTACTTCATCCTTCAATTTTGCGGGTGCTACGGGTTTTTTGGGATCCATGGTCAATTGGTAGGCATCCTGTTGCACCAATTTGTTGTGTTTTTCCACTTCGGCACGCATATCTTCCAAAGTTTTCATCACCTCGCCCAAATAGGTTTCAATGGTGCTGTGCCATTGGGTGAGTTCAAACGGCAATACCTCGGCATTTGCCAAACGGAGCGAAATACGTCCTGCGGTGTTAGCCAAGGCCACACCATAGTCGAACCCGGGATCTTTAAAACGGGTGTAGTGGGTGTAGGTATCGTAAATGGTGTGGTATTCCCCACCGGAACCTTCGCCACCATAGCCCAAGTTCAAGGAGGCAATACCCGTATGCTGTATAAATGGGGTATAATCCGAACCAGAACCGAGGGCAGACAGTGTAAAGGAATTGTCGCCACCACGCATTACATTCGCCGCCTTGCGACGCTCCGCTACGGAAACCCCTTTTTGTGGGTCGGTCACCGTATGGGCCACTTGGCTCACCATGGCCTGTAGCGAGTGGGAACCTCCGACACCCAAATACCCACGGCTGTTGCCATCGGTGTTGATGTAGGCCACGGCCTTTTCTTTTAGTTCCGGAATATGGTCCTCTACCCATTCCGTAGAACCGATAAGTCCGGGTTCTTCGGCATCCCAAGCGCAATACACTAGGGTACGCTTGGGTTTTTTGCCCGATTTGGCCAATTCTCCGATCACACGGGCCTCTTCCATTAAGGCGACCATGCCGCTAATGGGGTCGCTGGCACCGTGTACCCATGCATCGTGGTGGTTGCCACGGATTACCCATTCATCGGGGAACTCGTCGCCCTCCAAAGTAGCAATCAGGTTATGGGCAGGTTTCAACTGCCAGTCAAACTCCAATTTTAAATGCACTTTGGCCGGTCCGGGCCCAATGTGATAGGTGAGGGGCAAAGCGCCTTTCCAAGAAGCTGGGGCCACAGGGCCTTTCAGGGCTTCCAACAAGGGTTGCGCATCCTCGTACGAAATGGGCAATACCGGAATCTTGGTGATGGTCGGTGCTTCTTCGCGCTTTAAACGCTTCGCATCCTTAGTGGCGGCATAGCCGGGCGTTAATACATCACCAGGATAGAGCGGCATATCCATTACGGAACCGCGTTGCACGCCCGTTTTGTTTTTATAGGCTCCTTCGGGGTACACATCACCTTGGTAATAGCCATCATCCTTTGGGTCGGAATAAATGATACAACCAATGGCACCCTTTTCGGCAGCCAGTTTGGGTTTAATGCCTCGCCAAGAACCGTAGTATTTCGCGATCACGATCTTGCCCTTCACATCGATGCCCAATTTTTCGAGTTCTTCGTAGTCGCTGGGTACGCCGTAGTTTACGAAAACCAGTTCGGCCTCCACATCGCCATCGGTGGAGAAGGCGTTGTAGCTGGGCAATAGTTTATCGCCCTGGGCGGTGTAGGGGTCGCCCTCGACCGCCACGGCTTCCAGTTTGGCGGTGTATTGGGTAGGGGCGGTGAGCTCCAGCACCCGCACCTTGGGGTAGGGGAAAAGCACGTGGTAGGTATCAATCTTGGTTTTGTAGCCCCAAGATTTAAACTGTTTTTCCATCCATTTTACGTTCTTTTCGCCGTATTCGGTGCCTACCCAATGGGGTTCGGCGGCCAATAGTTTCATCCATTGGTCCAAATTGTTGGCGGAAAGTTGTTTTTCGTAGTCAGCTTCGAGCTGTAGTTGCTCGTCCGAAGCTTTTTCACTGAACCCAATGATCTTGTCTTGGGCCGTTACACTGATTGTCCCTAATAATAGGAGTAGAGGTAGTAATTTGTTTTTCATTGTTTTGAATTAGCACTTAAATTTAAGTATTTCCTTGGTTAATTGGTTATTGGTTGTTGAGTTATTCGGTTATTGGGTTATTGGGTTACTGGTTATTAAATTATTGGAAGTCGGGTGTCGGAGGTCAGTTGGCAATAATTCGGATTCTTTCTTTTTGACACTAATTTCACGAATACCACAAATTTTTTCCGTCCTTGCTCTTGATGTTTGAACTTGTACTTGTACATGAACTTGAGTTGGCAGTGGGCAGTGGGCAATGACTAGGGTTATTACTTTTTGACACTAATTTCACGAATGCCACAAATTTTTGCGCCCTTGCTCTTGATACTTGAACTTGAACTTGAGTTTGCAGTGGGCAGTGGGCAGTTGGCAATAATTCGGATTCTTTCTTTTTGACACTAATTCCACGAATGCCACAAATTTTTCCGTCCTTGCTCTTGATACTTGAACTTGAACTTGAGTTGGCAGTGGGCAGTGGGCAATAATTAGGATTCTTTCTTTTTGACACTAATTTCACGAATACCACAAATTTTTTCCGCCCTTGCACTTGATGCTTGAACTTGTACTTGAACTTGTACTTGAACTTGAGTCTGATGCCTGGTTCTCGAATCTCTTGTTAAATACTAAAAATGATGAAGTACACCGAAAGGGTAATACTCTTCAAAAACAAAAGAAGTCTAAAAAGCAACAAATTTTGAATTTGTCAGGTTGTGTCCTTCGACTACTCAGGATAAACTAAAGTCGAAATCCAATGATCATCAACATTTAGGTTCTCGACTGCCTACCCTTTCGGCAGGCGGGCGCTCGAACTGACAGACAACAAACTTTTTAGACTTCTTAAAATTTTAAATCCTTAACCGTTGTGGTTTTTGATTGTTACATTTCCCAACCCTCACGATAGGTGCGGGTAACAAATTGGTTGGCATCATCAAAATTGGTGATGTTCATATTCTCCCCGTCCCACAATAGTTTTTTACGACCATAGAATTCCATGTTCCCCTCGGAGTTTTCTCTTCGTAACATATAACTACGGATAGCGAGATTACCCATCAACACAGTTTCGGTCATAGGCCCGGCATAATCAAAAGAAGAGGTAAGGTCTAAATGTTCCTGACTGCCAAAACCTGCCTTGCAGGCATCCACCCACTTGCGTTGGTGGCCATACTCGGGTTCGGGCATTTCCTCAACCTCGGGGCCAAACTCGGTAACACCATTGTTCATGTATAATTTGGGGGTTAAAGGCGAACTATCGTTAATGTTTGTGGAAATAACGCCATGTTCTCCATGGATAAGCACCCCATTTTGACTTCCTGGCCCTCCAATATCACTGTCGGCAGGAATAATCTCTGGATGGGATGGTCTAATTCCTCCATCGCTCCATGTCATGGTCAACGGAGCGGCAGTTTTGTTGGTAGCCTCATAATTTAAGGTAATGAACGAAGAAGGTGGACAACCTTCCGGGTGATAATCGGGATTCCACATTTGAGAGAATACTGTGCCTACGCTACATTCAGCTGCAGTGGGGTACCCCAATTTTAGGGTTCTGTAGGGGATGTCGATCAAGTGGCAGCCTACATCGCCCAGGGCTCCAGTACCATAATCCCACCAGCCTCTCCAGTTGAAAGGGTGCAGGTTTGGTGTGTATGGGCGCATTGGGGCGGGGCCTAACCATAGATCCCAAAATAGGTCGTCGGGTTTGCCGGAAGGATCGGGTTTGGGCATTTCGTTGCCTTGTGGCCATACGGGGCGGTTGGTCCATATTTCCACTTTGGTGATTCTTCCCAAAGCTCCGGAATCTACCCACTTTTGTACCAAGCCCAATAGCGGGTTGGACCCACCTTGGTTCCCCATTTGGGTTACCACTTGTTTGTCCCTTGCCATTTGGGTAAGCATTCTTGCTTCGCGGATGTTGTGGGTCATGGGTTTTTGCACATAAACGTGTTTGCCCCGCTGCATGGCGTAGGCCGCGGCAGGACCGTGCACATGGTCGGGTGTGCTTATGGTGACCGCATCTATATCTTTTACGGTATCGAGCATTTCGCGATAATCGTTGAACAGTTTAGCTTTGGGAAAACGCTCCACCGACCGTTTTGCCGATCCTGAAAAATCGACATCACAGAGGGCCACCACATTTTCGCGACCGTTAACGGAGGCATTGGCAATGTCGCTCGCGCCTTTACCGCCAGCGCCTATCGCGGCAATGTTCAAGCGGTCGCTGGGCGCTAAAAAGCCAGGGCCGCCCAAAACATGGCGCGGTACAATAAACACGCTGGATGCCAGCGCGGTGTTTTTTACAAACTTTCTTCTACTTTGGGAATTGGATTTTTTTTCCATTTTTTGTTTACGATGTTTTTAGAGCCTGTTTAGGAATTTGCCAATTGTTTTCGTATGCCCCTTTTTGCGCATTTTCTCGTTATAATTTTGAACCGTAACCACGGCTATGCTTAAAAATTATGCCTCAAACTGCATCAAAAATGATCTATACCAATTCCAATCTCAAATCCCTAAACAGGCTCTTAGTTTCTAATTGCAAAACAATATAGGAAAAAATGAGCTGAGCCTTTATTATGATTTTGTGATATGTGTAAAATATGGTGGTGGTGGGAGGGGAGGTTTCGTTATCGGTTTTGGCTATGCGCAGTATCCCGCAGGGTATTGCGTATAGGCTTTGTTACCTGCTGGCTTTTTTTTAAATGTGTTTTAACAATTCTTTTACTAACTCAAAAACAGTTGTAGTTGACTCTTCCATAGCAGGGTTGGAGTGGTTGTGCTGATTAAAGTTTCTTTCAGCTCTTTTTATTGCTAAATCGACTCTTTTTTCATTTGTTTTTTCGTCAAACCCATCTAAAAGTTCGAAAAAGTCCTCATCAATCAGTTTACTATTTTTTCCGTCATATGTTACTTTATACGGTTTTATTAGTTTATTAATTCTGTCATCATAATCATTCCTATGCATACCACCACCTTGATGGTCATTGAAATGAAGAATAAGCCAATATTCAAATGCCTGATTAGAGTATGCTATTCCAAAATTATTTGCTTTAGCCATTTGAATTGCATTATTGAAATCGTTTTCATCAAAATCATCTTTGTCAAAAACACACCAAACTTGATCGTATTGATTCTCTTGTGATAGTTGATGTGCTCGATTGACTAACGAAACTGTATTATATCCTTCACCAACTGGCTTAACAGTTGCAGATGTTAGTTTAAACTGATTGAAATATGATGGCTCTGTATTTTTACCCTCACAAACTATTAGTATTGTAGGCTTTTGATTTAAGCTAGGCAATGACCTTTCGAAGGTAGGCTCAGACATTCTTTTTTTCTTTAATTGCTCTTTGTGTCTTTTTTTAGCAGCAATTTGTTCCTCTCTTTTATTTTTCATTTTCATATTGAGAAAGGATTGTGTTTAAGTTTTCAAAAAATCCTAGAAAAGGAACAGCTCCGTATTTACCTCTAATATAGTTTTCTTCATAAGGTTCATTTTTCTTTACTTCGTCAGATTTAAAATCGGCTAAAGAATAAAGCTTTGCTTCTCCGAACTTGTTTTTGTCTGTAAACCAAATTTGGTCTCGTCTAAAGAGACCTGTGCTTAATAGGTTCGTGTCGTGTGTATTAAAAATAAGTTGTGCGTTTTTTGGATTAAGTTCTTTTGAATTAAAAAGAGAAACAATCCTACAAACTAAATTCGGATGAAGCTTAGAATCTAATTCATCAATAACCAGAGTATATCCATTTTCAATCACGTCAAGAATGGGGCCTGTCAATGCAAAGAATTTTCTCGTTCCAGAAGACTCGTCATCATCAAGGGAAAAGTTTACACTATCAATTGACTTACCATTGGCATCATATTTTTTATGAATGGTTAGAACATCAGAGACAAACTCAGCTTTTTCTTCGTTCACTTCACGAAGAATTTTATCCCTCACTTCTTTGGGTAAATCTTTTGGTAACTTATCAATATCTAATTTCTGCAGTTTAATGTCTTTGATACCTAGGTCGGCAGCTTTAAGTAAATCAAGAATTTTTGCTTTATGAATTGGATCTTCAGTTTTACCCATTGTGTAGCCTTGATAACCTGACTCATTAAGACCTGAAAGCGTTTTAAGTCTTTTGAACCAGTCTAAAACATTAATAGAAGTCTTATCATTAAATTGTGCTGCTACAGAAAGTAAAAGAGCATTGTCTCTTACTAAGCCTTCTTTGATAACAGTTTTACCCTTACTAAAATTTCTGGAGTGTGTATCATATTTATTATTCTCTCTATAAAACAGTTCAATCTCTTTCGTTTTTGGTTTGTAGTAGAGCCATTCTGAAATTACTTTATTTCTAGTTGCTTCAAACCCATATCGATAAAGGATATCCTTGTAGATAAAAATTATTTCAAATTCAGATGGCTCTTTTTCTGAGGTACTACTGAGTTTAAAGGGGTGAACGTCAATTTCATCACCTTTTTGACCTTCTTTTGAGCTGTTTAAAACATAATGCCTCATAAACGCAAAAGCATCAAGTAGTTTGCTTTTTCCACTCGCATTAGCGCCATAAATGACAGCATTCTTTAATAGTCTTAATCCAAATTTTTCATTTAATGCAATATTTTCATTTTCTCTAGTGTCTTTATCGTAATTGGATGCGATAAGACTCAAAACCGCCCTTTCTTTGAAAGTTCTATAGTTTTTAATTGAAAATTGTAGAATCATTGTCTTTTTGCTTATTTATTCCGCAAAAATACGATTTATTATTTATTAAAATGTAAAATAAAAATTGTTTTTATTTATTTATGAATGTAAATCGAGTTTATTATGCTTTTTAGCTTGCAGGTAACGTTAAAGATATAAATCGTTTCTAATGATTTATATCGACCGATACTGAATCAAGTTCAGCAGAGCTAACGAAGTTCACCGAAATTTCCTTCAAAATCAATAGGTTAAACCCAATGTTTCCACGAAGTTATCAACCGCTTATTGCCAAACTGCAATGCGTTTGTAGATAAAATGTATATTTGCCTTGCTACACTTATCGAAATTAAGGTGTCCTCTCCAACCTCATTTAAACAATTATAGGACAGGCAAACGGGTGAAAGTCCCCAGACCTTCAAGGCACCGCTTTGATGAGTGTAGCAGTGACCTGTCCTCATTTTTAACCATAAATTCTTTTGTTATGCTACACTCAAAAGGTCAAAACCAATGTCCCCATTGCAAGAAGGACTTTACCGAAGACAAAGCGCAAAGCGCACCCAAAATTTCCCGAATGCTTACCCCAGAACAAGTTGAACTCTTGGAGTTTGCCGATCATTTGGATGGCCCAGATTTGGTAAAATCCCTAAAACTGGTACACGATGTTGCCCTTTACCATTCCCATGGACCTATAAACGAGGCGGAAAAAGATGCACTCTTCAATTTAAAAGTCCTTTGGGAGTGTATTGAAGGGATTGTGGAGTAGAAATTGGGGGAACTCAGGTAGTATGCTGTAGCCCAATAACAGTACTTTGTCATTTCGAACCGACCGGCGGGAGCGTGAGAAATCTAACCCTAAAAAGAGATTTCTCGGTCGCTTTGCTCGCTCGAAATGACGAAGATTGTCAAAAAAACCGATTGTTTGTCGTTCCTGCGAAAGCAGGAATCCATCCACTGCGGGATTATGAGGGAGTTATCAATATTAAACGAGGAAAAAATGTCATTTCGAACCGACCAACGGGAACGTGAGAAATCTAAAAGATAAGTAACTCCAACAATAAAAAAGTTAACCGTTATTAATGTGGATTTGTCCTCCAATATGTTCCAAAATGGACATCCAATGCATTCGTAAAATCAAGGCAGCCGTAGGAACATTATCTTCTTGGATGGCCTCGACCACGGAGCGGGTTTGCGTACTTAGTTTTTTGAAGAACAAAAAGTCTTGGATAAAATCATGCTCATAAAAATGAAGCCTTAACTTGAGGTCTTTTAAAATTTGTAACAAAATTTTATTGGTACAATGCCGTACCAATTGATTGTGGAAATTGTATCGAATTGCAAGTCCTTCGGCAGTACTCTCGGTATTCTCCATTTTGGTTTGGAGCGTGTTCAAAAGATCCATTTCGTCAAAATTAAACACGGAATTCTCCAAAGCCATAACTTCTAGCTGGGCTACGATTTCGATAAGGTTCTTAACTTCGGTTTTGGAAAGTTTTGCCACTACAAAACCGCGATTGGGTATGGCTTGCAATACCTGGGCCTGCTCTAACTGACTCAAGGCTTCGCGAATAGGGGTAACGCTGACCCCGGTATCTCTGGAAAGGGCGGCCAAGTTAATGGTTTTGCCCACTTTTAACGCTCCGTTTTGAATTTGAAGCAACAAATGCTCTTTTATTTTATCCCTCAAAATAGATTGTTTGGCCATGGCTTCAAGTCAAGTATCGGGTGTTTAATTATTCGCGCTGCAAAAAAATCACTACCGTTTCTCATAAACATAGCTCTCTACTCCCGGTAGTTCCTCATCTTCATTTTTTATAATTCTATTGCCATCCAATTGTAGGACATCCAAAGTAACGCTGCCTTGAAAAGCTATTTCGTTGCCATCGCTGGCCCAGGCCCCGGTTGACGAATTGGTACCAAAACAATCCACATAGTATTGATTATTGGTAATGGCCGTTATGTTAAAGTTGGATTGTTCGTATTGATAGGTGGTGTCGTCTTTAAGAATCAGGGTTCCCGAAATACAAGTTTCCTCATCCAAGAGATTGGAGGAGAGTTGTCCATCACCATCCAAGTCCACAGCAGCACTTAAATTGACTTCTACCAAATCCCAAGTGCCCACAAGGGCTGCGCTGGAAAATCCATTATCGCCGTTACCATCATCATCACTGCAAGATAAGATGGGGAACAGGGCTAAAAGCAATAGTGAAAGTGAATTGATTTTTTTCATAGAACCTTAATTTACGGGATAATCGAGATTTGACCTCCGAGGCTTGCCTAGAGTTTGCTTACTTCTTGTTGAAAATAACATAATTTCAAGAATATATTTTAATACCCGCTGTATTTCATCGATTTAACGATGCTATCTACACTAAATGGTAAATGGCAACGTTTTTTTGGTAAATACACAATCAAATGAAGAAACTTACCCTAAGATTTTTATCGATTGCTTTTGCCAGCTTTGCACTGATCGGTTTTCAATCCTGTAGTGATGATGCCAAGCCTGGCGAGGGAGAAGCAATTACCCAAGCGGAATTAAAGACCATTTTAACCACCGACGATATTGCTGGAGCGGCCGATACTACATTGGCAGGGCTTTTTGCTGGAAATACCGCCAAAACGTCCACAGCAAAGGAGGGGGAGTGCTATACGGCCGAATATACTGAAACTGGATTTGTGGCAACCTTTAACAATTGCGTGCTCAACGGAACGGACAACGTAAACGGAACCGTGATCGTTACTTACGAGGTAGGGGGGGAGACCGCCACCTTCACAGCTACTTATCAGGATTTCTACGTGGGCAACATTAAAATAAACGGTACTAGAACTTTTGAAATGTCAGCGAGCAGCGATCAAACTTCTATTACTTTTTCGGTAGTAAGCAACATGTCCGTTGAAATGGAAGATGGTTCTGTAATTTCTGAAAATGGGACAAAAACATTCGGCATCACCTTTGGTGATAGCTTGGAAAGTGCCATTTTTACCCTTTCGGGCAGTTGGACCGTTGAAGCGGATGGAAATACTTATGCCGTGGAAACTTTGGAAGACCTGCAAGGAAATGCTTCTTGTCAGTACATGACCACCGGAACTATGGTTGTTTCCAAAAATGGATTGGCCGTTACCGTGGATTTTGGTAATGGGGAATGTGATAATATGGTCACGATCATCTACCCGAACGGAGCCATAGAAGAGATGACGCTTTAAAGGTCTTTAAAATATATTTTAAAAGCACCGGCCTATACCGGTGCTTTTTATTTTAATGAAATTCCTAGTTAGATTGTTTATATTTAAGGAAACAATCTATTTATCGTGAAGCATTTGGTAGCGGCCCAGAATGAGTTTTTTGCCACTCAGAAAACAAAGGAAGTCTCATATAGAAAATACCACCTCAAAAAATTACGGCAAGAAATTCTTGATCAAGAAGATGCTATTTGCAATGCGCTTTATGCCGATTTTAAAAAACCGAAATTCGAAAGCCTCGCCACCGAAACCCAATTGGTTTTGGCCGAACTCAAGCACGCCATCAAGAATGTACGCTCATGGAGCGAACCCCAAAGCGTAGGAGCTTCATTGTCCAACTTTCCATCAAAGGACTGGATCCAGCCCGAACCCTACGGGAAAGTACTTATTATTTCGCCTTGGAACTACCCGTTTATGCTCGCCATTGCACCCTTGGTGGGAGCCTTGGCCGCTGGCAATACCGCTATCTTGAAACCATCGGAATTTAGTCCGCATACTTCCAAAATAATTGCGCAAATAATCCAAAAAGTATTTCCGCCGGAATATGTGACGGTTGTGGAAGGCGGGGTAGAGGTGTCTACCGAGCTTTTAAAGGAAAAATGGGAGTATATCTTTTTTACGGGAAGCACCCGAGTGGGCAAAATTGTCTACCAAAGTGCTGCGGAACACCTAACACCGGTTACCTTGGAGCTGAGCGGCAAAAATCCCTGTATTGTGGACAAAACGGCTTCCATAAAACTGGCCGCAAAACGCATAGCCTGGGGCAAATTTATAAACGCAGGGCAAACCTGTATTGCCCCGGACTATATTTTGGTGCACAAAAGCGTTAAGGATTCCTTGGTTGATCATCTTAAACAAAAGATCACCCAGTTTTATGGGAAAGAAATGGAAACCTCGGGGAATTTTGCCCGGATTGCCACAACCAAGCACTACCAAGAACTTAAAGCTATGCTTGCAGGACAAAAGGTCCTTTTTGGAGGCAATTTTATAGATGATGAGCAATACATTTCGCCCACTTTGGTGGATGAGCCCCAGTTGGACAGCCCAATTATGAACGGTGAGATTTTTGGCCCCATTCTTCCCATAATTTCCTATGAAGAAGAAAATGAATTGCACGAGTATATCTCCAAATACCCGAACCCTCTGGCGTTTTATGTATTCTCCAGCAATAAAAAGTTTCAAAAACGCTTGATGGGCCAATACTCCTTTGGCGGAGGTACCATTAACGATGTGGTAGTACACATCAGCAACAAGGATTTGCCCTTTGGCGGGGTAGGTCAATCGGGGATAGGGGGGTACCATGGCAAGTACACTTTCGACCTTTTTTCCCATCATAAATCCATAATAAAGCGTGGTACGTGGTTAGATGTGCCACTGCGATATGCACCTTACAATATTCCTTTGAAATGGGTAAAAAAAATAAAGCACTTGTTTTGATGGATCAAGGTTTTACCAAATTTTATAAGGTCATTTTAGCAATATCACATTTTTTATCTTAATCAAACGTTAAACCATTGAAAATTAAGGGTTTTGGTGCTATCTTAGGGTGAATCATCAAAACTACATCTATGGAAGGGAATCAAAAAAAATATCGCATCTCCGTTTTGCTGGACATGTCCAAGAATTCTTCGTTTGTATTGAACAGTGCCGTGGAATTGGCCAAAAGGGTAGAGGGCTCCATTGAGGTTTTCCACGTAAAACCTACCACAAACATTATTAAAGGGGATAGCCAACTCTCCGCCATACGAACATTGAACCAGGACGATCGATCTACACGAGCGGAGATCAATGAACTTATTTCCAAGATAAATGAAAAGGAAAACCTTTCCATTGGCTATAAATTGGAGTATGGCAACGTAAAAAACAGGGTGAGGGATTATTTGGCGCTCCAAAACCCGGATATTTTAGTTTTGGGCAAGCGCAGGCCAAGATTGGGAATATTTTCTGAAAGTATTACGGATTTTGTAATTAACCAGACGAACAACACCAATGTGCTGATTTTGGGCGAGGACGATAAATTCCATTCGTTTGAGGACATTAATTTAGGATTTTTTGGGGCAGAGCTTGCAGAAACCAATCTGGAAGTGATACAAGACCTAAAACGGGACAGTAAAAAACCTGTGCGACATTTTGATATTTCGAACGAGGAAACATCGCAAAACCGGAATTATCCTTGGCACAAAACAGTTTCGTACAAGTTTAGAAAAGGTGCCAATGCCTATGATGGTCTCGTAAATTATGTGTCACGCACCAATACACAACTTTTGTGCGTGTCCAAAAGCGGCAAAAATTTTATGTTTAAACCGAGCCCTATAAAATCGGTAATTAGAAAAGCAAAGGTGCCATTAATGGTTTTGGCCAAATAAGGGACTTAGGGGAGTATTGTTATGCTTCCTTATATATTCTATTTTACATAATGTAGATTATAGTACAAATGTCTTCATGTTATATTTTATCTGATTCAACCTTCCTTTGAGTACCTTAAATATTTTTAATTGGTTGAAACTTTAGATTTTTGATAGAAGATTTTTCCAACTCGATTAATATGAGATATTAACTCCTGATTTTTGATATTTTCAAAAATTGACAAATCCATTTTATATGGGAGCATTTCTCCATCAAGTTGGCTTTCTATTCTTAATAAATTATCGAAAGTTAAATTTCCTTTTAAGGTAATATCAATGTCCGAGCCCTCTCTATAATTTCCCATTGCCCTGGACCCAAAAATTACTGCTTCATGAATATTTGGGTTGCTCTTAAAAATCTTGGTGATTTTTTGTATTGTATTACTACTTAAACCGTATCTCATTCTTCTTTAAATATTTCATTTTGCTCTCCATCCCTCAATTCTACCATTTGACTATGAAATTCGTTGAATAATGTAGCATAATCATTGATGATATTTTCAGTTATTTCAGAAGCCGTATCCTCATCATAAGTATGACTCGTTTTATTTCGGCTTACAATCATATCCATCCAAACATCGCCATGACTAATTAAATTAAATTTAAAAGCCTCACGTGTAGCATCCCTACTACCTCTTATTTCTGTATTCCCTTGATAATAAAAATAGTCCTTCATTACATTCCATGCTAACTCATGCGTAAATTCAAAGGACTGGATTAAACCCTGTTGCTCAAGATTGGTTAACGCTCTCTGATTAGCTATTTTAACAGCTTCATTAAGCTGTAATAATGCCTTGCTATAATTACTCAATCGCTGATGCCACCTTATATCCTGTGAGTTCGAACTCATCTTTATTCTTTATATATTATAAATAACTTTATTAATTCCCCTATTGAAACAGATAACGCGTTCCAAATTTACACCGTAAATTAGGTAATCTAGATTACATTACTTGTGTTCCTTTCTTTTTTCTTGATACTTTGGTCGTGCTCAGCAGAACTAAAAAAGAAACAAAAAATCAAGAAGAAAATAGGCTTCCACGCGCCCTTTGTGTCTTATAGCTTCGCTATTAGGGCTTTTTGAACGCCCCAACTCAAAGCCCAGGGCAATGGCGCTGACGTGCAAGCCACAAACCTGTCTGCCGACAGGCAGGTTCACCCCAACGCTGGCCCGCATTTTCTTCTGGCCAATTTCAACTTCATTAATACTAACTAAAATGAGGCATTATTGATTCCAAAAGCCAAAACATAGATAAACCTGAAACAGCACCTATTAAAAAATAAATTCCTTTTTACTGGAATACTTTTCCCCAATACCTCATAGAAAATATAAACTTGAATGTAAAGAGAAAATAGTATTAAGCCGATTCCATAGATAACCAAAGCTGAAATCAATTCTTTGTCTAAGGAAATATATCTGAACACTCCCAATATAGCTGCTCATCCAAGGATTTCAAATAACTTTGGCACATATTTCAATATCCGCCTATCAATTTTCCTCAACGAATATTTGCCTTTTTTGACATCTAAGCTGTCTTTGTTAATGTATAACTTTCTAAACTGCCATTTTCTGACCAAAATATTTAAATCAAATTTTAGTCGGCACCAATAGCTCCCGAATATCGACATCAAGAATTTCGGCAATCTTCTTTAGGTCTTTTAAATGCGGCTGGGATTTATTGTTGCAAATTGAAGTAATTGTATTTGGATTTCGGTCTAGTTTAACCGCCAATTCCTTTTGGCTCACTCCCTTGATAACGAGCACTTCCTTTATTCTGTTTATTCGCTCAGACATTGTCTAAAGCTAGGAATAATCAAGGTTTAAGTCAATGTCAAATTTCAAGGAGCATTTATTTTAACAATATTAATATCGTTTTAAACAATATTAATACAATATAAAACAATGAATTTATTTTTGATTTTATAAATAAAAACTATATTTATATAGTTACTACCCATATTTATACTCAATAAACAAATAGAATTGTCCCAAAATGAGCTTAAAAACAAAAGACCTACATCCCCTACTCTCCTACTTCGAAGATTGCCACGAAGGCGATTTACTTTCCTTTACCCAATGGTTGGACAAGGCCATTTTTATGTTCCATTACCTCCCCGCGGATGCGTTTTCAGAACTGGAGCGCCAAAATGTTTGCCATGTGCTTATGGAGCTTAAAAAAACGGTCATAGCCATCCATTTGGGACAGCAAGCAAAGTGTTTTCCCGTGAACAGGACGTAGATCCAAAAAAAAAGCCCCATCGTTTTGACAGGGCACCTTTGTTCTCTATGTAGTTGTTACACTAAAGTATCTCGACCACTTCAAGGTCGAACACCAAATCTTGGCCCGCCAACGGGTGGTTGGCATCTATAATAATATCTTCCTCTTCTACTTTTGCAACGCGAAATTGTTGTTCTTGCCCTTGTGCATTGGAACCTACCAATCCCATCCCAACTTCTGGCTTAAGGTCTTCGGGCAATTGTGATTTTGAGATTTTTTGAAAAAGTGCTTCGTTGACCTCTCCATACGCATCTTCCTTATCAATGGTAATGGTTTTCTTTTCATTAACGGCCATATCAATAAGTCCTTTTTCAAATCCCGGTATAAGTTGACCCTGACCCAAGGCTACCTCCATAGGTTCGCGCTCCAACGAACTGTCAAAAACCTGTCCATTGGTCAATTTACCTGTGTAGTGCACCTTTACAGTGTCATTCTCTTTTACTGTACTCATAATTTTTGTTTATAGTTTTAAAATCAAAACGTTGCAAATATACAGGGTATAAAACGGTTAAACGAAGGAGTTGCCCATTGGTTTCACTAAAAACGGGTATTTGTACCTATTCTTTACTCCAAAAGTGCCAATTTGTTGGTTAAGAAGCTCTGTGTGCTGTCGGTCTCAATTTCCAACCATACGGGCAGGTGATCGCTTATCTGGTTCCGTTTCCAATACCTGTTGAAATACGTCCGGAATGCTTCATCGGAAGTCAATGTGGACGGGTCATCTTTATGGCTCAACATCAACTCGTGGTATGTTGAAATTGTGTCCGGGGTGTTTTTGTACACATAATCGAACAATTTAAAGACGCCTCCCCGCTCCTTCCCATCTTCATCCTTGCCAATTTTAAAATATTGGTCAACATGCAAAAAAATGCGGTCATAAATCTGGTTGAGGCTCGTGTTGGTGTATTTGCCCTTGAGGCCATCACTTTCAAAAAAACCTTTGTCGTTCATTAATTGGACAATATCCTCGTCCGCTTCATATAGATTCGTGTCGCCCAACACAATAAGGTTTCGTTCCTCTAAGGAAGAACGGTTCAGTTTCAGCTCCAAAAGCTGCATCAGGAGCCGTACCTCTTCCTTTCGGATTTCTTTGTCCGTGGGTTCGCCGGGGGCGTTGGCACCATCCCCGGGGTGCAAATGCAAACTCACGATGGAGAACTTTTTCCATCCACTTTCAAAACCAGTGAACGTAGGGGTGCGTTTCAGTTGTTTTATAATGGGGTTTGCCGAGATAAACTCATCCGGGATTACCAGTTCGCCGGACAAGCCCGAGTGGGTCACCCGCCGCGAATCGTAAATAAATCCAAAGCGCTCCTCGTTGCCCGCGTCACCTTCGGTCACATCGCTAATGGTATATTTCCAATCGCTTCCCAAGAGTTTCATTACCTTGTCAAAATGGTCTAAGTCACCGTTGATTTCTTGCAGTGCCACAATGTCGAACGCATTGATGATCTCCGCTATGTAAAAAAGTGATTCGGCCGTCCGGTCCTTTAATCTTCCAAAGTTTTTAATGTTCCAAGAGGCCAACAATAGGTTTTTGTCCACTCCCTTCGGCGGAATGTTGTTGATGAGGCCTTCTTTTAGTTTTAGCAATCCTTTTATGGTGCGTTCCTTGCCCTTGTTGTCCAACAACCTGGCGTAGTCGTTGTATTTGTCGAGCATTACCAGAAAGTAGCGGTTGGTACTGAGCTCTTCGTCCGGCCTAAGATCCGTGTACCACATGTTTTTGTTTTAAAGATGTTCTACAATGTATATGGGAAACCTTTTGAACCTAAAATATCGAGGGGGAACGGATACGAAATCAATCACCCGATCAATCTTAAAGATATTGATTTATTGGAAGACGCACTTGGTGAAACACCTTAAAAATTCAATGGTTTTTGTCGTTGTTTTTTAGAGGTTTTCCTCAATTTTTAAGGAGTAAATAAGCTTAATATTAATTCTCCTAAGGTTTACCAGAAAGCTTTTTAAATGGTATCCTTTTTTGTATTTGTAACTTCCCTCTCCCCATCCTAAACAAGGGCTGTCAAGTTGACGATTTTTATTAGCTTTTTATCATTTTGTGATAAGGTTTCAATAAAATTTTATTTTCTTTAACAAATCTGAAGTAATAATCTTACATAAATGACCAACCTCAAACCATTTCTTTGTTTCTGTTTATTTTTTTTTACTGCACTTTCTCATTCTCAATGGACACCTACACCGGGGCCTGAGGGTGGGGCTACTGGTGATATTATCAAAGTGAACAATACGTTACTGGTGATTTCTTCGTATACAATTCATTCTTCTACAAATAATGGGGAATCATGGACCCAAAGTATTTCTGGTCTACCGGAAGATGGCGGGGCAACTAGTTTAACTACTGATGGCAATACTATTTATGTTGCTTTGGTCGGAAACGGTATTTATAAATCAACAGATGAAGGAAATTCTTGGGTTCCCGCAAATAAAGATATTGAGGACCTTACATTTTACAAGGTATTTGCCAATGGTACCACAATTTATGGTGGTACGGATACAGGTGTAATATATCGATCTCTTGATTCAGGAGAAAATTGGACAGTTTGGAGTACTGGAGTTACAGGTTATCAAGTCAGCGATTTTGTAGTATTTAATTCCAAAGTATATGTAGGCACACTAGACGGGGTTTTCGAAAATGATGGTAATAGCGATATCTGGACACAAGTGGACATACCAGGACTTACCCATGGCGCATGGTCTTTAACAACTCAAAACGGAATATTGTATGTTGGAGGTATTGGTGAAGTATATGTTTCTAATGATAATTTGAGTACATGGGTAGCAATGAACACCGGGAACGCAAGTATTTCAGACCTAATTTCCATACAAAATACTGTATATGCTGTTGGTGGGTCACGTTCATATTTTTATTCAAACGATAATGGAGCCACTTGGAGTGAGGTCTCGGTTTTGTCCCCTGACAATTATAGCATTTTGAAGTCTTTATTAATATCAAATGGGAAAATAATGGTCAGCTCTACTTCTGGTAACTATGAATCATTGGATAATGGTATGTCTTGGACATGGAACAATACAGGCATAAAAACACAAAACATTACAACTTTTGCTTCAAATGATTACTACCTTTTTACAGGTACTGGAGGTAATGGGCTGTTCCGTTCTGCTGACAATGGTGTCTCCTGGACCGCTATTAATTCAGGGATTGAAGGGCAAAATGCATCATCAATCTATGAAACAATAAAAGTAGACAATACTCTTATTATTGCCACCGGTGGAGGTGTGTTCTTATCCAATGACAATGGTGATAATTGGGAAAAAAAGATAAATCCAGGTGTCAATATCGCTACCTCGGCATTGGATTACTCTAATGGTGTTTTAGCCTCTGGCGTACAGGGAGATGGCATCTATTTGTCCTACGATTTGGGCGAAACCTGGAATATTATCGTTCCCGAAGGCCTTGAACCAGATGAAACTTATGTAAGCATTGCTCTAGAAGGGTCTACCATGCTGCTAAATTCTGGGAATAATGAGGTTTATTTGTCAACCGATTTGGGACAAAGCTGGAGTCCAATTACCACATTGGAGAATTCTATTTTTATTGAAGATATCGAAATTGCCGATGGTATCCTTTTTGTTTCGGACAGTCAAGGTCTCCATAAATCATCTGATATGGGCCAAACTTGGACCACCTATCAAAATACGGACTATAGCATAGTAGAGAACATTACGGTTGAGGGAGATGTTCTGTATTTGGCGACACGAAAAGGTTTCAAGGCCACAACTATAGATCAAGATGTATGGTATTCGTTCACCGACGGTATGGGAAACCTTGGCACTACCAGTATTTTCCTTAATAATGGACAATTGTTCGCTGGCACTTATAGATTTAGTGTTTGGTCTAGACCTGTATCCGAAGTAGTGGTTCCTTTTCCTGATGATGACAATGACGGCGTTGCCAATGCGGATGATCTTTGCCCCAATACTTACCCAGACATAGCGGTTAATGAAGATGGTTGTGATTTTATAGCTATTGACGCGTTAAGCGTTGTTGGTAAATCACCGTCATGCCCTAATGTGGATAATGCCAGAATAGAAGTGGGCGCCACCCTATCCGGTTATGCTTTTGATATCAGTTTGGAAGGTGAAGGAATTAGTGAAAGCTTCGAAAATGTAAGTCTGGAAGTCAATTTTATATTGGATAATCTTGCTCCCGGCTCATACAAAGTCATAGTTTCGATACCTGAAATACGTTATGAACAGTTATTTGGCCTCATCATAAATGAGCTCAACAATATATCGGGTAAGAGAAACAACGTGGATAAAAACTCCAAAACGGCTAAGTACATTGTTTCTGGAAGCAAGGAGTATGTGGTAAATGTCAATGGGCTTCAAAAAACCTATGTATTTGATTCAGTCGATGAAAATGAAATTTTGATACGAAATTTACAAGATTCCAATACGGTTCATATATCAGGCAAGAGTGAATGTCAGGGAACCATAGAAGATAATCTTGCCTTGGAAACCGAAATGCAGGTCTACCCTACCATTACCTCGGGCATATTGTCCATCTCAGGAGAAACCACAATCAACCAAATAAACGTATACAACTCCATTGGCCAACTTGTATTAAGTAAAAAAATGAATTCCTTGAACAACAAAACCATTCATTTGGAAAACCAGTCTGCTGGATTTTATGTCGTTCACTTGGTTGCTGAAGATGAAATCAAAAGATTTAAAATAATTAAACAATGATAAAGTCCTTAATAAGTCAAGCTCTAGCTTTAATCATTTTATTGATGCTTGTAGGCGCATGCTCATCATCTTCATCAACTGAAGAGGTAGAAGTGATGCCCCCAGGTAAACCCAACGGGATTCTTCCAACAAATGGAGAAACTTGTTCTGATTTTATCGAAGTCCCCCAAGATGAAACCAAAGCCATTATTCTTTTTACATGGGGCAGTGTCTCAAATGCAACCGGTTATGTTTTAGAGGTTTTTGATGGAAACGTTATCCAGAATAGCATTAGTGCTTCCAGAACAGATGTAGAAGCTACTTTGGACAAAGGTAAATCCTATACATGGACCGTGACCGCGGAAAATAGTGCAGGTCAAACAAAAAGCGATACAATGTCCTTTACCACTCCAGGTGAATCTGTTGCCAATTATGCGCCCTATGCGGCAGAAATAAGTACCGAGTTTAAAAGTGAAACTTCCGAACTAATAGTTTCTTGGTCAGGTAGTGATCAAGATGGTGACGCCCTAACATACAATATACTTGTAAAAGATAGCAAGGGTATAGACGTAGTGAACCAAACTGGTATGGCCGAAACTACCTTGGATCCCATTGTAGTTAATCTAGGAGAAACGTATAGCATTAGTGTTAAAAGTATAGATGGTTTTGGCAATTTTTCAATATCTGTTAGCTCAATCACCATAAAAAACTAACTCCCCTGGCTATAAAGTTAATGTAGTATAATTAATTCAATTATGTACATTTCCTAATGTTGATGTAATTCCAAAAAGTGCATTATTACTTTTTGTTGACATTTACCAGCTTATCATCGTTCCACTCGCCACCAGCGACCACATCGCCCTCTGCATCGTAAAACTTACCGGTTCCGCTACGCTTGTCATCCTCCCACTCGCCTGTGTATTTTTCGCCATTGGGCCAATAGTAGCTACCAAAACCACTGCGTTTATCGTTTTTATAGTTGCCCACGTAATATTCGCCATCGGGCCAATAAAAAGTACCTTCGCCATGTCGCTGATTGTTTTGCCATTCGCCTTCGTACCTGCTCCCTGTATCCAACAAAGCAACGCCGAAGCCATGGGCTTTACCATCTTTAACTTGACCGATGTAGTGCATTTGACTTCCTTTTTTACTCTTAAATGTAAGGTACTCCCCAAACGATTTTTGTTGGAGCTGCTTTTTTAAACGGGCCAATTGCACCTTGGTCTTTTCCAAGGAAAAACTAAGGGAATCATATTTTCTAACGGCCAATTCCTCGTTCCAACCGGAAGCGGGGACCGTATCTTGCTCGTCTACTGTACTGTTTTGAATAGCATATACACCGGTATTGGTATTTCTCAGCTTTTCTGCCAATGCAATCCGCAACGGAATTACCCTATTGTTTTCCTCTTTGAAATTAATGGCGGCATTATAGGAATCAATGGCCGTGTTATAATCACCTTGAAGCAACAAGGAGTCTATCTCCGTTAATTGTTCATACGCGTTAAGCTTTTCCGAAATGATTTTATTTTCCTCCGCAGCTTGGGCAAATTCTTTTTGCAACTTGATGGATTTGCTTACGAAGAACAGCATTCCCGCCGTAACAAGGGCCAAAAGAACAAAGGGAAGGTATTTCTTTATTTTCATGCGTTAAATGCTTGGTTCACTATTTAATACGATTTAATCGGTCAAATGGATGTCTGGCAACTTATTTTTTACCCTCCTAAAGTCCGGTGAGTAGTACATGTGAAAGCGCAACGTCCACCCTTGTTGATAATATCCGCCATTGTACCGCTCTTGGCCTTGGGAATACAAAACACCCGCTGCAAAGGTTAAACGAGGTGTTACAATGTAGCCCACAGTGGTAGTTAAACGAAGGTCCTCCATGGGACTGGCCACCACTTCCTTGCCACTTTGCATAATTAATTCCGCCTCCGGTGCAACGTAAAAAGTCTTGGGGCTCAGTTTGGTGTTGTTCAATGGGATTTTTGCCCGGAACATATAGCGCCAACGATTCCTGAATATGTAGTCGCTATCCTCTGCAAAGCCTTGGGTCCAACGATGTTCTATTCGGATGCGGTGATACAGCATGGCCGAATAAAAGGGCATGGCAAATTGGTATTGGTGCCAAATACGCCATTCGGGAACTACATTTCTATCTTCCGATTCTTCATCTGTGTTAAAGTTAATGCGCACTACCCCACCCAATCGAAAATTGGTCTTTTTGTTAAAAATATACCCAATGGCATGTCGGTTATAAATTTGACCTATCTGTCCTATAAAAGGGGTGTTTTTGGTTTCTTGAAACCTAAAATGGGTCTGGGCATCCCAAAAGAACCGTTTTCCTATTCTAATGTTCCCATACGTATTGATCCAAACCTTGGTTTTGGGATCCTTGTACTGCGATGTTTCGGGCAAAACCTCTGGTTCCGACTCTTGTGCGTAAACAGTACCAACAAATCCGAAAATCATCAAAACAACCGCCAAAAAGCTACTTCTGAAACTCACCATGCCTATTGATTTTTAGAAGTTGATTGCTCCTTTAAGAGTTTCAGTATCTCTTTGGGGCGTTTTTCCTTTCGTAGCTTACGTTCCAATTTTCTGGTGTCCTTATCCCGTAAATCCAATATGCTTTGATTGGTATAGATAATTTCATTGTTAAGGCTGTCCGCATTGTCACATTGCAGTTCTTGGGTTATCGTTGTAAGGAAATAAGGAACCAAAATGTTCTCGTATGCATTTACGATTCGCTTTTTTACCTCTTCTTCCATAACATTTGCCATAAAAGGGTTCCAAACGGCATCGGTATATTTCTTTTGGATTTCTTCGCTACGCTGTGGAAGCTCCTTAATCGTAATGGCGAGTGCGTTGAGTTGCGAAAGACAATTTTTCGCCTCTTTTCCATATTCCAATTTTTTGTTCGGGTTTTTAATGGAGGCATATTCGGTCAATGCACTATCTGCTACATTTTGGAGTTGTTCCACTGCTTTTCGGAAATTTTGCGGAAACTTTTCGGGAAGTGAATCAACTTGTTTTTCCAAGCTGTTGTTCAATGCGATGAGCTCTTCCTCCAGCCCGTTCAAAATTTGCAACTGTTCATCATTGGTCAGCCTTGAGGCCAGCGATCCTTTTATGTATTCCAAGCTCATCTTGGCATAGGTGGCCATGGCGGCTGCGGACAGTAAATCATCACTTTCATAACCAAATTCCTCGGAGCTTGGTAGGCTAAAGGTTCGTTGCCCGCCTTTTTCATCGGCAACAACAATTTCCGTATTTGGTTTTCCTTTGGGCCACAATCCCTGCATCATGTCCGGAATTTTTAGGTGCTGTACAATTTCATGCTCTTTGTACCCTGCCAAAGTTCCCAAAGGCTCCAAAAAGTCGTTGTGTATTTTTTCGGCAACATTGTAATAGAAAAACGCTTCCGGGTCGGTACGCTTTACAATGTTCAAGTGGCTGTTATCTAAAATGGCATTACTTAAATCCGACGCTATTTTGTAATCCGATGCAATTTGCTCCAACATGTTATTTTGAAGGGAGTCCAACGGGTAGTATGGCACCTTTACTTTCATATTGGTTTCAAAATCCGGTGAACCCAAATGATCGAAGACCTCACTTATTTTTTTATAATAGCCATTGTTCTGTTCCAGCAATCGGGATATATGGCTTTTTTCTTTATCGTTGTCCAAAACCGCACCCAACAAAGCAATGTATTGGGCGTTTAGCTGAATGGTTTTATAGTTGGATGCATGGGTATCGAATAATGAAACCGCTTTGGATGTGCCGCCTAAAACTATTTGGATACGGCGGAGCAACCCATCCTCAAAAAACCAATTTTCGGTGTCCTCAACGTTTTCTGTGGCATAGAACGACCATTCGTCATGGGCCAGACCGTCTCTCAACAGCCTTCCGACCAGCACACTGCTATCGTTTTCTATTTGAAAACTTTGTTGCGGCACTCCTTCATCAAAAGAAATGCTGCTCTTAAAAAGTATTTTTTCAATTTCAGAATCCTTGATTTGATTAATGGTGTATGTCCATGTGCCATCCGGTTTGCCCTTAACAAGGCTGCCCTTCCCTATTTCTTGTACACCGCTTACCAAAACCCTGTATTGGTAGCCCACCACTTGGCTTTGGCTATTGGTTTGGTAGGCACCAAATTCAAATTGCCATGGTCCATGGGCGATGGCCTTATCAAAAGCTCCCGAAAAACGAAACGTATTGTCCGTATTTTGCACAAGAGTCTCAAGATTGGATCGCTCTAACTCAAAATCACCATCAAAAATGGTATCAAGGTCGGAAATAGTGTATTGGTAAACCGCTTTTCCCGAATAAGGCCCCACTCGAAGAGGTCCTTCGTACGTTTTGAGTTCTTGACCATATGTGTGGAGCGTTAACGCCAAAAAGAAAAATACCGGGAAAAGCCTTTTTTTAGAGGGCTGCATTATGTAGAAATTACAGGTTAGTTGATAGTCACAATAAGCTACGAAACCAATAAACCTTTTGGATGATAAATGCTTTAGCTTTTTTTGATTTCCCTGATTTTTTATTAAAAAATTGAGTGTTTGATAAATTTTTAAAT
Organism: Flagellimonas sp. B-3; assembly: GCF_056857835.1. Lineage (NCBI taxonomy): Bacteria > Pseudomonadati > Bacteroidota > Flavobacteriia > Flavobacteriales > Flavobacteriaceae > Flagellimonas > Flagellimonas sp. B-3. The sequence continues at coordinate 179,155 of NZ_JBSXNW010000018.1, forward strand.
ATTTATGGTCCTTGCTTTTATATTCAATGGTTTCCTACACCTTTTTAATGAGACATGAAATGGTAAAATAATTAGTTATGCATTGTTTTTTTTTTCATAAGCATAGCTTTTAAGGATTTTTAGGAAACGGTATCCCGTAAACAGTCTTACTGATCCACGTCATAAATCATGAAGTTCCAATCTCTTAATTTTAAGTGCATTTTTCTCAAAATTATATACTTATGACAGCAACGGAAGGAAAAAAAGGCAGACTATTATATTGGATACTGATAGTGTTGGCCATTATTATCGGGATTATTTTTTACGGTGGTTTCACCAATGATTTCAGCATGAAATTTTTATTGTTCTTCTCTGGCGTGCCATTTTTATTGTTCGTGTCTGGAGCATTTGGGTTGTTGTGGCCTAAGCTAAAACCATCCGGAGAGGAAAGCTACATCATCCACTCCTTGGTGTTGGGCCTTATATTTTTTGTACTGTTCCTACTCCACGTTTGGGTGATTTTACCACTCATTTGTCCAGAGTTCAGGGATTGTTTGGATATATAGGCCTTGCCTTTATTTATCATGCAGCCCTAGTCCCTTGAAAATTCTTGGGGTATGTTTTTCAATTCTGGCCTCACGGGTCTTGGATTGTTTGGCACTGGAAAAGTATAGCAGATACCCTTTCTGTCTTCCAGGTGTTAAGGCGTTAAAAGCTGCTTTGAGTTCGGGGTCTCCATCCAAACGCTTTTGAAATTCCTTTGGAATCTCATATTCCGATGCTTTTTTAAAATCAACCTTCAGTCCTGCTTTCTCCACCTCAATGGCCTCGAACATATAGGTTTTTAAAACGGGCTCAAGGGCAGCAATCCGTTCAATATCGGTAAATCGGATTACCCTACCGGATTGGGTGTTCTTCCCTGGTTTCTCCAGAATTTTATGGTCATCCTTCAACAGGGCACCTTTAAAAAAACTTAACGTACAATTGTCTTTGAATGCAGCCACCATAAGAATATTGCTACCGTTGTGGGTGTAGCAGGGCACGCCCCATTTTCGCTCTTCGCTAAGCCCACAGTCCAGTACTGCCCTTCTCAAATATTTCAACTCTCCTTGCCAATTGTGCACCTTGCATTCCGGAGTGCCGCCCAAGGCACAGCGACCACAGCCTTCCTGTAAATAAGCGTCGATTTCGGGATTCATAAATGTGTCAATAGATTAATGGTGGCGCCGTTTGGGTCTTTTACAAAGAACCGTCTAACGCCCCAATCTTCATTTGTTGGCCCATAAACCACTTCGTGCCCCAACTTCTTTGCTCGTTCGTACATTTGGTCCACATCGGGTATTTCAATGGACAGAAAAATCGCTGTATTGTCCGGTTTTGTGGCTTCTTCATTCTTAAAAATATTGATTTGGGCCATTGGATTTTCTTTGGAGGCAAACGTTATGATCCACCCAAGGTCCATGGCTAACTCCATCCCCAAGAAATCCAGATAAAACGCCTTGCTCGCTTCCAGATCATCGGAATACATATTGGGAACAATTCTTCGCATGGTCTTTTTTGTTGATGGTTTACATTTCGTTATATCCTTTCCCTTCAAAAATTTTGGGGATGGACTTCTCTACTCTCGATACACGGGTTTTGGATTGTTTGGCTTGTGAAACATATAGCATGTACCCGCGTTGGCGTCCTGGGGTCAATGCTTCAAAAGCGGTCTTAAAATCTGCATCGGTATCCAGTTTGTTTTGAAGCTCTTCAGGCATATCAAATTCAGAAGTTTTCTTCATTTTGACTTCCAAACCAGTTTTTTCTACCTCAATGGCTTCATAAATGTAGGTTTTCAACACTTTTTCCATATTCAAAATCTCCTTCACATTGGTAAATCGAATCTGGCGGGCCGATTGCACATTTTTGGTCTGTTGAATCAAAATTCCTTCGGTATCCTTCAGCAAAACACCCTTATGAAACAACAGCGCACAATACTCCTTAAATCCATGGATCAAGACCATATTGCTCCCATGAAACGTGTAACAGGGCACACCCCACTTAAGTGTTTCGGTAAGGCCCGTATCGAGGACTATTTTACGCAATTGTCGATAGGCTTCCTGCCATTGGGTTGGTTTTTCAAAGAAGAAATCAACTTTTGGGTTCATGGAGTTATTGGTTTTGTGTTGTGATAACTTTTCTGCCAGCTGGTCTAAAATACCAAGAAATCAGGGTCAATGCCAATAACAAGGAAGGTCCAAAGAAATCGGCGGCCCCATCACCTACCGCCAAATGGGAAAAAATGGCCCCTGTCATTGTAAAAACAAAACCGGCATAGGCCCATTCCTTGAGTACGGGAAACTTGGGAATTAGAATGGCCACAACGCCCAAAAGTTTCCATACCCCGATAATATGAAGAAAGTACAACGGATAACCCAAATGTTCCATCATTTCAACCTCCTCTTCCATCCAATTAATTGAACAATGCCCGTGGAGGTCATTCCCAGGGCCAGCCAAACGGTGGCAACCCAATAGATAATTTTACTACGTTTTGCCATGATATGATTTTTTAGGCTTTTGTGTTTGCAAAACTTTTTCCTTTCATTTCGACTTCGCTCAATGTGACAGGAAAAAAGCTCTTATCGTTGGAGATTTGTTATTATAACTGTTCCATTACTTCCTGCAAGCGGTTATGTGCCATATTAACCCCTTGGGCAAAGGGTAGCTTCAACATACGGTCCCTATCCTCCACCGATTTATAGACCATGTGTATGGTGAGCTTGCTCATTGTATCGGTAAGGGCTTCAAATTCCAAAAACTCCAACTGGACCGGAAACTGTGCATTTTCCATCTCAAAAGTCCTGATGATTTTTAGATTCGGCACAAATTCGTGTATGGTTCCATTGAACCTATGCTTGTTTCCCTTCGGGTCGGTCGTCTCAAACTGATAACTACCGTGTTTCCGATTGTCAAGTTTTAGTACTTGGGTGCCCATCCATTGCTCTACGATTTCAGGTTTTTCATACGCTTTAAAAAGCGTTGCCACGGGCAGTTCAAATTCCCTGGTGATCCAAATTTCCTGTTTTCCGTCCTCAGCATGGACTTTGGTTTTTCGTTCCATATTACTTTTTGGGCAGTTGTTTTTTCATAATGGTTTCGAGCGTATTAAACCTATCGTCCCACATATCCCTGAAAGGTGCTATAAAATCGGCTATTTCCTTTAGTTTCTGTGGATTGAAATGATAGTAGATTTCCCTCCCCTGCTGTTCTTGGTTAAGTAGTTCACATTCGGTAAGTATTCGGATATGCTTGGAAATGGTCTGCCGGGATGAATCAAATTCCGCCGCAATGGCTCCCGGTGTCATGGCGTTGAGTGCCACCATGGCAATAATGGCCCTACGGGTCGGGTCGGCAATGGCCTGAAAAACATCTCTTCGTAATTCCATTTACGCAGCTATTTGACTGCAAATATATATGCAACCACTTAACTGCGCAAATTTATTTTGAATTTAACAATGTAAGATGCAAGGTCAAAAAAAAATCTATCGAACTTAAAAACCGCTAAACGCTTTCTATAACAAGGTAAACGAATCCACGATTACTATGTGGAGAATATCGACAAAATTTATTTAACAACTATTTTGGAAGAAGCGAAAATGGCATATAAAAAATAAATGGACTTGGGGTTTAGAAGAAAAATCCGGTAAACTACATTATCTTTACTTAAGCTGATTCAGTATCCATTTTGTTTCTAAACCTATGTATGCCCAAAAACATTGGTTGGTGATAATGAGAACTAAACCGCAACAATTATGACAAAGAAAGAATACACCAACGGAGAGGTTACCATATTATGGCAACCCGAAAAATGCATCCACTCTGGGATATGCGTAAAAACATTGCCCAAAGTGTATAACCCAAAAGAAAAGCCTTGGGTCAAACCTGAAAATGCCACTAGTCAGGAGTTAATAAATCAAGTAGCAAAATGTCCTTCGGGAGCATTGAGCATAAAAAAATAGCGTGTTTTGGTTAAAATAGAAAGAGAAGAAGATCAAAGAAAAGGTAGGTTTGTAATTTATGATGATGGTGAATTTGCAGGTGAGATGACCTACACTTGGGCCGGAACAACAAAATTTATCATAGACCATACGGGAATAGAAGAAGCGTTTGGGGGAAAAGGATATGGAAAAATGCTGGTAATGGAAGCTGTAGCGTTTGCTAGGGATAAAGGCGTGAAAATTTTACCGCTCTGCCCCTTTGCAAAAGCAGAATTTGATAAAAACAGTAGCATTGCGGATGTCAGGTTTTAGCCAAGTGTTATGAACAAGCTGGAAAACAAAAAAATAATCCTGTTCGATGGTGTGTGCAACCTTTGCAACAGCTCGGTTCAGTTTGTGATCAAACGGGACAAAAAAGATGTATTCCGCTATGCGGCCCTACAAAGTGATGTGGGGCAGCAATTGGTGAACCAACGCCTTATTGACACCAGTCAGGAAGATTCCATTATCCTTATAGAACCTGGCGTGGCTTACTATACTAAATCCGATGCTGCATTGGAAATTGCCCAAGACCTTGGTGGATTATGGAAATTGACCGCCGTTTTTACATGGGTCCCTACTTCCATTCGAAATGGAATCTATGATTTTATTGCCAAAAACCGCTATAAATGGTTTGGAAAACAGGATGCCTGCATGATTCCTACCCCTGAGTTAAAAGCAAAGTTTTTGGATTAACTATCTTTTCCTTTTACCTCATCCAAATGATCGTCCCATTCCTCTACATGCGGTTCACCAAGTTTGCCAACAGATTTGGCGACCAACATGGAAACTGTGGCATCACCGGTAACGTTTACTACGGTTCGGCACATATCCAATGGTCTATCAACGGCAAAAATCAAGGCCAGACCTATGGCCAATTTGTCGGCAGGAAAACCAATGGACTCCAATACAATTACCAACATTACCATTCCCGCACCTGGAACGGCCGCAGAACCAATAGAAGCCAACAAAGCTGTTAATACAATGGTTAACTGATTGCCAAAGGTTAAATCAAAACCAAGCGCTTGTGAAATAAATACGGCTGCAACACCTTGGTACAAACTAGTACCGTCCATGTTGATGGTGGCACCTACGGGCAACACAAAACTGGACACCTCTTTGTGCACCCCAATGTGTTCCTCTACCCTTTCCATTGTAACAGGTAAGGTAGCCGCACTGGAACTGGTGGAAAAAGCCAACAGTTGTGCAGGACTTATTTCTTTTAAAAACCAAAACGGGTTCTTTTTAGTGACAAGTGCAACCACGGTGGAGTAAAAAACAATCATAAGTGCAAGACCCAACAGAACAACTCCGGCATATTTAAGTAGCGCCAATAATAAATCAGGGTCACTGGAAGACACCACTACTCCTGCCAACAAAGCAAATACGGCATACGGAGCGGTCAACATGATCAAATCGACCATTTTGAGCACCACATCATTGAGAGAATCAAAGAAATTTTTTAGTGGTTTTGCTTTTTCCTCTCCAATCAACAGCATAGAGATACCAAGAAAAATAGTAAAAAAGATCACCTGAAGCATCAAAGCATTATCCGTCATGGCCGCCAAAGCATTGTCGGGCACCATATCTTCCAAGAATTGTAAGGGACCACTATCCTTTTGTCGAGAAGCCTCTTCCAGCTTGGAGGTAACCCCTGCATCGTTTCCATAAGTATCGGTGAGTTTGGTCACCGTTTCTTCCGAAATTCCACTGCCCGGGTTCATTACATTTACCAACAAAAGTCCGATCGTAATGGCGACAACCGTGGTAACTATATATATTCCAATTGTACGGAGGCCAATATTTCGAAACTTTGAAATGTCCTTAAGGTCCGAAATACCTTTGACCAAGGATGCCAAAATAAGCGGTATGGCAATTAACTTGAGAAGTTTTACAAAAATGGTCCCTAAAGGCTGAATCCAATCATTTACAAATTCCTTGCCCCAGCTAATTTGGGTCATTGCAAATCCAAAAAGAATACCAAGTAGCATCCCGATTAGGATTTGCCAGTGCAATTCCAATTTCTTCATAAAGTAAGATTATGGACGGAAAGATACTTTTTTGATTGGAAACGTCCTAACGCAGACCTAGATTTTGTTGGTACGGGCCAAAAGCGAGTAATCTGCCAAAACCAATGCGGCCATAGCTTCTACAATGGGAACCGCCCTTGGAAGAACACAGGGGTCGTGCCTGCCCTTGCCTTGAGTGGTCACTTTTTCACCCTCTTTGTTAATGGTTTCATAGGATTGTAGCACCGTAGCAACGGGTTTAAATGCCACGCTGAAGTAAATATCCATTCCGTTGCTTATTCCACCTTGAACCCCGCCACTACGATTGGTTTTTGTAGTGCCATCGGTATTGAAAGCATCGTTATGCTCGCTCCCCTTCATGGCAACACCGGCAAAACCGCTCCCGTATTCAAAACCTTTTACGGCATTGATGGACAACATGGCCTCTCCCAATCGGGCATGTAGTTTATCAAAAACAGGTTCTCCAAGACCAATGGGTACATTTTGTATGACACAGGTGATAACACCACCAATGGTATCTCCTTCTTTTTTAATGGATTTGATATACTCCTCCATTTTTTGCGCCATTTCGATATCGGGACAACGAACGGCATTGGATTCAATCTTGGAAAAATCCAATTCTTGATAAGATTTGTCCAATTTCATCTCGCCAACTTGGGAAACAAAGGCGTTTATTTTGACATCGTTCAAAAATTGCTTTGCAATGCTCCCTGCCACTACCCTGCTGGCCGTTTCGCGGGCAGAGCTTCTTCCGCCGCCACGGTAATCACGGAAACCGTACTTCTTGTCATACACATAATCGGCGTGAGATGGCCGGTACGAATCCTTGATGTGGGAGTAATCCTTGGATTTTTGGTTGGTATTGTGAATGGCAAAACCAATGGGTGTTCCCGTGGTCTTTCCCTCAAAAACTCCGGAATAAATTTCAACGGTATCCGGTTCTTTCCGTTGCGTTACAATGGCAGATTGCCCCGGTTTTCTTCGGTTGAGCTCCAACTGAATCTGTTCCAAGTCCAATGTTATCCCTGCAGGACAACCATCTATGATGCCCCCCAATGCTTTTCCATGGGATTCACCAAAGGTGGTGAGCCTAAAAAGTTGTCCAAACGAATTTCCTGCCATTCGGTATAAAAATTATGTTGCCTCAAAGGTAGATGTTACAAATCTAATTCAAAAACAAGGTTTTGGCTTAATGTTATTGTAACATAATTCATCTTGGGGTGATATTTTTTTAACAATATCCTCATGAATTAATGATTTCAATTTTATTTCTATTTTATTTCTACCATTTTATTTTGCAGTAAACTCTATACCGTTGAAAAAAAGGAAGATAGAATTGGCAGTTATCTCAGATGTTCATTTGGGAACTTATGGCTGTCATGCAGATGAACTCATCACATATCTTAATAGCATCCAACCCAAAAAGCTGATTTTAAATGGGGATATTATTGATATTTGGCAGTTTAGCAAAAGGTATTTCCCCCCTTCCCACCTAAAGGTCCTCAGAAAGGTCATAGGTATGGCCTCCAAGGGTACCGAAGTTTACTATATCACTGGAAATCACGATGAAATGCTCCGAAAGTTTAGCAATACTTCAATGGGGAACTTTAAGATCATGAACAAATTGGTACTCAACCTCGATGGTAAAAAAGCATGGATTTTTCATGGTGATGTGTTCGATGTTTCCATACAAAATGCCAAATGGTTGGCCAAGTTGGGCGGCTATGGTTACGATCTTCTTATTTTGATCAATAGTTTCCTGAACTGGTGCTTGGCCAAAATGGGCCGTGAAAAGTATTCGCTCTCCAAAAAAATCAAAAATAGCGTGAAGGGTGCTGTTAAATACATCAACAATTTTGAAAAGACCGCTGCGGAACTTGCCATAGAAAACGACTACGATTATGTGGTCTGCGGACATATCCATCAACCCAAAAAAGAAGTGTACGAAACCAAATATGGCAGTTGCACCTATTTAAATTCGGGAGATTGGGTAGAAAACCTGACCGCTTTGGAATATTCGTTCAAGCGTTGGAAAATATACCATTACAATCACGATAGACTATCCCCGTTCTTTGTGGATGAAGATTTAAAGGAAATGGACATGAACGACCTTATTGCTTCCATTACCGACAAAGAGGTGGACATTGAAGACATTACAGAGCAACACCTTAACGAAAGCGAAGAAAGTATAAACCGTGATTTCTTAGATGACCAAAGCCTTTCTCAAGATTGAGACCGGGTGTTGTGCCTCCCTTTTCGTCCCATCCTTGATTTGATGCCTACAACTTGTTCCGTTCGCCGCGATCAAGGTATCTTCCGAGCTTTTTCTCACAGCTGGGAACAGCTTGAGCTCCCCTACCTGCATACTGGTTTCGTAATGTTCCTTTTCGTAGCCAAAAGAGCCTGCCATTCCACAACAACCGGACGGTATAATGGTTACTTTGTAGTTTTTCGGTAGATTCAACACATCAAAAGTCACCTTTTGGTTGCTCAATGCCTTTTGATGACAATGCCCATGAATTTTAACGGTCCGTTCCGCTTCGGTGAAACTATCCGAAGAAATATGTCCTGCAGCAATCTCCGCGGCCAGAAACTCTTCAATCAAAAAAGAGTTGGAAGCCAATTTTTGCAATTGCTCCTTATCATCGTACAATCTTTGGTATTCATCCCTAAAAGATAAAATGGCCGAAGGCTCCAAACCAACAATGAGTGTCCCATCATCCAAGATGCCTTTTAACCTTTTCATGTTTTGGGCCACCAATTTTTTGGCTTGCTTTAAGAACCCTTTGGAAAGATAGGTCCGTCCACTTTCACCATAAAACAATTCCACATCATAACCCAATCTGCACAATAGCTCAATGGCATCCTTCCCGACCTGAATATCCAAATACCTTGCAAACTCATCAATATAGAGAACAACGGGTCGTTTGGAAATATCCGTACGCTTTACACGGTACTTTTTAAGATGATCTTTAAAATTGAAGCGTCCCACCTTCGGTAAATTCCGCTCCGGGGCAACGCCGACCGCTTTTTTTAATATGCCACCTATCGTTTTGGACTCGTACATCCAATTGGTGATGCCAGGAAATTTACTTCCCAATGCATTCAATCGGGTGTTGTGGGCAAATAGTTTGCTACGCAACGAATATCCGTTCGCTTCTTGATAGTTGTATAAAAACTCCGCTTTCAACACAGCAACATCCACATTACTTGGACATTCGCTAGCGCAGGCCTTGCAGCTCAAACATAGGTCAAAAACACTTTTAAGTTCTTCATGGTCGAACCGATTGTTTTTTTCTGAATTGGTCAAAAACTCCCTAAGCGCATTGGCCCTGCCACGCGTAGTATCTTTTTCATCTTTGGTGGCTTGGTAGCTTGGGCACATACCCCCGTTCATGTGGTGACTTTTTCTACAATCCCCGCTTCCGTTACATTTTTCCGCAGCTTTTAAAATGCCCTCACTATCGGAAAAATCCATCAAGGTTTCAACACCTGGTTCATTACGGTCAACTTCGTATCGAAGGGATTCATCCATAGGGTAGGCATCCACAATTTTACCAGGGTTGAGCACCAAATTTGGGTCGAAAAGTGCTTTTACTCTTTTTAAAAGTTCATAATTGGTTTCGCCTATCATGAGCGGGATAAACTCGGCACGAACAATGCCATCGCCATGCTCTCCACTAAAACTTCCTTGATACTTTTTTGTGAGTTTGGCCACATCGGTAGTGATGCTCCGGAACAAAACCACATCTTCGGACTTTTTTAGGTTGAGAATGGGTCTCAAATGCAATTCGCCAGCACCTGCGTGGGCATAATACACCGCATCTTGATTGTACCCTTTCATGATTTGGGAAAACTCCCCGATAAAATCTTTTAAATCCTCCAAAGCCACGGCCGTATCTTCAATACAGGCTACCGCTTTTCTGTCCCCCACCATATTGCCCAATAGACCTAGCCCTGCCTTTCGCAGCTCAATGGCTTTATTGATGTCGTCACCGTACAAAATGGGGTTGGCATAGCTCAAACCTGATTTTTCAATGGTTTTTAGCAACTCATCTAGCTGTTGGTCCAATTCTTCCTTGGAATCGGCCTTTACCTCCAACATCAAAATCCCAGCGGGATCCCCTTCCACAAAAAAACGGTTGGCCAATTGCGCCCTATTGTTTTTTGTACAGTCAAGAATCACTTTGTCCATCATCTCGCATAAATGCAGACTATGCTGCATCACAGGTGCCACATCGCTCAAACAATCCTCCAAAGTTTTGTAATGCGTGGCCACCATCGCCGCATATGGTGGTGGTAAATCATCCAACTGAAGCGTAACTTCGGTGGTAAAGGCAAGGGTGCCTTCACTCCCTGATAGCAGTCTGCACAAATTGAAATTGACATCTTCTTCTTCAAAAATATTGTTCTTGAGCAGTTCATCAACCGCATATCCAGTATTTCTTCTGTGGATGCTGGGTTTAGGGAACTCGGATTTGATATTGTTCCGTATTTCTGGATTGGAAAGCTCCTCAAAGAGTTTGCTGTAGATTTTTGCTTCCAGCGAGTCACCATCTTTCTTTTCTTCGAATTCTTTTATGGAAATACTGGAGAAAAAAGCATCACTTCCGTCGGACAATACACATTGCATGGCCAAAACCTTGTCGCGTGTAACGCCGTATTGAATGGAAGTGGTGCCCGATGAATTGTTCCCGACCATCCCTCCTATCATACAACGGTTAGAGGTGGAAGTGTTCGGCCCAAAGAAAAGACCAAATGGTTTTAAATATTGATTGAGCTCGTCACGAACCACACCAGGTTGTACGGTAACTTGCTTTTTAACTTTGTCCAAACTGATGATTTTGGTAAAATGGCGACTTACATCGACCACAATACCATCTCCCACGCACTGACCCGCCAAAGAGGTGCCCGCAGTACGGGGAATAAGTCCAACTTTATTTTTATTGGCAAATGCGAGCAAGGTTTTTAAATCTTCTGCGTCTTTGGGATAGGCTACCGCGGTAGGCAGCTTCCGATATACCGAGGCATCCGTCGCATAGATGGCCTTGCTCAATTCATCGAACAACAACTCGCCTTTCATTGCTTCAGAAAGGTCTTTTAACATTTTTTTATCCAATTTGGAATACTTTATGGGAACTAAAACGGTTTTTCAAACGTAAATCTAACACAAAACTATCTCTAATTTTTAACTTAAAAGAGAAACACATGAAGATTACCACATTATTTGCAGCACTTATGTTATTTGCAACAGCCAGCTTAAGTGCACAAAGTATATCCGAACACGCCCTAGGATTAAGGTTGGGCGACAGCGATGGCTTTGGGGCCGAAATTTCCTATCAAAAATCCATTGGACAAAATAACCGTGCCGAATTTGACCTTGGCTGGCGGGACAGTAGGCATTTTGATGCCTTTAAACTAACCGGGGTATACCAGTGGGTTCACCAATTGGATGGCAATTTTAACTGGTACTATGGTGTTGGCGGGGGATTGGGTAGCGTCGATTTTGATCATCCAGATCCTGATTTTGACGATGATTACGATGGCCTTTTTGTATTCGCCGCCGGGGATATTGGTATAGAATATGATTTTGATATTCCCTTGCTACTGTCCTTGGACTTTAGACCTGAAATAGGTTTGGTAGGTTACGACGGTTTTGACAACGATTTTGATTTTGACATAGCACTTGGTATCCGATACCAATTCTAATAGCATATACATTTAAGAAGAACCCTTGGCTTTACCAAAATGCCAAGGGTTTTTTTATGCCATAAGTATTGAATACCTTAGCAATCTAAACATTTTGAAATGAAAAGACTATTTGCAATATCCTTGGGAGTGCTGTTTTTAGCATCTTGTAATTCCGACCCAAAAGGATACACTTTAAAAGGCACCATAACCGGCGAACCTGAAAATGGCACCCAAATATTTTTAAAAACCACAGATTCCGTCAACCAATTGGTGGATGTTGATACCGCAGCGGTTGAAAATGGCTTGTTCAGCTTTAGCGGAAATCAGGTAGAGCCTAAAATGTACTATATTTTTGTAGATAAAGTTCGTGGGAATATGCCTGTGATCGTAGAAAACGGCACGATAGAGGTTGAGTTCCAAAAAGATAGTATAGCTCAGGCCAAACTTAAGGGGACAGAACAAAACGAGATATTTATGGGCTTTTTGGAAGAATCCCGTAAACTATCCGAACGTGCAAGATCTATGCAAGATGACATGCGTTTGGCTGCTCAGGAGAGAGATACTGCCACCGTTACAGCATTGCGCGAAGAGTTTATGGAGTTCCAAGAAGATGCGAAAAGTTTTAATATAAACTTTGCCAAGCAAAACCCAAATGCATATGTTTCTGTATTGATTATTGGAAACCTTTTGGCCACAAAAGCTGCTCCTGCTGATGAAATCAAGGCAATGTTCGAAGGGCTATCACCAGAAATGAAGGCTACAGAACCTGCTAAAAAGATTGCGGAACAGCTCGAAAATTTAAAATCCACCGAAGTCGGGGCCGTAGCACCGGACTTTTCTGCCCCTACCCCAACTGGCGATGTACTTGCACTCAGCGATGTTACCAGCAATGCTAAACTCACTTTGGTCGATTTTTGGGCAGCATGGTGCAGACCATGTCGTGCGGAAAACCCCAATATTGTATCGGTTTATAAAAAATATCACGAAAAAGGTTTTGACGTCCTTGGTGTTTCATTGGACAACAAGGAAGAGCATTGGAAAAAAGCCATTGAATCCGATGGTTTGGTGTGGAACCACATCTCAAACTTGCAACGTTTTCAAGATCCAATTGCCCGTTTGTACAACATCAATGCGATACCGGCCGCTTTTTTATTGGATGAAAACGGTGTTATCGTAGCAAGGGACTTAAGAGGCCCGGCCTTGGAAGAAAAAGTAGCTGAAATCCTCGGTAAAAGCTAATCAACTACATTATTGATAATCAAAGAAGGTCTTGATGCATTCAGGGCCTTTTTTTGTTGGAGTCGGTTTTACAGTTCGCAGTAATCAGTGTCAGTTGGCAGTCCGCAGTAACTCAATAACCCAACAACTTGACCCAGAGGTCGGAAGCCCGATGTCCGAAGCTGGGAGTTTTGGAACTTGATATTTGAATTTGCAGTAGGCAGTACGCAGTAACTCAACAACCCAATAACTTAGTAACTCTGAACTCTTAACTCTGAACTTGCGTTTGAACTTGAACTTGATGCTTAAACTTAAACTTCAACTTAATTCGAGCAATTGGTGAAATTCGTATCTGACGTGGGCAGGGATTATTGGAGATTGATGCTCTAGGCAGTCCGCAATAACTCAATAAACCAATAACTTGACCCAGAGGTCGGAAGCCCGATGTCCGAAGCTGGGAGTTTTGGAACTTGATATTTGAATTTGCAGTAGGCAGTCCGCAGTAACTGAACAACCCAATAACTTAGTCAGAAATCCATTTTTTCTTGATAAAACCAGGCTGAATAGCCCCGTATGCCGAAAAAGGGAAGGGATAACCCATCAACAGAGCAATACTACAACCGAGTAACCGAACAGCCTATTCTTGCTTTTCAGGTTCAATTGGGCTCGTTTGCTCGTTCTTGTTCTTCGCATACAAATAACCACGTTTCCACCATAAGGTCATTCGCTCCTTATTAAAGATCAATGAGTTTGTGGTAAGGACCGTTGGCGTGTAGTAAAAATTAATGATCGCCCCCTTCCGATTGGCCACTAATTTGCCAATTCTGATATTTTGGTTTTCGATACGGTCCAGCATAAAGCCAAAAATGGTAGTAATCAAATCAAACGGGTTTTTAGAGGACATCCGGTTTAAATGGTTCACCTCGGTATGGAGCACCACCACATCCACCTCTGTTGCCCCACGGTTCAATGCTTCTTCAATGGGAACTAAAGTTCCCAAGCCCCCATCGGCATACTCACAACCATTTTTCTTGACCAAACTCATAAATGGTGTGTAGTTGGACGAAATCCATATCCAATCACAGAACTCATCATACGTGCAATCGTTTATGGACTTATACTCTACTTGGTTCAACGAAAGATTGGAAACCGTTACGACCACATCCATCTTACTTTGCTTCAATTCGTCGAATTCATCCACTGTAATGGATTTGCGAATCAGTTTTCTGAGATTCTCACTTTCTCCGAAGGTTTTTTTACCCTTGATAAAGTTTTTGATCACATTCCAATGGTTTATGGCAATGATTTCGACCCCATACTTTTTTTTAATGATGAATGGACAATTACTGAAAATACTGTCTTGATTAACGTTTGAATAGATATTCTTGATTTTGTCCAACTTGTTTAGGGCCAAGTGGGAAATCAATAGGCTCCCTGTGGATGTCCCGACAAATAAATTGTAATCGTGTTTGGCTTCTTGAATTAAAAATTGGGCAACACCGCCTGCAAAGGCTCCCTTGCTACCTCCTCCCAAAATGACCAATGCCCTCATTCCCCTAAAGTTTTCTCCAAATATTGTTTTTCTTGTTGACTTAACAAAGGGTAAAGACTCTTAATGCGAGCTGTATTACCTTCAGATTGCAAAAAGTCGTTCAGTATCTCCCTTGCCGATTTTTTAAAGTGCCACACATGATGATTGCAGGACTCCACCAAGTTTTTGAGCGTAGTATCTGTAAAGCCACCTATATTGTTCAAGTATTGGAATGCAAGTAGGCGTGTCTCAAAATGATGTTCAGAACCCGTATAACCACTTAATTCATCAAAATACAATGGTTTTGCTCCTGGATTGTATTCGGGTGATACCAAAGCTAGAGTTAACCATAACAATCGAATGTTTTTGTTGGGAAACCCTGTAATCCCATCCGTTTCATTGAGATATTTGCTTCTGTTTTGGGGAAAATCGGTCCACAATCGGTACAAAGCAGCCTCTAAGGTCGTGTAGCTCTCATCCTTTAAAAGTCCTTCGATATACGTTTGAAGTTCACCCGAAATTTTATTCTGCGAAAGGATAATAGCCTGCCGTACTTTTAAACCTTCAGATTTGATGATGTCTCCCAAAAAGTCTACGGACAGCTTATCTCCATAATCCAAAACCAAGTTTTCCTTTAATTGGTTGGATTTTATCTTGGCCCAAGCCCGTTTTAAAATCTTTTCAATATTCTCGGGCTTTTCTGTCATCCTATTTTTAAGCTCAAAATATGTTTTGATGGACGAGTTCTTTTCTTTCAAGAACGAAAGCACATGCTCATAAGGAAAATCAGGATTCTCCAACCACAACTTCTCAAAATCATCAAGGTTGGTATTGGAAACCATTTCCAGTTCCTCTATCAAATTGGGAATCGTCACATTTTTGAAAGCATATTTGTTGAGATAGTTCTGTATACCTTTTTTAAAAGCCTCCTCACCCACTTTATTTTGGAGCATCACCAAGGCCCAAGCGCCTTTTTCATAAAAAGTAAGGCTACCTGCGTTCGGATTGCGAAGCGCCTCGCCACCGTCATCTCCAGAAAAACGTTGTAAGGCATTGGCCGTTTCCAACAATTGCCAATAGTAATAGTCCTCCCCAAAAATATCCTTTTCCGCCAAATACGCATAAAAAGTGGCAAAACCTTCGTGCAGCCAATGGTGTTCACTGCTGGTTTCGGTCACTAGATTCCCAAACCATTGATGCGCAAGCTCGTGTGCATTCACATTGACGTAGTTTTTATCCACAAAAGCCGTCGAATCAATCACATACTGGTTGGAAAAAATGGTACAAGTGGTGTTTTCCATACCCGCGTACAGAAAATCCTGCACGGGAACCTGTTTGTAGTTCTGCCAAGGATAAGCCACGCCTATTTCGTTCTCCAAAAAATCGAAAATTTGCTTTGTGTATCTGTAGGTTGGCTCCACTTTTAGGCTATCCTTGGGCTCGTAATACAGTTCAATGGGTACTCCAGAGGTAGAACGAATAGTCTCCTTTTCAAAATTGCCTATAACAAAGCCTAATAAATAACTACTCATAGGTTTTCTCATATCAAATATCCATGTGAAATTATCATTCCAATTTTCCCCGCCATTTATTAATTTCCCATTTGCTATTACCGCTAAATCTTTTCTAGTTGTAATTCTCAAATCAAATTCCACCTTTTCGGTCATATCATCAAAACTGGGCAACCAATAACTAGTGTATTTCCCCTGTCCTTGTGTCCAAACCTGTTCATTATACCTGACATTATCCTTCCACCCTAAAAAATATACCGTTTGTTTTGGTTTGGCCACATAATCTAACTTCAGCCTGTGGTTGTCGCCCTTTTTCAGCTTTTTTTTGATGGTTAGTTTTTTACCATTGTAATCGTAGTCTATTTTTGCTTCATCCAAAGAAACTGATGAAAATTCAAGATCTACCGCATCAAGGTAAATGGAACCCACATCTTCAATTACATCAAATTGATAGGTCACGCTACCGTTTATGCGGTTTTCGGAAGGTGTGGGCTCTATCAAAACTTCAGCACGGACAAAGTCCACCTTATCCTGAATTTGGGCGGACAACAACTGCACAAATAAGAAAAAAACAAGAATGGGGCTCAGCTTCATACCATCATCTTATCAAAAGTCCTTCCAAATTACATATTTTAGTTCGATGAATCCCAATTTTCTGCAAACTCCCATAGCATATCTCAAAGGAGTTGGCCCAAACAGGGCCGATGTCCTAAAGGCCGAATTGGGCATTGAGACCTTTAAAGACCTGCTGCACCTCTTCCCTAATCGCTATTTGGACCGGACGAGTTACTATAAAATCAATCAGCTGCAACCCAGTGGCGCCGATGTACAGGTAGTTGGGAAGATTGTTCATATAAAAACGGTGGAGCAAAAACGGGGCAAGCGTTTAGTGGCCACTTTTGTGGATGAAACGGGACAAATGGACCTCGTTTGGTTCCGAGGTCACAAATGGATCAAGGAAAATTTAAAACTCAACGAACCCTACGTGGTTTTTGGCAAGGTGAACAAATACGGAAGTACATTTTCCATGCCCCACCCTGATATGGAACCCTTGCAAAAACATCAACAAGGGTTAAAAATGGCCATGCAACCCATTTATCCTTCCACAGAGAAACTGAGCAATAAGGGCATCACCAATCGGGTCATCAGCAAAATGATGCAACAATTATTTTTGGAGTGCAAGGGCAAGTTTCCAGAATCGTTATCACCCAGTATTTTGGAAGAACTAAAATTGATATCCAAAAGTTCCGCTCTTTTCAACATTCATTTTCCGAAGAATCAAGAATTGTTGGCAAAAGCGCAGTTTCGGTTAAAATTTGAGGAGCTGTTTTTTGTGCAGTTGCGATTGATATCCCAAAATTTACAACGGAAACAAAAAATAAAAGGAATGCCCTTTGAGGCCGTGGGCGAAAAGTTTACCGAATTTTTTGAAAACCACTTACCCTTTGAACTGACCAAAGCACAAAAACGGGTAATTAAAGAAATTCGGAACGATTTGGGAAGCAATGCCCAGATGAACCGACTTTTACAGGGCGATGTGGGGTCCGGAAAGACCATTGTGGCATTAATGTGCATGCTTTTGGCCATTGACAACGGTTTCCAAGCCTGTTTGATGGCTCCAACGGAAATTTTGGCCACCCAACATTACAATGGGCTCAAGGAACTTTTGGAAAACATGGACGTTAAGATTGCCCTATTGACGGGTTCCACGAAAAAGTCCGAACGCACTTTGCTGCACAATCAGTTGGAAAACGGCAATTTGAACATTCTGGTGGGCACACATGCCGTTTTAGAGGACAAAGTACAATTCAAAAACCTTGGTTTGGCCATTGTGGACGAGCAGCACCGATTTGGTGTGGCACAACGATCAAAGCTTTGGCAAAAAGGAAGCCCACCCCAACTCCCTCCCAAAGGGAGGGTGGAAGAAATTCGATACAAATACCAAACTGCCAAACCTTCAACTTATAAAATTTTAAAAGAGTTTCAGCAGCAAGGCAAAAAGAACAGTACGGAAGCTGAGCGTATTCTTTGGGAGCAATTAAGAACCAAACAACTTGGCATAAAATTTAGAAGACAGCACGTAATAGACGAGTTTATTGTTGATTTTGTCTGCTTATCCAAAAAACTGATTGTTGAAGTTGATGGCGGATACCACAATGACCCTTCACAAAAAGAAGTCGATGCAATGCGTACGGCAATCTTGAATGAGTTTGGATATAAAGTGATTCGTTTTAAAAATGAAGAGGTTATTGGAGCGGTTGATTCCGTGGTAAAAAGAATTGAAAAAGTAGTTAATGGCATCCCCCCTCTGGGGGGAACGAGGGGGGCGCCCCCCCATATTCTGGTAATGACAGCAACTCCCATTCCCAGAACCTTGGCCATGAGCCTGTATGGCGATTTGGATGTTTCTGTGATTGATGAGTTGCCTCCTGGAAGAAAACCCATCAAAACAGTGCACCGATACGACAGCAACCGACTAAAGGTGTTTGGTTTCATCAAAGATGAAATTAAAAAGGGGAGACAAATCTATATTGTGTATCCGCTGATTCAAGAATCCGAAGCCTTGGATTACAAGGATTTGATGGATGGGTACGAGAGCATTGCCCGTGATTTTCCGCAACCCGAATACCAAATTTCCATTGTACACGGAAAAATGAAGCCGGCTGACAAAGATTATGAAATGGAGCGTTTTGTTAAGGGCGAAACCCAAATTATGATTGCCACTACGGTAATAGAGGTGGGCGTGAACGTTCCCAACGCCTCCGTAATGATCATTGAAAGCGCCGAACGCTTCGGACTGTCGCAATTGCATCAGCTTCGAGGTCGCGTAGGCCGGGGTGCTGAACAAAGTTTTTGTATTTTGATGACAGGCCACAAACTTTCCGAAGATGCCAAAACCCGTTTACAAACCATGGTAGGCACCAATGATGGTTTTGAAATCGCGGAGGTTGACCTTAAGCTTCGCGGTCCTGGGGATTTGATGGGCACCCAACAAAGTGGCTTGCTGACTTTAAAGATTGCAGACATTGTGAAGGACAATCAAATCCTAAAAACAGCCCGCTACCATGCCATTCAGTTGTTGAAACAAGACCCACGGTTGGAAAAAGCAGAAAATGCGCCCATTCTAAATGCCTATTCCAAAATGATGGCCAACAAAACCATTTGGAATTATATTAGTTGATTCCGATTAGGTTTGTAATTGGTATATGGTACAATTCTTCACACTTCATTGTTATAAATTGAAAATCAACCCTTACCATTTGTTAACTTTAAATACAATCGCTTGAAATTGCGGTTGAACATCGTAATTTTACCACTAACCGAAAATTGGTTTCACATACAAATTTTAACTTTGTAGGCTTACAAATTATTGAAGACACAATGAGCAAGACACTATTTGATAAAGTTTGGGATTCCCACGTGGTAAAGCATATTGAGAATGGCCCGGATGTACTCTTTATTGACAGGCATTTGGTCCACGAAGTAACGAGTCCCGTAGCTTTTTTAGGATTAAAGAACAGAGGCATTAAAGTATTGTACCCAGAGCGCACCTTTGCGACCGCAGACCACAATACCCCTACGAGAAACCAGCACTTGCCCGTTAAGGACCCTTTGTCCGCCAATCAATTAAAGGCTTTGGAGGAAAATGCCAACGCCCATAACATACCGTATTGGGGACTTGGACATAGGAAAAACGGCATTGTGCACGTAATTGGCCCGGAAAACGGAATTACCGTGCCCGGAGCCACTATTGTTTGTGGAGATTCGCACACATCAACCCACGGAGCCTTTGGTGCCATTGCCTTCGGTATTGGAACAAGTGAAGTGGAAATGGTGTTGTCCACCCAATGCATTATGCAGCCCAAGCCCAAAAGTATGCGCATCAATGTTACTGGAGAATTGAGCGAGGCCGTGACACCAAAAGATGTGGCGCTTTTCATCATTTCCAAACTGTCCACCTCCGGTGCTACAGGATATTTTGTGGAATATGCGGGTGATGTTTTCAAAAATATGTCGATGGAAGGCCGTATGACGGTTTGTAACCTCAGTATTGAAATGGGGGCCCGTGGCGGCATGATTGCTCCGGACGAGAAGACATTCGACTACATCAAGGGAAGAGAATATACCCCAAAAGGCAAGGATTGGGATGCGGCAATGGAATATTGGAGCACGCTTTATTCTGATGGGGATGCTGAATTTGACAAAGAGGTCACTTTTGATGCGAGCGAAATCGAACCTATGATCACTTTCGGTACCAACCCGGGTATGGGCATTGGAATCAGTAATACCATTCCTTTAGCCGAAACGATTGATGGTGCCGTTGCGACCTACAAAAAATCCTTGGAGTATATGGACTACAAAGAAGGAGAGCCTATGGTTGGCAAGCCTATCGATTTTGTGTTCCTGGGAAGTTGTACCAATGGCAGGATTGAAGACTTTAGAGCTTTTGCCTCCATCATAAAAGGTAGAAAAAAAGCTGATAACGTAACCGCATGGTTGGTTCCCGGTTCCCACAAAGTGGAAGAGGCCATCAAAGAAGAGGGCATCTTGGATATTTTGACAGAAGCTGGTTTTGAATTGAGAGAGCCCGGCTGTTCGGCTTGCTTGGCAATGAACGATGATAAGATTCCAGCAGGTAAATATGCCGTAAGTACTTCCAACAGAAACTTTGAAGGACGACAAGGCCCAGGTGCCCGTACGCTGCTCGCTAGTCCGTTAGTGGCCGCTGCAGCTGCCGTTACTGGAAAAGTAACCGACCCAAGGGAATTAATGCACGAAGAAGTTTTAGCATAACAACTGAAAATTGAAAAATAATGGCTTACGATAAATTCAACATACTAACAAGTTCAGCGGTACCATTACCTATCGAGAATGTGGATACCGACCAGATAATCCCCGCGAGATTCCTAAAAGCTACCGAGCGTAAAGGATTTGGCGACAATCTTTTCCGTGATTGGAGATACAATTCCGACGGAACTCCAAAGGAGCAATTCGTTTTGAACAATCCTATCTATTCCGGAAAAATTTTGGTAGGTGGTAAAAACTTTGGTTCCGGTTCATCTAGGGAACACGCGGCTTGGGCCGTTTATGATTACGGTTTCCGTTGTGTGGTATCCAGCTTTTTTGCAGATATTTTTAGAGGCAACTGTTTGAACATCGGTGTACTTCCTGTTCAAGTGACTCCTGAATTTTTGGACAAAATTTTCAAGGCGATCGAGGCTGACCCAAAAACCGAGTTGGAAATCAACCTACCAGAACAAAAGATTACCATTTTGGCCACGGGTGAAAGCGAAAGTTTTGACATCAACGATTACAAAAAGGACAATATGCTCAATGGCTTTGATGATATCGACTATTTGTTGAACATCCAAGACGATATTGAGAAGTATGCCGAAAACACACCTCTGTAACCTATTGCTTGGAACACGACGGCATAAAAAATGAAAGCACGCACCATAGAAATTATGGACACCACCCTACGGGATGGTGAACAAACCTCTGGGGTTTCCTTTTCCGCATCGGAAAAGCTCACCTTGGCCAAATTATTATTGGAAGAACTCAAGGTAGACCGTATCGAAGTGGCTTCTGCCCGTGTTTCGGAAGGAGAACTACAGGCCGTAAAAAATATAACGGATTGGGCTAAAACGGAAGGTTATCTTTCCAAAGTGGAAGTATTGACCTTTGTGGACAATGGCGTATCCCTTAAATGGATGCAAGAAGCAGGTGCCAAAGTGCAGAATCTGCTTACCAAGGGTTCATTAAATCATTTAACCCACCAACTCAAAAAAACTCCAGAACAGCATTTTGCAGAAATAGAAAATGTAATTTCCGAAGGACAAAAACTAGAAATTGACACCAACGTTTACTTGGAAGATTGGAGTAATGGGATGCGAAACTCCAAAGAGTATGTGTTTCAGTTTTTAGATTTTTTGACAAAGCAGCCCATCAAGCGGGTATTACTTCCGGACACCCTTGGCGTGCTTACACACACCGAAACAGGAGCTTTTTTTAAAGAAATTGTTGAAAAGTATCCGAACACCCATTTCGATTTTCACGGGCACAATGATTACGATTTAAGTGTAGCCAATGTTATGGAGGCAGTAAAAGCGGGCTGTCACGGTTTACACCTTACCGTTAATGGCATGGGTGAACGCGCAGGCAATGCACCACTTGCCAGTGTTGTTGCCGTGATCAACGACTTTTTACCCGAAATCAAGATTGGTGTAAAGGAATCATCCCTTTACAAAGTAAGTAAATTGGTATCTGCCTTTACAGGCTTCAGCATACCTGACAATAAACCTATTGTTGGAGACAATGTATTTACACAAACTGCTGGAATACACGCAGATGGAGACAGTAAAAAGAATCTTTACTTCAACGATTTGCTTCCAGAGCGATTTGGCAGAAAACGCAAATATGCCTTAGGAAAAACATCAGGAAAAGCGAACATCCAAAAGAATCTTCAAGAGCTTGGTTTAACTTTGAATGACGACGAATTGAAAAAGGTTACCGAGCGTATCATTGAGCTTGGCGATAAAAAAGAACGTGTCACCAAAGATGATTTGCCTTACATCATTTCTGATGTATTGGACAGCAATCTGCATCAGCAAAAGGTATTTGTAAAGTCTTATGTGCTCACCCATTCCAAAGGATTGAAGCCATCCACCACCCTTTCCATAGAAATTGAAGGAAAAACTTATGAAGAAAGTTCTCAAGGGGATGGACAGTTTGATGCTTTCATCAACGCTTTGAAGAAAGTATACAAAAAAGAAGGCAGGGAATTGCCGAAATTAGTGGATTATGCCGTTCGCATCCCTCCAGGTAGTAATTCCGATGCCTTGTGCGAAACCATAATCACCTGGCAAACCAAGGAAAAGGATTTTACGACACGAGGTTTGGATTCGGACCAAACGGTATCAGCCATAAAAGCCACGGAAAAAATGCTAAACCTTGTTTAATGCAGATATCGGAAGTCAGAACGGGTAGTTACACAAATCAGCAATCAACAAATTACACAACAACCCAGTAATTGAATAACATAATAACTGAATAACCTAAGATACATGAAACTAAACATAGCGCTCTTGGCCGGAGATGGAATTGGCCCCGAAGTAATTGACCAAGCTGTAAAAGTATCTGATGCCGTTGCTGCAAAGTTCGGGCACGAAATTAGCTGGACCCCTGCCCTTACAGGAGCCGCAGCGATTGATGCCGTAGGCGAACCTTACCCGGACGAAACCCACGAAGCCTGTGTTGCTGCCGATGCCGTTCTTTTTGGCGCCATTGGTCACCCACGTTTTGATAACGACCCATCGGCCAAGGTACGTCCCGAGCAAGGATTATTGAAGATGCGCCAGAAACTGGGCTTGTTTGCCAATGTTCGTCCAACCTTCACTTTTCCCTCGTTAATTGATAAATCTCCATTGAAAAAAGAAAGAATTGAAGGCACCGACCTTGTATTCCTCCGTGAACTGACAGGCGGAATTTATTTTGGAAAGAGAGGTCGTGAAGACAACGACAATACCGCTTACGACACTTGCACTTATACTCGCGCCGAGGTAGAGCGTTTGGCCAAAAAAGGCTTTGAAATGGCGATGCAGCGTTCAAAAAAGCTTTGCTGTGTGGACAAGGCCAACGTTTTGGAAACTTCTCGTTTGTGGAGAGAAACCGTTCAGAAACTGGAAAAAGACTATCCCGAAGTAGAAGTGTCCTATGAATTTGTGGATGCCGTAGCGATGCGATTGGTGCAATGGCCAAGTGCTTATGATGTGTTGATCACCGAAAACCTGTTCGGAGACATTTTAACCGATGAAGCTTCCGTGATTTCTGGATCTATGGGATTGATGCCCTCAGCATCCTTGGGCGAAAAAACTTCCCTATTCGAACCTATCCACGGTTCATACCCACAAGCAGCTGGAAAAGATATTGCCAACCCTTTGGCAACGGTTTTATCCGCGGCCATGATGTTCGAAACTGCTTTTGGGCTGAAAAATGAAGCCGAAGCTATTCGAGAAGTGGTGAACAAATCGTTGGCCGAAGGTGTGGTTACCGAAGATTTGGCCGATGGCGGAAAAGCCTACAAAACCAGCGAAGTTGGGAACTGGTTGGCTGAAAATATTTAATCAATCCACATAAAAACCAATAAGAAAGCCCCGAAATTCGGGGCTTTTACTTTATTGCAACAGATATACTATCGAATGCTTCTTCCCTGTTTCTAAAATTACGATGCGTCATTCTGAATTTATTTCAGAATCTCATCATTTTAGTGGTCCAATCTTAATGAGAACCTGAAACAAGTTCAGGTTGACTAGAATTCTATTTTCTATAAGCTTGCTCCTTTGGAAAAAACTCGAAATGACATACAAGCATTTTCAGTCATTTCGAACGCAAGTGAGAAATCTGTTACTACAAAATATAATCCGTACTCAAGAAGTTACTCACTTTGGCCTCCATTAGTTGTTCCACGGTTTGATTGTTCAGCTCATTGTCTTTAAAAGCAACAAATGTTCTGATGGAGAAAGACCTCAAGGCATCATGCACGCTCAAAGTGGATTGCGCAGAGTCCTTTCTTCCCGTAAACGGGTAAACATCTGGTCCACGTTGGCAAGAACTGTTCAGGTTTACACGGCATACCAAGTTGGCCAAAGTATCAATCAATGGAGACAAGGTATACACATCCTTGCCGAACAAACTCACTTGTTGCCCATAGTTGGATTCCGCCATATCGTCCAACGGCTCTTCGATATCCTGAAACGAAAGCACAGGGATAATGGGGCCAAACTGCTCCTCTTGATACACCCGCATATCCTTGGTTACAGGATAAAGCACTGCTGGCCAGATATAATTATCAAAATGCTTCCCTCCTTTTTTATTGATGATTTTAGCCCCTTTTGCCAAAGCATCATCCAACAACTCCTGAATATAAGCAGGCTTATCAGGTTCGGGAAGTGGCGTCAAATTCACGCCGTCGTCCCAAGGGTTTCCAAATTTCAATCCATCAACCTTCTCTGCGAAACGCTTCAAAAATTGATCTTTTACTTCATCATGAACATACACCACCTTTAAAGCGGTACAGCGCTGCCCATTAAAGGACAAAGTTCCTGAAATACACTCGTTGATGGTCAAGTCCAACTCGGCATCAGGAAGTACAATGGCCGGATTCTTGGCCTCCAAGCCCAAAACCAAACGCAATCGGTTACTTTTTGGGTGCTGATCCTGCAAAGCATTGGCCGATTTACTGTTTCCTATCAAAGCCAACACATCCACCTTGCCCGTTTGCATTATCGGAGCCGCTACGGCCCTTCCTCGACCAAAAAGTATATTCACCACTCCTTTCGGAAAACTGCTCTGAAATGCTTCCAAAAGCGGTGTGATCAGTAGAACCCCGTGCTTTGCCGGTTTAAAAATGGTAGTGTTTCCCATAATGATGGCCGGAATCAACAAAGCAAAGGTCTCGTTCAATGGGTAGTTGTATGGACCAAGACACAAAACAACACCCAACGGGCCTCTTCGAATATGGGCATATACACCATCATGCTTCTGAAATTTAGCACTATCGCGGTCCAATTGTTTGTAATCCTCTATGGTATCATAAATATACTCAACGGTACGGTCAAACTCCTTATAGGAATCCGGTTTGGATTTACCTATCTCCCACATCAGCAGCTTTACGACTTCTTCGCGCTTCTGCTCCATCTTCTTGACAAAAGATTCCATGCATTCAATACGGTCCTTCACTTTCATGGTCGGCCAAAGGCCTTGCCCCTTATCGTATGCTGCCAAGGCGGCATCTAAAGCATCCAAGGCTTCTGCTTCACCCATATCCGGAACGCTCCCCAAAGTGGTGGGAGCATATTCTTCAGTTGATGAAATCGTAGAAACCACCGGGGTTGTTTCGCCTTCCCATTTACGTAATTCCCCATTGACCAAATATGTTTTTTGATGAATCTCTTCGGTAATCTGAAAAGCTTCTGGTATTGCTGTTGTAGTTGTTGCCATCAGTTGTTGTTTTAAGCGATTAGTGTTGATTAATGGTCGTCAATCCATACAAAACTAACACAAAATCCATTGAAAATGCTGTTGGTTCCACGCCAAATGCCTTCATATGGATTGAAAACCAAATTTAATAATAATGATACCTGAAAATGTTGGTGGCATCACACCAAATATTGGAACAAATCAGGTTTGTTGTTGAGATAATCCCCAAAGAAGTTGTTGTCTTTCATCCGTTGAATCAAAGGCTCTAGATCATCGGGCGATTTTAATTCCACCCCAACGATGGCAGGTGCGTTCTCCCTGCTCGACTTCTTTGAATATTCAAAATGGGTAATGTCGTCATTGGGACCCAAGATATCCACTACAAATTCCTTTAACGCGCCTGGACGCTGTGGAAACCTGACTATAAAATAATGCTTCAATTGCGCATAGAGCAAAGCTCTTTCCTTGATTTCAGCGGTACGGGTAATGTCGTTGTTGCTTCCGCTTACCACGCATACCACATTCTTACCTTTGATTTCTTCCTTAAAATAGTCCAAAGCCGCAATGGTTAAAGCACCTGCGGGCTCTACCACAATAGCATCCCTGTTGTAGAGGTCTAAAATCGTCTGACACACTTTCCCTTCGGGAACGGTAACCATTTTGTACAGATATTCTTTGCAAATAGGATAGGTCAAGGACCCAACTTTTTGGACTGCTGCCCCATCGATAAACTTATCAATGTTCTCCAGCTCCACTAATTCCCCTTGCTCAATGGATTTGAGCATAGAAGGTGCCCCTTCGGGCTCTATTCCTATTATTTTTGTGT
This sequence comes from Flagellimonas sp. B-3, assembly GCF_056857835.1. Lineage (NCBI taxonomy): Bacteria > Pseudomonadati > Bacteroidota > Flavobacteriia > Flavobacteriales > Flavobacteriaceae > Flagellimonas > Flagellimonas sp. B-3. The sequence continues at coordinate 205,938 of NZ_JBSXNW010000018.1, forward strand.
TGGGCGATAATGCCTGAAACGTACCACATAGCCCCGATGCCAATCCTCCGCCGCCAACGGCCACAAAAACATAATCGATGGGCTCGTTGGATTGCTGCAGAATCTCCAAACCAACGGTTGCTTGGCCCTCGATGGTTTTTTCATCATCAAACGGATGGACAAAGGTTTTGTCTTTTTGGGCACAGAACAGTTCAGCTGCTTTTTTGGAATCGTCGAAAGTGTCTCCTTCCAGAACCACATCAACCCATTCCCCACCAAACATCTTGGTCTGGTCTATTTTCTGCTTTGGGGTCACCACGGGCATATAAATGGTTCCTTTGACCCGCAAACGACTACAGGCAAAGGCAACCCCTTGTGCGTGGTTTCCAGCACTGGCGCAAACCACGCCGCTGTCCAATTGTTTTTGGCTCAACGAACTTATTTTGTTGTACGCACCACGGATTTTGTAGCTGCGTACCCTGTGAAGATCTTCTCTTTTGAGAAGAATATTGGCCCCATGCGATTTGGAATAGCGGATACTTTGCTGCAAGGGTGTTTCCTCTGCCACTTGGGCAATGATCTTTGCTGCTTGATAAATATCCGCTATTTGCGGAAAATAGGTTTCCACAGTTTCACTCATAGGACCAATGGTTTTGTATTATCCGATTGGCTTCATTGCCGTCATGGATGCACGCAATCTGGCACCAACCACTTCTACATCATGCTCACGAATTGCTTTGTTCACCGCAATCAATCGCACGTTGTCCACGCCCGTATCCTTACCTTCTCCAAAATGCTTTCCAATGATATCGGTATCAACCTTCTTCATAAAATCGGTCAACAATGGCTTACATGCATGATCGAACAAGTAACAGCCGTACTCAGCAGTATCGGAGATAACGCGGTTCATTTCGAACAATTTCTTTCTCGCAATGGTATTTGCAATCAATGGTGTCTCGTGCAATGACTCATAATAGGCTGATTCGCCAATGATTCCAGACTCGGTCATGGTCTCATAGGCCAATTCCACTCCTGATTTTACAAAAGCGACCATCAAAACGCCATTGTCGTAGTATTCCTGCTCAGAGATATCCATATCTCCCGCTGGAGTTTTTTCGAATGCAGTTTCTCCAGTGGCAGCTCTCCAGTCCAATAGGTTTTTGTCGCCATTGCTCCAGTCTTCCATCATTGTTTTGGAAAAATGTCCGCTCATGATGTCGTCCATGTGCTTTTGGAACAATGGACGCATAATTTCTTTCAACTCTTCAGCCAAATCGAAGGCTTTGATTTTAGCTGGATTGGACAAACGGTCCATCATATTGGTGATACCCCCTTGCTTCAAACCTTCGGTGATGGTCTCCCAACCGTATTGAATCAATTTCGAGGCGTATGCTTCGTCCACTCCTTTTTCCACCATTTTGTTGAAGGAAAGAATAGATCCTGTTTGCAACAAACCACAAAGAATGGTCTGCTCTCCCATCAAATCTGACTTTACTTCCGCCACAAATGATGATTCCAGAACTCCCGCTTTATCTCCACCTGTTCCGGCAGCATAGGCCTTGGCTTGTTCCAAACCTTTTCCTTCGGGGTCGTTTTCTGGGTGTACGGCAATCAGAGTTGGCACGCCAAAACCTCTTTTGTACTCTTCGCGCACCTCGGAACCAGGACTTTTTGGGGCCACCATGATCACGGTAAGGTCTTCACGCACCTGCATACCTTCTTCCACAATGTTGAAACCATGGGAATAGGACAATGTTGCTCCTTGCTTCATCAAAGGCATTACTGTGCTTACCACATTGGTGTGCTGCTTGTCCGGGGTAAGGTTGATGACCAAATCAGCATCTGGAATCAATTCCTCGTAAGTTCCTACCACAAAGTTGTTCTCCTTTGCGTTTTTGTAGGATTGACGTTGTTCCTTGATCGCAGCTGGACGCAGGGCATACGAAATGTCCAATCCAGAATCACGCATATTCAGTCCTTGGTTCAACCCTTGGGCACCACACCCAACAATTACAATTTTCTTTCCTTTTAGTGCGGTAACACCATCAGCAAACTCGCTGGAATCCATAAATCTACATTTCCCCAACTGTGTCAGTTGTTCGCGAAGTGATAGTGTGTTAAAGTAATTTGCCATTTTTAATATTTGATTTTACGCTATTTAGTTTTCTTGAAATTCCTGTAATATTTCGCTGATCGGCATTGCCGCCTTGGTCACCGCGATTCTGCCCGAACGCACAAACTGCATGATGCCGTAGGGCAAAAGTGCATCGTGCATTTCGTCTATTTCGTGCCTGCGACCTGTTTTGGCCAAGGCAAAAAACTCACGGTTCACGGTTACGATCTGCGCATTGCTTTCTTTGATGATATTTTGAATCTGTCTTTCATCGAACAGCAAATGCGAAGCAATCTTGAACAATGCGGATTCTTGATAAATGGTTTCATCATCGGTGTGATAGTATGCCTTGATGACTTCAATCTGTTTTTCAATTTGACCTACTATCTTGCGTGTCCAATCCTCGGTGGTAAAGACCACAATCGTAAATTTAGAAACGCCTTCAATCTCTGATTTTGAAACATTTAAACTCTCAATATTAATGTGTCTCTTTAAGAATATCCCTGATATCCTATTGAGCAATCCCACATGATTTTCGGAATACACCGAGATGGTATACCATTGTTTTTCCATGTTCTCTTTTATTTTTTTACTGCAACTATAAGTCCTGTGGACCAGTCCATCTTTGTTATTGTAATGTCTTTTCTTTTTTCAATTGATTTGATCAATTGGTTTGCCTTTTGTTCATGTCCTTCCGGCCAATTGGGCTGTTTTTTCATATCGTCGATTACATAGTAACCGCCCTTTTTCAACAATCCCAAGGTTCTGTCCAAATGACTGTACTTTCCCGGCCACGCATCTGCAAATATCAAATCGAAGGATTCGCCTTGATACTCCTTCAGCCATTTTCCGCCATCGGTACAAATTAGCTTCAATCTATCTTCGTCTTCAAAAAACAGTTGGGCCACTTCAATAAGCTCCGAATCATTGTCAACGCTTAATATTGTTGAATCCTCGTCCATTCCCTGAATCAACCAGGACAATGATAGTCCGATGCCAGTACCCAATTCCAAAAACTTACCTGCTGGTTTCGATGCCACCAGTGTTTTCAACAAAGTACCAATATAAATATCGGAAGGCATGGTGAACCCCATCTCTTTGCTCTTCTCAAGCAAATCTTGATATTGCTTGGGCTTTTCTGTGATAGTGGATTGATCCATTTACTTCAACCTGATATCTGAAACGGATGCTCCTGATGGAATCATCGGGAATACGTTATCCTCTTTTTCCACCTTCACTTCCAAAAAATATGGGTCTTTGGATGCCATCATTTCCTGTACTGCCTCTTGAAGATCAGCTCTTTCGGAGACCCTTCTTGATTTGATATGATATCCTTCGGCAATCTTTACAAAATCAGGATTTGTCATTACGGTTGATGCATATCTCCTGTCAAAGAAAAGTTCTTGCCATTGGCGCACCATTCCCAAGTGGTCGTTGTTCAGCACCACAATTTTCACGGGGACATTGTGCTGGAAAATAACACCGAGCTCCTGAATGGTCATCTGGTACCCTCCATCACCAATAATGGCGACTACTTCACGGTCCATGGCGCCCATTTTGGCGCCGATGGCGGCAGGAAGACCAAATCCCATGGTTCCCAAGCCTCCAGAGGTTATATTGCTCTTGGATTGCTTGAACTTAGCGTAACGACAGGCAATCATTTGGTGCTGGCCCACGTCGGAAACCATTACCGCCTTGTGACCTGAAGCCATATTGATTTGCTCAATGACTTCACCCATGGTCAAGCCTTCCTTGGTCGGGTGAATATCTTTATTGATTAGCGTATCATATTCAATTTGGTACATCTTATCAAACTCAGCTTTCCAATCTTTATGCTCATTTTCATGTACTAAAGGCAATATCTCACTCAAAGTTTCTTTGGAATTGCCCAAAACGGCAACATCTACCTTCACATTTTTATTTACCTCGGCAGGATCTATCTCAAAATGAACAATTTTGGCCTGCTTTGCATAGGTGTTCAAATCACCTGTTACACGGTCATCAAAGCGCATTCCAATCGCTATGAGCACATCGCACTCGTTGGTCAACATATTAGGCCCATAGTTCCCGTGCATTCCCACCATTCCAACATTCAGCGGATGGTCCGTATCCATTGCGGATAGTCCAAGAATGGTCCATGCTGCTGGAATTCCTGTTTTTTCTACAAAGGCTTTGAGTTCTGCTTCAGCTTCTCCCAAAATCACACCCTGACCAAACACGATAAATGGTTTTTTGGCGCTATTGATCAACTCCGCAGCCTTTTCGACACTGTTTGGTTCTGCCTTTGGAACAGGTTTGTAGCTCCTGACCTTAGTACATTTTTCATACACAAAATCCAATTCGTCGAACTGAGCATTTTTAGTTATATCTATCAAAACCGGCCCAGGCCTTCCTGATTTGGCAATATAAAATGCCTTGGCCATTATTTCCGGAATCTCTTCCACCCTGGTAATCTGGTAGTTCCACTTAGTAACAGGTGTAGAAATACCTACGATATCCGTTTCTTGGAAGGCGTCGGAACCCAAAAGGCTACGGGTCACCTGCCCCGTAATACATACCATTGGGGTAGAATCTATCTGGGCATCGGCAATTCCTGTTACCAAATTGGTCGCTCCCGGCCCAGAAGTTGCCATGGCAACCCCCACTCTACCCGTAACCCTTGCGTAGCCTTGAGCTGCATGTGTGGCACCTTGCTCGTGGCGCGTTAGAATATGGGTCAATCTGTCTTGAAATTTATATAATTCATCGTAGACGGGCATAATGGCGCCTCCGGGGTAACCGTAAATCAAATCCACTCCCTCGGCAAGCAAACAATGGATAATGGCCTCTGCGCCAGTAATCCTTATTGCCTTTTGGTTTTTACTATCTTTTTTTTGTGCTTTTAATGTCTCCATAAGCCTATATTTAGGGAGATACCCCTACAATTATTGTTAAAACAAGTCGGTAACACAACCTTTGGAGGCGGATGATACCGTTTTGGCATATTTATATAAGCTTCCTGATTTGATTTTTAACTCAGGTTGCTTCCATTCTTTTCTTCGTTGTTCGAACTCTTCGTCCGATATATTGATGTTGATGGTGTTGTTTACGGCATCAATGGTGATTTCATCTCCATCTTTCACCAGAGCGATTCCGCCTCCCACTTGTGCTTCGGGGGAAACGTGGCCCACCACAAATCCGTGGGAACCACCTGAAAATCTTCCGTCGGTTATCAGTGCAACATCTTTTCCGAGTCCGGCACCCATAATAGCAGATGTAGGTTTTAACATTTCGGGCATTCCCGGAGCTCCTTTTGGACCTTCGTAACGAATGACTACCACATCGCCTTTTTGCACTTTTCCGTTATGGATTCCATGATTCACCGCAGTTTCGCTATCAAAAACACGAGCTGTTCCGGTAAACTCCAACCCTTCTTTGCCTGTGATTTTAGCCACGGCACCTTCGGAAGCGAGGTTTCCATATAAAATACGAATATGGCCGGTTTCTTTAATGGGTTGTTCCTTCTTTCTGATGATATCCTGACCTTCGGCCAAATCAGGGGCATCCAATAGGTTTTCCGCCAATGTTTTTCCTGTAACGGTCATACAATCGCCATGAAGCATGCCTTCCTTCAGCATATATTTCAACACTGCAGGAACGCCACCTACTTTATGGAGGTCTTCCATCAAGTATTTTCCACTTGGCTTTAAATCGGCCAATAAGGGAGTGGATTCACTAATTCTTGTAATGTCTTCCAAGGTGAAATCGACCTCAGCAGCGTGTGCAATGGCCATAAAGTGAAGCACGGCATTGGTAGAGCCACCAAGCACGGTGACCAACCTAAATGCGTTTTCCAATGATTTTTTAGTAACAATGTCCCTTGGTTTGATGTCTTCCTTCAACAAATGCAACAAAGCGGCACCTGATGCTTCACAGTCCGCCTGCTTTTTATCGTTTACCGCCGGAATGGACGAGTTGAACGGCATGGACATTCCCATGGCCTCAATGGCAGATGCCATAGTATTTGCGGTGTACATCCCTCCACAAGCTCCAGCTCCTGGGCATGCTTTATGGATGACTTCCTTGTATTCCGTTTCATCTATGGCTCCCGCCACTTTTTGTCCGTAAGCCTCAAAAGCGGAGATAATGTCGAGTTTTTTATTGTTGTGGCACCCTGGGGCTATGGTTCCACCATACACCAAAATGGATGGGCGGTTGAGTCGCAATTGCGCCATAAGGGCACCGGGCATGTTTTTATCGCACCCGACCACGGTGACCAATCCGTCGTAGCTCATGGCATGGATTACGGTTTCAATGGAATCTGCAATGATGTCCCTAGATGGCAAGGAGTATCGCATTCCCGGAGTTCCGTTGGAAATTCCATCACTCACCCCAATGGTATTGAAAATAAGCCCTACCAAATTGGATGACTCCACCCCTTTCTTTACATCGAGGGCCAGATTATTCAAGTGCATATTGCAGGGGTTACCCTCATAGCCTGTACTTGCTATTCCGATTAAAGGTTTTTGTAAATCTTCGTCTGTGAGCCCAATCGCATGCAGCATAGCTTGAGCTGCTGGCAGTGTTGGGTCTTGTGTAACTTTTTTGCTAAACTTGTTCAATTCCATTGTCAAATTTCATTCAAATACAGTATTCTTCTGAATTTATACCGCAATTCAAAGATAAATGTTTAAAAAGCCCTAGATTTTTAACAGTTGTTGGCTGTTTAAATCCACTGGAAACATAATAAACATAATTTACTGTTTTTCAGTTTTTTAGATTGATTAAAATTCCAATATTCAATTAATTTTATTGTAATAAAAAAGGCCTGTATCGTATGGGATACAGGCCTTTTTTAGTCAATAGCAAGTCTGTATCACTCCATTTCTGAAATAATAATGACCTCTACAATGACTTGATTATTTATTTTCATACTTCAATGGTACGAAAAAATAAGGTTTGGTTTATAAATAAAATGAAAATTGTTTCTAAACAAGTTTAAAATTCAGCTCATCCCCATACTTTTTCTGCGCCAAAATGGAGATAGACTCTTCCGAAAGTTGAAGTATTCTGGGGTAGCCCCCTGTGGTTTGTCCGTCCTTCATTAAAATGATCATACGTCCTGCGGGTGTCAATTGTATGGTGCCTGGCAAGGTCCCAGAGGTCAACATGGAATGTGAATGTCCCGTAATTAATTCCGAAAGTTGGTAGGCCATTCGGTTGTTTTCTTTGGATATGGTAAATGGTTTGGCAAAAATCTCGGTGAGTTGGGCATCGGATAACAATGAAAACTCTGGGCCTTTGTATACCTTTAGTTTATTTATTTCGAAATGTTCCTCAATCTTTACTTCTGATATTTTTGGTTCGTAATCCTTTGTTTCCGTGTATGGTATCTCATCGCCATCTTTTACCCTGGCCGTTTTGGTAACAGGAAAGAATTGTGAACGGCTGTTGAGTACCTTTTTTGATTGAAAACCGCCTTTAACCGCCAAATAGCCTCTAAAGCCTTTCTCCAGCCTGCCATACGATAAAATATCGCCCTTTTCCACCTTGATCACCGTGTAATTATCAATAGGTTCATTGTTCAGGGTGGCAACAATATGTGCTCCGGACAAACTAATATACGTATCGGTATCAAACTGTAGTGTAGGCCCCGTCATGGTAATTTCCAAAACGGCATCATTCTCATCATTCTCCAGTAAAAGATTGGCCTTTTTTACAGATTCCACATCCATTGCTCCAGAAATTGGAACACCAATATCCCGGTACCCATACCTGCCTAGGTCCTGGATGGTTAAATAAAGGCCCGGTTTCAATACTTTAAGCATTCAAAACAACTTTTTCGGGTTCGTAAATGCCTACTTCGCCTTCAATTTTATGGAGCTTGTACTCTGCTTTTGATATGCTCTCGAACTGTATCTTGTCCCCTACTTTTACAAAACAAGGTTCCTTTTTACTTGGGTCGAACAAGTTTACGGGACAATTCCCTATAATGTTCCAGCCCCCTGGTGAATCTTGCGGATAAATACCGGTTTGCTTGCCGGCCAATCCCACCGAACCCTTTTGAACCTTTAATCTAGGTTCTGCTCTACGGGGAATCTCCAAAGATGTTGGAAGTCCGCCCAAGTACATAAAACCTGGCAAAAAACCGATTCCATACACCACGTATTGATGCGAGGTATGCTGCTTTATAAGTTCTTCTATTGAAAGATTGAGGGTTTTGGCCGTTTCTTCCATATCCACTCCAAACTCAAGTTCGTAGCATACAGGAAGGGTCCATAAATGCTGTACTCTTTCTGTTTTTGATTTGGACTGTTTTTCTTGGCAGCCAAGAATCATGTTTTTGGTTTCCTGAAAATCTATGTGGTCTTGGTTATAGACCATGGTCAACGAATTATAGGCAACGGACATTTCCCAGCCAGAAATTTTCAGCGCTTTAAAAGCGTCCATAAAATCGAGGATATCTGCCAAAATGGATTCACTTACCTCTTCGGGCCATTCCACTAAAACAGCTCGTTCTCCGAAAGGCTTGATGCTAATGGGGTAACTTTTCATTTTTGTATCTGCACCTGGTTCTTGGCTAATGCTGTTGAAAGATACATTAATATTTTTAAGGCAGAAACCGTATCGCCATGAATACAAAGGGTATTGGCTTGGATTTCCTTGGATTCACCATCAACCGATAAAACTCTACCTTTTTTAATAATGGGCAAAATATGATGCAACACCGCTTCGGGCTCTTCAATTAGTGCATTTTCTTGTTTTCTGGGGACGAGCGACAGATCGGAATTGTAGTTTCTGTCCGCAAACGCTTCAAACCAAACCTTAAAACCCTTTTCCATTGCCATTTTTGCCATTACTGAACCAAAGGGAACGTAAAGAATGGCCTTTTCCCTATAATCAATAATGGCCTCCAAATATATCTTTGCCAAATTCTTGTCCTTTGCCGTTTGATTGTATAATGCGCCATGTGCCTTAATGTGGTGCAATGTGATTTGTTCCTGTTCCAACACCTCATCAAAAGCTGCCAATTGCTTTCTAATACTTTGTATTAGGTCTTGGTTTGAAATGTCCATCACTTCCCTGCCAAAATTGGCCTTGTCCGGGTATGATGGATGCGAACCCACTTTAAGATGGTGTTCTTTGGCCAGTGAAGCAACCTTCAGCATGGTTTCTTGATTCCCTGCGTGACCTCCGCAAGCAATGTTGCAGGAACTTATGTAAGGAAAAATATCGGCTTCGTTCCCAACTCCTTCGCCTACATCACAGTTAATGTCTATTTGCCATGTTTTCATTGGGTTGTTGAGTTATTGGGTTATTGGGTTATTTTGTTATTGCGCTAAAAGTCTAAAATCTGATGTCCGAAGCGGGTGTTCTGTTTTGGAATTTGGTACTTGGAATTTGGTGCTCACCACTGGTGTCCAAAGTGTAACGTTGAACGCCCGACCGCCTGTAGACACAAATTTCACGAACTACCACAAATACTTTTGCGCTTGAACTTGACACTTGAACTTGAGTTTTTTGACTGCACACTGCTTACTGAATTAAAAAAAACCTATCACTTTAAATATACTTTTTGCTCCAAGAAATATAGCGAATACCACAATGGTAATTCCCAGTACATTTTGTACCAGTGAGTTCTTGTTTTCTCCCATCACGGATTTTTTGTTCACCACCCATAACAGCAACAAGGCCATCACGGGAAGTAATATTCCGTTGGCGACCTGGGCAAATTGAATCACCTCGATTGGTTTTATATCAAAAGAAAGGAAAACCACACCGCATAAAAGCACAATGGTCCACACCATTTTGAATTTTCTATTCTGCATACCTCCTTGCCAACCAAAACAACTACTGGCTACGTAAGCTGCAGCCAAAGGCGCTGTAATGGCAGAGGTAATCCCTGCTGCCAATAACCCTGTTGCCATAAAGTAAACCGCCATTTTTCCGAATAGGGGTTCCAAGGACTTGGCCATGTCCAATGCATGGTTGATATCCGAAATTGGTGCCGCAGAAGCCGTAATAAGTATGGCTATGGAGACCATTCCGCCCAAACCAATGGAGATGATGGTGTCCCAATTAACAGCCTTTAAATCGTTTTTGGAATTCCATTTTTCCTTTACCAATGATGCATGCAAAAAGAGATTGTAGGGTACTACCGTGGTTCCCACCAAAGCAATAACCGTTAGCAAACTTCCTTCGGGCAATTGTGGCACAAACATTCCTTTGAGGATTTCTGAAATTGATGGCTGGGTGATGATGGCTGAAATCACAAAACTCAATCCCATAATGCCGACCAACCCAACAAATATCTTTTCTAAAATCTTATAGCTACTAAACCAGAGCAACAGAAATATAACAGTACCAATTATTGCTGGCAAAAAAGGTTTTATTTGTTGTTGTGGCAAAAGCTGTTCAAGTCCAAGAGTGGCACCGCCAATATTACCAGCTTCGTAAGCCGCATTTCCCACTAAAATAGCACCCAAAACTATTGCAATTACAAAATTTCGGATCCATGGTGTTTTAAGTTCGGTTCTAACCACATCCACGAGAGCGTTTTGGGTCACCAAGCCGATTCTACCGGCCATGCCCTGCAATACAATGGTTGCGATAATGGATACCAATAATGCCCAAATTAAAGCGTAGCCAAAGCGTGCTCCGGCCAAGGTGCACATGGTTATGGTTCCCGGGCCCACAAAAGCGGCTGCGACCAACACACCCGGCCCTATTTTTTTAAACATTGGTTCTTTGGTTTAGGAGCGATTAAATTAACAGGATATCTGGACAAAATATGCATTTCATCCAAAAAAGTGTATTTCATCTAAAAGTGGATTGCCGTACATCGAATTTTTATACTATTTCAAGAATCTCAAAGTTATAATATCACCAAATCATACTTAGACTTAAACTTGACAAAAACTTATGACATGTAAGGATTGCGGCAAAGACATTAACCCCCAACAGTTTAAGGATTCGAAAGAGTCTTTAGGTGTAGCGCTTTGCGAACGACATACAAAACTGATCAAAAAAGTAATACTCGACAATGACACCCCAATTGACGCCATACATTTGTTTTACGCCTTAAAAGACGCCGGAGTTCACCCTATGCTGGAGTGGTGGGATGGAAAAAGATCAGTTGATATTGCGATTTCCCGTGTTAAACTCAACATTGAGATTGACAAGAATTACAATATGATAACCCATGAACAGGCAATAAACGATCTGGAAGATGCCATGCATTCTTTTAAGAATGGGTTTACCACCATAAGAATTCCACATTTGGCCATTAAATACTACTTAGATGAAACCGTAGAAAACATTTTGGGCATTATTGCAGGCTTAAAGGCTAATATTAAGGCAATTTAATTGCAGAACTGTATACTGTCCTCCCTTTTGGTTTGCTTGTATTCCAAAATATTGATGACCATGGTATGCTCTCCGATATTCTCCAAGTCGTTGATGTAGTCTTTGCCCCTATTTTCAAAGAAATCGGTATCGCCGGGGTTTAATTTGATCATATCTATTTTTCCGTTGCCGTAACGGGTGATCACCAAACCTCCGGTGGTACATACCCAACCATAATTGGTATTGTGTCTTCTAAAAGAAAGTCGATTCCCAGGAGCCAAGTGCAAATCCCATAATTTTATGCTCTCGTCTTCAAAAACCAATCTATTGCTCAACGATTCCTTAATTTCTTGATGTAGCAACTCATCAATCCTTTCTTGCTCCCAAGGGTCAAAGTTCCCTACTGGGTTCAATTCCACACATTGCATATTCTCTGAATTTTATAAAATCGTGCAAAAATAAGGCATAAGACATTTAATAACAGACGTTTAATCAACATTTAACTATTTCCTTGAGTATCTTTCCAATTAAGGTTGTGCTATTGCGAATTTGTTGAAGAACAGCTCTTTAAACTATATTTTATCCAATACGATTTTCTTTTGATGTGGTTTGTTCCAATCAACCCAACCAACCTTCCCTGTCCAAACTACGGTATTGGATAGCCTCAGAAATATGATTTTCCACTACATCTTCGGACTGTTCCAAATCAGCTATGGTGCGGGATACCTTCAAAATGCGGTCGTAAGCCCTAGCAGAAAGGTTTAAACGCTGCATGGCATCTTTTAAAAGGTTTTTGGAAGACTCATTCAACTTACAGAACTTTCTAATGTGTTTCGTGCCCATTTGAGCGTTGTAATGGATGCCTTCAACTTCTTGAAATCTTTGGGTTTGGATCTCGCGTGCGGCTTCCACCCTTTTTCTTATTACAACACTACTCTCCCCTTTTCGCTCTTCGGACAATTTGTCAAAAGGAACAGGGGTTACTTCAATATGGATGTCTATTCTATCCAACAACGGACCCGATATTTTTCCCAAATACCGTTGCATTTCCGCAGGACTGGAAGTCACTGGAGCATCGGGGTCGTTAAAATAGCCTCCAGGACTCGGATTCATACTGGCTACCAACATAAAGCTACTGGGATAGGTTACCGTAAACTGCGCCCGTGCAATGGTCACTTCCCTGTCTTCCATGGGCTGTCGCATCACCTCCAAAACCCGACGTTCAAACTCTGGAAGTTCATCCAAAAACAGCACGCCATTGTGCGACAACGATATTTCCCCGGGTTGGGGATAGCTTCCCCCTCCTACTAAAGCTGCGCTACTAATCGTATGATGGGGATTGCGAAATGGGCGTTGGCTCATCAACCCCTTATTTTTAACTTTCCCCACAACACTATGTATTTTAGTGGTTTCCAAGGCTTCGTGAAGCGTCATCGGAGGCAAAATGGAGGGTAATCGCTTCGCCTACATGGTTTTTCCTGCCCCGGGTGGACCGATCAAAATAATATTGTGCCCACCTGCAGCGGCAATTTCCATACATCGCTTTATGCTTTCTTGCCCCTTTACATCGGCAAAATCAAACTCAGGAAGATGAAGATGCTCGTAAAACTCCCGTCTTGTATCTATCTTGGTCTGTTGCAGTGGCACATCTGCATCAAAAAAGTCGATAACCTCCTTTATGTTTTCCACACCGTACACTTTCAGCCCATCCACTACAGCAGCTTCGTTCGCATTTTCTTTGGGTAAAATAAATGCTTCAAACCCCTCTTCCTTGGCTTTTATGGCAATGGGCAAAGCACCTTTTATGGGTTGTAGGCTTCCGTCCAAAGAAAGCTCTCCCATGATCAAATATTTATTAATGTCTTCTGAACGGATCTGGCCAGATGCCGCCAAAATACCAATGGCCAAAGTAAGATCGTAGGCCGACCCTTCTTTTCTTAAATCGGCCGGAGCCATGTTGATGGTGATTTTTTTGCCGGGAATTCGGTAACCATTGTTTTGAAGAGCCGCCGCAATCCGGTAGTTACTTTCCTTTATGGCATTATCGGGCAATCCTACCAAGTGATACCCAATGCCTTTATCTATGTTGACCTCTACGACAATGGTGGTTGCCTCAATGCCAAATACGGCACTACCGTAAACTTTTATGAGCATGATGGAATTTCTCTAGTTGAAAAAAGACTGAAAAATAGCCAATCCCACTTCAAAAAGAACTCCCTTTTGACGAATACCCCGATTTGAATTGACGAATGCCCGTTTTGAATTAACGGAAGATCAAAATGGATGCAGCGGTTTCTTGGATTTCTTGCTTGTTCATCATCATTTTACGGAACTTTCCATTGACATACATTTCGGCTTGATCATCGTAGTGTTTGCTAAAAGGGTTTCCGGATTGCCCCGTTGGTAATATGCTGATACTGTTCTCCACATCCGAAAAATCAATGACACGTCTTGTGGACGGACCAGAACTTACTTTGTAAAATCCTGTGCTGTCATAAGGGAACGATAGGTTGTTGATGACCTCACGAGTTCCTGTAACCGGGAACGGGCCCACATTAAAATATTTACGGAGCGACGCTACTTGCCCAAACGGGTGTTGGTGCTCCAGAGTGTGTACTTTATCCCAAGTCCACTGGCTAGGGTCGGGGCCAAAGTCCTTAACTAGGGAACTCCAAGCATCGGCAAAGGATTTAATGATTATGTCCTGTCTTGTTTCAGTAATCTCCTTAGTGTTTATGTTGTCCCACCATTTCCCATTTTCCATTTTGGCTCCCCAAGCAATCTGTCTTTTGAACAAATGAGTTTTCAAAAACTGTTTGAACATTTCTGGCCCAAGCTCGTCCTCCATGGTATTCTTTATCATAAAATAGAGTGCTCTATGGTAAAGTGTTGGACTAGTACTCGTTAAAGCGTATTTTCCGTTCCAATTCTTTAAAGAATCTACCATAACCAACTGTTCGGTGGTTAAATGGGTTACATCCAACAGTTTTATCAATTCTGTAACCAATTCCGTGTTTACCGGCGAAGTAACATCCAGCATCATTTTTGAAATGGACTCCTTGTCCCAATCGTCTTTTGCGTCGAGTAGTTGAACTATTCGCTTGGCACGGTTCTCGGGCAAATAATAGCCAGGATACAACATTCCTGCAATAGAATCTGGTTGATTGTTGGCAGAATACACATAATTCCAAGGTGGGTTTTCGGCCCTGGGATTTTCTGAAAAGTCCAAATAACGTAGCGGCTCCTCTTTCCCTGTGGTTCCATCCAAAATAAACTTGGTGGATAGGCCATCGGGCATTTCGTAAAGTTTTGCTGTAGCCCACCAGGCCACATTGCCCTCGGCATCGCCATACATTACATTAAGTCCAGGTGCATGGATGTTGGGCAAGGCGCTTTTAAACTCCTCCATATCGGCGGCATGGCTCATACTGTAAAGAGCGTGCATCACCCTATTTTTGGGTTTGGTGTATATCCAAGACATGGCCACGGGCCGTTCTTTGGAAATTTGGTCGGCAATGTTATTTAGAACAGGGCCGTGATGCGTTTTCTTATAATTGAAAACCACATCATCCCCATCCTTTACTTTGATGGTTTTATGGATAAATTCATAATCCTTCCAGCCCTCTAAGGTTTTGTATTTAGTACTGTCGGATGGATGGGTTTCTTCGTAATAAAAATCAATATCGTCATTCTCGAACATGGTGAGGCCGTAGGCCAGCTTTCTATCATGGCCTAACAATGGAAAAGGAACTCCAGCTAAATGATACCCATATTTTTCATAGGCCGGGGTACTTACATGGGCCTCGTACCATACAGAGGGTTGGGCGAAACCTATATGTGGGTCGTTGGCCAAAATCACTTTACCGTTTTTGGTCTTCTGTGGAGCTACCACCCAGCTATTGCTCCCTTCAAACTGCGGAATGGGAAGTTTATCCAAAGCTGCCGTTACACTTGCGGTAATATTTGTTCCCAAAGTATCTATTTCGACTCCCTTAAAGTTTTTAATCCAAACCGTGGAAGTATCCGAATGTACGGCCAAGTCATCAATATACTCCTCACCTAGTTTATTGCGCATACTTGTCAATAAGGGGTCCGTTTTGTGCGCCATGGCAAAACTAAACGCCATATATCCAACGGCATTGTAGACATCTTCAATGGTGAATGGCTTTTTTTCAATCCCTGTCAAATAAAACTCAATAGGTGTTGGCCCGTTTTTTATAAACTCATTAATGCCATCCAAATAAGCTTGAGACAGCTTTATGGCCTCACTCTGCATGTCCAATGCTGCTATTGTTTCTTTGGTATGGTCGGCAATACCCAAAGACAGGAAAAACTTGTCGGTTTTGATCATGTCCGCACCAAAAACTTCGGAAAGTTGTCCTTTGGCCACCCTTCGCAACAATTCCATTTGCCATAATCTATCTTGGGCATGTACATAGCCCAATGCTCTTATGGCATCTGTTTCATTATCTGCATAAATATGGGGAATCCCGTAGGGGTCAAAATAAGTGGTTACCTCATTGGAGAGACCCGACAAGGTTTTTTCTCCACCATAATCTGGTTTAAGACTGTTAATAAATATAGCAATGCCAATAATTACAAGTAGAAGCAATCCTGCAAGAACAAGAAGAATCTTTTTGTAGTTTTTCACGAAGATGGGTTAAGTCTATTAATCCATCCTAAGGTATAATTATTTTTTTAGATGGTTGAAAAAAAATATTGACAAATATCAATTATTTGTTCATGGAAAGATGGTGTTTTTCCAAGCCAGATTTCAACCATTTCTCATAAGTTTCAGCATCTACATACTGTACCGCTTCGTTTAAAATTTCCAAGTTTGGAGAAAGTAGCACATAATATGGCTGCGATGCCGCATTGAAATTGATCGTCTGGAATGTTCCCCATTTTTGACCAATGGTCTCTATGGCTTTTACCCTTCCAGAATCGTATTTAAAATCGAATTGGTGCTCCTCTGGAAGTTCTTTTCTATCATCTACATAAAGGGAAATCAACACGTAATCCTCTTTAATAATGGGGTAAATATCGGGGTCGCTCCAGACGTTTTCTTCCATTTTTCTACAATTTACACAGGCCCACCCCGTAAAATCGAGCAAAATGGGTTTGTTCACCTCTTGCGCATGAGTCAGGCCTTCCTCAAAATCCTTAAAGCAATCCAATCCTAACGGACAATCGCTTTCTGTTTCCACAACGCTGTAAAAACTTGGCGGAGGAAAACCACTCAGCAATTTTAATTGGGTGATGTTGAAAAGACCAAGAATCAAGTAAACGCTAAAAGCAAAGCTTAACAAGCCTACTATCTTTCTGGCTGGTGACAAATTTTTCTTGGGCCCATCGTGCGGAAATCTGAAGATTCCAAAGAGGTATAATGTCATCAAAACAAAGAGCACTACCCATATCCCCACAAATATTTCCCGTTTAAAAATGCCCCAGTTCCCCACTAAATCGGCATTTGACAGAAATTTGAAGGCCAAGGCCAGCTCCAAAAAGCCGAGCACTACTTTAACGGTGGTCATCCAACCGCCGGATTTTGGCAAGGAATTCAACCAAGCCGGGAACATGGCGAACAAAGCAAATGGCAAGGCCAAAGCCAAGCCGAAACCGACCATTCCCGATGTTAAGTTTGTGGCCACATTGCCTTCGGCAAGGGTTGTACTGCCCAAAAGTCCGCCCAAAATGGGTCCTGTACACGAAAAAGATACGATTGCCAAGGTCAATGCCATAAAAAAGATACCCAGCCCCCCTCCTACTTTGGATGATGCAGAATCCATTTTATTGGCCCATGAGCTGGGCAAGGTGAGTTCGTAATACCCAAAAAATGAAAAGGCAAAAAACACAAAAATGACAAAGAAGAATACGTTGAGCCAAATATTGGTGGCTATGGTATTCAAAATTTGTGAGTCCACCGAATTGAACAAGTGGAACGGCAAACTCAACAAAAAATAAATTAAAACGATAAAGAATCCGTACAGTAAGGCATTGCCTATTCCCTTGGATTTGTTCTGGGTTTGTTTGGTGAAAAAGGAAACCGTTAATGGAATCATGGGGAACACACAGGGTGTCAACAATGCAATAAGTCCTCCGATGAATCCCAATCCAAAAATCACCCATAAGTTGGACTTTCCTTCGGAATCGGATACTCCATTTTGATTCAAGAGGTTTTTGTTCTTTAAATCCAATTTGAGGGACTCGCCCAAAGCTACACTTCGTTCATCCAAGGACGCTTCTTCGACCACAAAGCCACTCCCATCCAACGAAATTTGAAAAAGATAATCTACAGGTAGACAGACTTCCTTACAAATCTGATAAAACAGGTTTACCGAAATTTGATTGACCTCTGGATCAAGCAACTTTATCTTTTGGGTGAAGACGGCCTCTTTTTTGAAAAAGGTCTCTTCTACCTCAAAAATATCGCTATACTCCTTTATGGTCTCACTTTCTTCGGTTTTACCAATAAGTTCGTAGTCCTCGCCTGCTTTTTCAAAAGAAAATTCGCTGGGCAAGGAACCTCCTTCGGCCGTGTATTGCGAATATACGTGCCAGCCATCCATAATTTTGCCCTTGAACACCAACTCGTATTCGGTATCGGACAATTTATGTACTTCGTGGGTCCAAACTGCTGGATTCTCATCCGTTTGGGCGAATGTGGTTAAATTGATGAAGAATAATCCTAAAAAGAGTACAAGTAATCTCATGTAAGTTGGGTAATCTTTATTATTTCTCGGGTTGAATCCTCAACCTTGAATCGTTCGTCTGCACGTTTGCCCACAACCCAAACAATATCATTATTTGAGCAGAGCAACCATTGCTTTTCTTTGGAAATCACATCCAGTTTTTCATCCTTAAAAAATTTGGACAGTTTTTTCTTGCCTTGCATCCCGAAGGGATAAAAATAGTCGCCTTTTTCCCAATTTCTTAACACTAACGGAAAGTTTAACTTTTCCTTATCCAAAAATACGACATTTCGCCCCTGTTTTTCTAAGGTCTCAACATTTTCCAGCTTTAGTTTGATGGGCAACTCGGATGGAGTTCCATCTATATGGACAAGGTATGTTCCGTTTACCGTGTTCTTTATTTCAGAAAGAATCAGAAAATCCCTGTCCTTGAGCAATCGGTGTGTTTTGGAAACTACTTGCTTGCCGCTCATGGCTTTCAACAGATCTTTTACATCGTTCCATTCTGTAAACCCATAATCTTTGAACAGTCCATACAAGTAAGCATCCAACGGTTGTAGTTGTTCCAGTGCTGCAATGCTAATTTTAATATCACCATCTCGCTGCTCAAACAACTTGGACTTTAATTCATTTATATGATTAAGGACCAAATCGCTTGATTGTTGCAAATGATTTTGGGTAGTCAGGAAATTTTGTAAAAAAGTGGGATGCAATTCTTTTAAAACGGGCACAATTTGATGACGAATCTTGTTCCGAAGGTATTTGGTACTGGCATTGCTGCTGTCCTCTCGCCAAACAATCTTTTCCGACTTGGCATAGGTCAAAATCTCGCTTCGGGAAAAGGGTAGCAACGGCCGAACCACATGTTCGTTCACTTCAGGAATACCGGAAAGACCTTCAATTCCCGTACCACGGGATAGATTGATCAAAAAGGTCTCCAAACTATCATCCGCATGGTGGGCCGTTAAAATATAATCGAAACCTTTGGTTTTTATCAAATCCGAAAACCATTGGTAACGCAACTCCCTTGCTGCCATCTGTACGGACAAACGCTGGGTTTCGGCATATTTCTCGGTCTCAAATAACATCACAAAGACTTCAATACCAAAATCGGATGCCAGTTGACGCACAAACGCTTCGTCACCATCACTTTCTTCGTCCCGTAGGTTAAAGTTACAATGGACCAAGGCAATATCCATATCGGCAGCAATACACAAATGGGCTAGCACAACACTGTCCACCCCGCCACTACAGGCCACTAGGAGCCTTTTCCCCTTCAGAAAGGGCATCTCGCTGTTTATGTGCTGTTTGAATTTTGGGAACATAGCGCGAATTTACGAATAAACCTTAGCCTTGCGGCTGTGTTATTACGTTACTAAGTTATTTTGTTGTTGCATTATTGGAATTTGATTTGGCAGTTGGCAGTAAGCAGTTGACAGTAAGCAGTAGGCAATCCGCTGTAACCAATAACTCCTAACTTCAGAAGTCTTGGTTCTTATGTCCAAAGCGCAGCGGTATTCGAGCAATAAGTGAAATTCGTGTCAATAAACAATGAGTAACCATTCAACTTTTACCCTTCGCCCTTTCACCTTTTTGACACCAATTCCACGAATCATCACGAATTTTCTGTCCTTGAACTTGACGCTTGATTTTGAACTTGACACTTGAACTCACTATCAACCCCATCCCCTTTCCTCCAAAACGGTCCGCATAGCTTTAGCTTTAAGCAAGCATTCTTCGTATTCCTTTTCTGGGTCGGATTTTGCAGTAATGGCACTTCCAACAGAAAAGGATATATACTTTTTTGTTGCATTGTACAGAATACTCCGAATCACTACGTTAAAATCAAAATCTCCGAGTGGGTCAAAATAACCTACGGCCCCGCTGTACAAACCTCGTTTGGTTTCCTCCAAATCTTCAATAATTTTCATTGCTGAAATCTTTGGAGCACCCGTCATACTACCCATGGGGAAAGTTTCTTTAATCAGTTCTATGGAATTCTTATCCTTTGGAACCTTTGAAACTACGGTGGAAATCAACTGATGTACTTGCTTAAAAGTGTATGGTTTACAGAGCTCTTCGACTTGCACAGAACCTTTTAAAGCGCTTTTGGACAGATCGTTGCGGACTAAATCCGTAATCATGATGTTCTCTGAGCGCTCTTTTTCATCTCGGGACAATTCTTTTTTGATTTTTTGATCATCCTCTTCATCTTTTCCACGTGGCGCAGTTCCTTTTATGGGTTGTGAAATCACTTTTTGCCCCATTTTTTTAATGTACCGTTCGGGCGAAGCACACATCAAATACATATCCCTTAA
Organism: Flagellimonas sp. B-3; assembly: GCF_056857835.1. Lineage (NCBI taxonomy): Bacteria > Pseudomonadati > Bacteroidota > Flavobacteriia > Flavobacteriales > Flavobacteriaceae > Flagellimonas > Flagellimonas sp. B-3. The sequence continues at coordinate 226,364 of NZ_JBSXNW010000018.1, forward strand.
CCTCGCAAATACGGCAAACGGTGGTTCGGAAATGCTGTTTAGTTTGTGATGGGTATGCCAAGGGTCAATGGAAATATCTTCTGCGTAAAATTCCTGACAAAAATTAGCTTCATAAATATCGCCACGGTGGATATGCTCCAAAAAACGGTTGGCTTTTTCAAAATAGGCGTCCTTATGAATCCGCATTTTAATTTTAATGGGGTCGCTTGGCTGTTTATTTGAGAAATCCATCTGCCGAAAATTGGTGATTTCGGCATAATCGGCTTCAATTTGGTGGGCAAAAGCGTTCAAATACTTAAAATGAAGCTGTCCATCATCAACCATTATAATTTTGTTGGGTTGATAAAATTGCAGCATTGGAAATCCAAGAACATCTAAATTTTCGGAAATCAAATCTTCCAATTCATTTTTAAAATCATAGGAAAAATACCCAAAAACCCAATCCTTTTGCCGGTCCACAAAAGTTTGAAGCTCATCAATACCCATCAATACTTGGGATGCGCCAACGGCCAAGCAGGCTTCGAAACTGGAATATGTATCTCGGTGCGAGTTACTGTCCAACCATATTACGCTCTGGTAAGCCCTGGACCATTGCAACAATGCCTTTTTACTTTGTAAAAGGGAATCTGTCTTAAAGGAACGGTGTGTTCGCAATACCTATTGTTTTAACGAATCCAAAAAGGTGTTCAATGCATTTTGGTGTTCCTCTTTTAAGGCTTCGTCCAAAATGCCTTCTTCACTAAAATTATCATAAAAAGATGGCAAGGAAAAAGTCGCTGCGATTTCCGCGCCAAACCTCGGCAGCATATTTTCAACCACCGTCAAGGAACCTTTTCCCCCTCTCTTACCTCCGGAAGTGGACATTAACAGCACCTTTGTGCCCTCCAAAAACTTGCGGTCCATGCGGGAAAGCCAATCCAATACATTTTTAAAGTAGGCCGAAGGGTTTCCGTTATGTTCGTTAACGGACAAAATCAGGCCACCTGCATTATTGATCTGTTCTTTCAATTCCTTCAACGAAGCGGAATACCCCTCTTCTTTTTCAAGGTCTTCACTGAACATGTGAAAAGGATGTTCTGCCATGTCTAGCGTCTGGATATCATGGTTTTGCACTAATGCAGTCGTGAGTTTTACTAATTTAAAATTGATAGAAGTGGAAGAATTGCTCCCGGCAAATGCCAAAATTGCAGCCATAGTATAAAATCATTGATTGTTTCGCTAAAATAGCCCGATTGAAGCAGACATGCGACTATTTTGCATATTTTTGGCGCAAAGAACATCCAAACTACCTGCTAAACAAGTATATAGGTTGAATGTGAACCAAATGACAGCCAAGAATAACAGGTTATTTTTTATAGACGCCATGCGCGCATGGGCCATTTTGATGATGTTGCAAGGGCACTTCATCGATGGTTTGTTGGATCCTGTTTTTAGGGACTCAAGCAATTCTGTTTACAATGTTTGGCTATATTTTAGAGGAATTACCGCTCCTGTTTTCTTTACCGTTTCTGGCTTTATATTTACTTATTTATTGATTCGGGTTCCACAAAACGGAATGGAAAACCCAAGGGTTTCCAAAGGTATTAGTCGTGGACTACAGCTATTGGCCATTGGTTACTTACTACGCTTGAATCTTGGAGGTCTCTTTAAAGGTGAAATTTACGATTCGTTTTATTTGGTAGATGTATTGCATTGTATTGGTCTATCAATTTTAGGTTTGATCGGTGTTTATGTGCTTACGGCCAATAGAAAAAAATATATGTTCCCTGTTGTTCTGGTCAGCATTACTTTGTTGCTTTTTCTGTTCGAACGGGTTTACAAGGATTGGACTTTTGCTTTTTTACCCGATTTTATCGCCAATTATTTCACCAAGGCCAATGGTTCTGTGTTTACCATCATCCCTTGGTTTGGATATACTACTTTGGGTGCCTTTATCTCGGTACTTTTTACGCGATTTAAAAACTATAAATATTTATACCCTGCGGCGATTTCCATAGCGTTGGTGGTTGGCTATTTTTTAATATACCAATCTTCCAATGTTTTTAAAGGACTTTATGGATGGACCGGGTTGGAATTGTTCAACTTAATACTATCCAACAACTATTTATTTATCCGTTTGGGTAATGTGTTTGTTGTTTTTGCCGTATTTATGATTCTTCGCCAGTTTATGACGAACAAAACAGTTCTGAAAATTGGTGCAAGTACACTTTCCATCTACGTGATTCATTTTGTTGTACTTTATGGAAGTTTCACTGGATTGGGGCTGTACCGTTTCTTTAAACATTCTCTTTCGCCTGAAATTGTGGTTGCAGGCGCTCTCGCTTTTATGATGGTTTGTACATTTTTATCGTTACAGTACAACCGATACGAAGCGAATATCAAATCACAGCTTGCTTTGGGCATTTCTTATGCCAAAATCCAGATTACTGATTTGAAAGAGGCCTCTACACCTGTGCTACGGGAGCTTTTTATTAGAGTTAGACTATTCCTCAGAAGAGTTTTACGTACGGTCAGAAGCTAAAAAAAGCATCCAATCCTAAGACTGAATGCTTTGAGGTTATCAATGATTGAAATATGTCATTCTGAATTCCTGCTTACCCGCGGACGGGCAAATTCAGGTTGACGAAAACCAACTTTTCAAGCAGCATTTTTTACTTAAGCATGCAAAGCCCTATCGTCAGTTGCGGCCAATGCAGCTTCCTTAACGGCTTCGGCAAAGGTTGGGTGGGCATGGCTCATTCGAGAAATATCCTCGGCCGACGCCCTGAATTCCATTGCGGTAACACCTTCGGCAATCAAATCGGCACAACGTGCCCCGATCATGTGAACGCCCAGTACTTCGTCGGTGTTTTTATCGGCAAGGATCTTCACAAAACCATCAATATCCATGCTGGCACGGGCCCTTCCCAAGGCACGCATCGGAAACTGACCTGATTTATATGCTACGCCTTCTTCTTTTAATTGCTCCTCTGTTTTGCCCACAGCGGCAACTTCTGGCCAAGTATAAACAACACCTGGTATAAGGTTATAATCTATATGAGGTTTTTGGCCTGCCAGTAATTCAGCGACCATGGTACCTTCTTCTTCAGCCTTATGGGCCAACATGGCACCTTTTACCACGTCTCCAATTGCATAAATGTTGGAGACATTGGTCTGCAAATGTTCATTCACCTCTACTCTGCCCTTATCATCCAATTTTACGCCCGCAGCTTCGGCATTCAATCCATCGGTATACGGTTTACGGCCAACGCACACCAGGCAATAATCACCGGAAATGGTAACTTCTTTGCCCTTTTTGTCATCGGCTTTTACAATTACCTCGTCACCTTTGCGCTCCACTGATTTCACTTTGTGGGACAGATTAAATTTCACCTTTTGCTTTTTCATCACTTTGGTGAGTTCTTTGGACAAAGCGCCATCCATGCCGGGGATAATGCGATCCATAAATTCCACTACGGTAACATCTGCACCCAAGCGCTTGTATACCTGACCCAATTCCAAACCGATTACCCCTCCGCCTATCACGATCAAGTGTTTTGGAACCTCCTTAAGTTTTAGGGCTTCGGTTGAGGTAATCACTCTTTCTTTATCAATTTCAATGAAAGGCAGGGAAGAAGGTTTGGAACCCGTGGCTATAATGGTATTCTTAGCCTCGATGGTCTCTTCACCGTCTTTTTTGGCAATATTTATGTGTGTGGCATCCTTAAAACTTCCTACGCCATGGTAAACATCAATCTTGTTTTTGCTCATCAAAAACTCGACTCCCTTGGTGGTTTGGTCCACAACAGCTTGTTTACGGGCAATCATTTGCTTCAAGTTCACTTTTACCTCCCCTGGAATATCGATACCGTGTTCCTCGAAGTGCTTAACTGCATCTTCATAATGGTGCGATGAGTCCAAAAGCGCTTTGGAAGGAATACATCCTACGTTTAAGCATGTACCGCCAAGCACAGCGTACTTTTCTATTATTGCGGTTTTCATTCCCAATTGGGCACATCGAATGGCCGCTACATAGCCTCCAGGTCCAGAGCCGATGATAGCTACATCATATTGATTCATATTGTATTATTTGTAAGGATGATTCTTAAAAAATCTGTTCTTTAAAAACAACTGTAAAAATACAAATGTTTTTCGGGACAGTCCTAAACTATTCTGTGGGAAAAGAAACAAGTGTCAAGTTCAAGTGTCAGGTTCAAGTGTCAAGTTCAAGTGCCAAGTTCAAGTGCCAAGTTCAAGAACAAAGAGAAAAGAGCCAAGAACCAAGACACAGGTTCAGAGTTACTACGTACTGCGTACTTCCGACTTTCGGACGTTTCGACTGCGCTCAACATGACATTTCGGACCAAGTTATTGGGTTACTGCCCACTGCAAACTGCTACTGCTTACTGCAAACCGACTTCTGACTTTTAAAAAACAAAACCACCGAAAAACCAGTAGGCACTTCGGCGGCATGCTTCAAAACCTATTTTAAAAATCAATTACATGTTTCCTCAAAAACTTGATCTCCAGTAAAATTCCAATTGTAGTCATTCTCTAGCTTAAGTCCTGCCTCAAGGGCTTCAGTACCACAAAGAGTAAGTCCGTTGGCTCCAAAAGTTATATTATAAGGTCCGTTGTTCTGCTCCACAAAATTGCTCCAGCCCATCAACAGGGCATTGAAGTTTTCTTTGGACAATCCCGAATTATCCAACATACCATCCATTAATTCTACCTTACCAATATTCCAATTGCTTAAGTCCCCGTCAAAGGAAGTGGCTCCTGAAAACATATTTTCCATGGTATTCACATTATTAACATCCCAACTACTGACATCACCATTAAAAGAGGTGGCTCCATTAAACATTCCAGTCATACTCGTCACATTACCTAATTTTGTGCTCCAAGCACTTAAATCTCCGTTAAAGGAAGTAGCCCCATTGAACATATTTTCCATGGTATTCACATTATTAACATCCCAGCCGCTAAGATCCCCGTTAAAGGAAGTGGCCCCATAGAACATTGCCCTCATATTGGTCACATGGCTCACGTCCCAGTCACTAAGATCCCCGTTAAAAGAATTGGCCCCATAGAACATACCGGTCATTTTGGTTACCTTGGATAAATCCGGTACGTCTGTGGCATTATAAACCATGTTTTCACAATTGCCAAAAATATAGTTTAAATATTCCCACTGTATAATGCCCCATTGTTCCAAGCTTTCAAGTTTCGAAGAATATTCTGGGTTGTTAAAAAGAACAGTTGGAAATTCACCATATATGGCCACGGTATAGGTGCCAGCAGCGGCATAGATATGGGAAGGATGTCCATCAGCCTCAGTAAGCTCCTCTATTGTTCCATCGCCCCAATCTATGGTATAGTTGTAAGTGTAATAGTTATTTATTATTTGAAACATAATTTCGTCCCCATCGGTCTCGGTCTTCCAAGTGGTGACAAAAGACTTAGGATCTTCGGCCAAGGTATCTCCATCATTTATAACTATAATTTTCACCGCTACTTCCACGGTCGCATTATCATCTTCAACACTTACGGTAATGTGGTGTTCTTTGCTTGTTTCATAATCGAGCTGTTGTCCTGCTGCCAAGCTTAGTTCACCTGCTTCGTTGATAGCAAACAGGCCATTGTCGTTGGTGGGAATGTTAAAAACAAGATCTGCTATATCCGTGTCGGCATCTTCGACCTCAAAGGTGTGGATCAATTCTTCTGTTGATATGTCTTCGCTTACCTCAAACTCATAGTCTTCCTGTGCAAAAACGGGCACACAATCGCAAATGGTGATTTGGCCTGTATCCTCCCTTTCTCCATCGCTTACTGCAACGGTAATCTTGTGAGATTGAGGAGCTTCAAGATCAAGTTCCTTGCCCGCTTTTAAGCTTAGCAAACCTGTTGTCTCGTTAATCTGGAACATATCATTACTGTTGGCAGAAATACTATAGGTAAGTTTGGTGCCCATATTGGAATCGTATGCCTTTACTTCGGCTACCGTTTGGCCATCGGTTATGGCTTCGGGCACATGAAAGGACTGATCGTATATAACAGGGGGCTGATTGGCAAATGACTTTGGACCGTCATCTTTTTCGCAGGACCAGAGCAGTACCAAGGCCATTATTGTTATTCCAAATTTGTTCAATGTGTTTTTCATGACTAAAGTTTTATAGGGTAATTGCAGCAAGATGCAGAGTTTAAGCGAACTTTTTAGGCATGATCTTACGAACACCTTGTTTGGATTGATAAACCCTAGTTTTGGGTTGATGAGGTTGGTGGACGTTGGGTAAAAACAAAGGGGCAAAGTGTGAAGAGGTTGATATGAATGACGTAAAAAGTTCAAGCACCAAGTTCCATGCCTACGGCAGACAGGCAAATGTCAAATTCAATAAACCGAATAACTTAATAACAGAGTAACACAATAACAGAATAAATCACCCACCAATATGTACCGATGGCGTATTTTTCACCTCATTGATAACGAATGAACTCTGTGTATTGCCAATATTGGCTATGGCAGTCAATTTAGTGACCATAAACTCCCGATAACTTTTCATGTCCTTTACATAAATCTTTAAAATATAGTCATAATCGCCCCCCACATGAAAGCACTCGGAAACCTCTTTGAGCTGCAATACCTCGCGCTCAAACTTTAGAACATTCTCCTTGGTATGCTGTACCAAACGTATTTGGCAGAGTACCATAAAGTCTCTACCTACTTTTTGTTTGTCCACCAAAGCAGCGTATTGGGTAATGACTCCATTGCGCTCCAATCGACGAATTCGCTCATAAACGGCTGTTTTGGACAAATGCAAAACATCTGCATATTGTTTTGTTGTCTTTTTACAGTCCTCTTGGAGCAGTCTTACCAATTCAATATCCATTTTATCCAGTTTCATTCCGACGATTTTTCTATTGGGAACAGCTAAATTCCAATTTTACAGAATAATATCCTAATATTTATATATTTATTGACTATTCATCACCATTTGAACACATCCATTGATTTTAAGTCTAATGATTCATATTTTTATCCAAAACAACGCATCATGGACTACAAAGCATCAGATCACATACAAAATCTTCAATATTTTGGTGAATTCGGAGGTGTAAACCCTTCTATATCAGATTCATCAACCTATACTTTTCTCTCAGCAAAGACTATGTTCGACACTTTTGAGGGGAATACCGAAGGTTGCTACCTTTACAGTAGGCACTCTTCCCCTTCCAACTTATACTTGGGCGAGGCCATGGCACAACTGGAAGGTACCGAATCTGCAAATGTGTATGCAAGCGGAATGGGAGCCATAACAGCTGTAATTCTTCAATTGTGCAATTCGGGTGACCATATTGTTTGTAGCAGGACCATTTACGGCGGCACCTACGCTTTCCTAAAGAACTTTGTGAAAAAATTCAATATCTCCGTCTCTTTTATGGACATTACCAATTTGGAAACGGTCGCGAGGTCCATCACTCCAAAAACCAAGATGATCTATTGCGAAGCCATTAGCAACCCGCTTTTGGAAGTAGCTGATATTACTTCACTTGCCAAAATTGCCAAAAAGAACGAGATGCCATTGGTGGTCGACAACACCTTTTCTCCTTTGACGATAAACGCAGCACAATTGGGAGCAGATATTGTTGTACACAGCCTTACCAAGTTTATCAATGGTAGTAGTGATTGCGTTGCTGGAGCCGTTTGCGGAACAACTGATTTTTGTCTCAGTCTAAAAGATGTGAACAACGGGGCAGGAATGCTTTTGGGCAGTACGTTGGACAGTTTGCGTGCCGCTTCCATCTTGAAGAATATGCGAACACTTCATATAAGAATCAAAAAGCATAGCGAAAATGCCCATTATTTGGCCAAACAATTTGAAAAGGATGGATTAAAGGTGGTGTATCCCGGTTTGGAAAGTCATTCAGGGCACAGTTTAATGAAATCCCAAATGAATACAGAATACGGATTTGGCGGAATGCTTACCCTAGATGTTGGCTCCGTGGAACGTGCCAATGCCCTGATGGAATTGATGCAAAAAGAAAAACTGGGTTATTTAGCGGTAAGCCTTGGTTTCTACAAGACATTATTTAGTGCTTCCGGAACCTCCACCTCTTCCGAAATACCAGAAGAAGAGCAAAAAGAACTTGGTCTCTCCCAAGGACTTATCCGTTTTTCCATTGGATTGGACAACGACATACACAAAACATACATTACAATGCGCAACTGTATGGAAAAGTTGGATATTTTGTCTCCCGATGCCAGTTTGGCTTAATTCGGAGGGATGCGGGGTTTGCACAACATAGTGCAAAATCGTAATATTACCTCCTAACAAACTCAGACCAAATGCCGAATAAAGAGGAAAAACCAACGTTTAGGGAAGATGAACACATTGTAGAAAATAAAGATTTGACCATTGCTGAAGCATTGATACCCGTTTTAGCTTTGGTGATTATGTTGGCCTACAATGTGTATGTTTTTGGGGATGATGCCCTAAGCGGTTCCAACCAATTTATTCTGTTGATGGGAGGTGCGGTTGCCGCAATAGTCGGTATTTTCAATAAGGTTTCCTATAAACGGATGATTGCCGAAGTGGCCGAAAATGTTAAATCGACCACGGGTGCCTTGTTGATTCTTTTGATGGTCGGAGCACTTTCAGGTACATGGTTGGTCAGCGGTATTATTCCCGCTATGATCTATTACGGGCTTCAAATTCTCAATCCGACTATATTTTTGGCAGCTAGCGTTGTTATTTGCGCCATAATTTCCATTGCAACCGGAAGTAGTTGGACAACGGCCGCGACCGTAGGCATAGCATTGATTGGCATTGGTGATGCCTTGGGCATATCGTTGGGAATGACGGCAGGCGCTGTGCTTTCCGGCGCTTATTTTGGAGATAAAATGTCTCCTTTGAGCGACACCACCAATTTAGCCCCGGCCATGGCGGGAGGAGATTTGTTCTCGCACATTCGCTACATGACGTACACCACTGTACCAACAATCGTGGTGACCTTGATTGTTTTCATTGTTCTTGGGCTTACCATTGATACCTCAGGAGTTGCGGACACCAGTTCACTTCTCAACAATATTGGCTCAACCTTCAATATAAACGGATGGTTGTTTATAGTGCCATTGGTCGTTATTGGTTTGATTGTAAAAAAAGCACCTCCATTAATGGCGCTACTTGTAGGAACATTGCTTGGTGGAGTTTTCGCTCTTATTTTTCAGCCGGACATTGTGGCCAACATTGGCGGAAGCACAGCTTTAAATTTTGAATCGGGCTACAAAGGCATCTTAAACGCCATCACTGTTGATACATCTATTGCCACGGAAGACCCTGCCCTAAATGATTTGTTCTCCTCGGGAGGAATGTCGGGAATGCTCGGCACCATTTGGCTGATTGTTTGTGCTATGGTTTTTGGTGGTATCATGGACGGTATCGGGGCTTTGGAGCGCATCACGGAATCCCTTTTAAAATTGGCAAAGACCACTTTTGGACTGTTCGCAAGCACCGTAGGAAGCTGTTTGGCCTTGAACGTAACCGCTTCCGACCAGTATTTGGCCATTGTAGTGCCCGGAAAAATGTTCTCGAAAGCCTATAAGGAACGTGGTCTTGCCCCCGAAAACCTGAGCCGGTCATTGGAAGATTCAGGTACGGTGACCTCTGTTCTAGTGCCTTGGAACACTTGTGGAGCCTACCACAGCAGTGTTTTGGGTGTTGGTGTCGGTGAGTACTTCCTGTATGCCATTTTCAATTGGTTAAGCCCTATAATGACGTTGCTTTTTGCCGCTTTCCGGATCAAAATCAAGCAACTTACCACCACGGCTGCTGAATAAATGCTATTTCAGCTTTTTCAATACCGCGACTTCATTGAGAAGTCGTTAAAAATTGATGTGCAATTTTGCCACAACCTCAATTTTGATGGTGCTTTTTTACGACATAGTCATGACTTATCCGACCATAAGAAATACTGATTTTTAAGCTGGTAAAAGCGATAAAAACCATCTTATTTTTGCTATTCGAAAATTTAAAAAACATCAATAAATGACTCTAGTAGGAAGAAAATTTCCAAACATTGAAGTAAACGCCATCGACGAATTGGGCGACACATTCAAAATCAACATTTTAGAGAAAGCCAAAGCAGAAAACAAGAAAGTATTGTTGTTCTGGTACCCTAAAGACTTCACTTTTGTGTGTCCGACCGAGCTTTTTGCCTTTCAACAAAACCTAAGTGAGTTTGAAAAAAGGAATACCATTGTTATCGGAGCTTCTTGTGATACTGCCGAAGTGCATTTTGCATGGCTGAACACTGAAAAGGACAACGGAGGAATAGAAGGTGTAACCTACCCTATCGTTTCTGACAGCAATAGAAACTTGGCTTCTGCCTTGGGAATCTTGGACATCATGAAAGAAGACTATAACGAGGAGACCAATTCTGTTGTAGTGGAAGGTGACAACGTTACCTATAGAGCCACTTATTTAATTGATGAAGAAGGGACTGTATTCCACGAGAGCATCAATCACATGCCATTGGGTAGAAACGTGAAGGAATTTTTGCGTTTGGTAGATGCCTACACTCACGTTCAGGAAAAAGGAGAGGTTTGCCCAGCCAACTGGGAAGAAGGAAAACAAGCCATGAACGCGGACAGAGCCGGTGTTTCCGATTACTTGGCCAATCACGTAAACTAAGCACTATGGTTGTAGAATTGGACAAAGACAATTTAAGCGAGGTCATTGCCAACAATGACAACGTAGTGGTGCAGTACAGCGCATCTTGGTGTGGCAACTGCAGGATCATGAAGCCAAAGTTCAAAAAGGAAGCCTCTTTGAACGAAGATATAAAGTTTGTAATGGTCGATGCCGAAAAATTCCCAGAATCCAGAAAGCTGGCCAACGTGGACAATTTGCCCACTTTTGCCGCTTTTTCAAAAGGGGCATTAAAGAATCAGGTACAGACCAATAAGTATGATGTTTTAAAAGACTTGATCAATGAAGTTGCCCATAATTAAGCAGTTGGTCAATTTTGCCGAGGAGCACGACGAGGATTACCTTCAGGAAACTGCGGATACCCTCGAAAGTGTTTGCGAAGTTTCCAGTTTAAAAGATGACGAACTGGATATGATCGGGGAATTGATCTCCAATATTTATGGCGCTTTGGAAGTATCCAACGAAATCAAGAACGGAACTCCTAAAAAAGAAGCGCTTAACGGTTTTATGTCCAGAGTGCTCGGCTCCATAGATAAGTAACATACATTATATAAAACAGCAAATAAGAACCTTCCCGTAACAGACTTCGGGAAGGTTTTTTTAGTATTTTTGACACCGAGCCGCATTAAACTTTCGGCTAGAAGGTTAATGTCAAAAAAATATTTGAAGCATTCTAAATGCCCCAAGAATCTTTTCTTCAGAATAGGATAAAAAGCGTAGGATATGCCCTAAAGGGCATGTTTCTGTTATTGCGCACAGAGCCCAGCATTAAAATTCAGTTCGTTATAACATTGGTGGTCACAGCTTTTGGGTTTTATTTTCAAATATCGAACACCGAATGGATTCTCCAACTGTTGGCCATTGGTTTGGTAATGGGTGTGGAAGGAGTAAACACTGCCATTGAAAAAATATGTGACTATATCCAGCCCGATTTGGACCCTAAGATTGGTTTGATAAAAGATATTTCCGCAGGAGCCGTTATGATAGTATCGGTCTTGGCAAGCATTGTTGGCCTTATCATCTATGTGCCTAAAATTTTTTAGCAAAATCCAACACCCCGAGTAGCAACGTAAATTTGTAACTTAGCCCCGCTTAAAAACAATTGATGGCCAAAAAACGAACAAAATCCAAATCAAAAAAAACTACTTCTACTGCCAAGAAGAAGGTAACCTTTAAGCCTTCCAAGCAGAACAAGATTATTTTTGGCAGCCTTTTGATCGTTCTCAGCATTGCGCTTTTTTTCTCTTTCATGTCGTTTTATTTCACATGGCAAGAGGATCAAAGCATGCTGTCCCAATTTGCGGACCGTAATGCCCAAGCAAGCAACCTGCTCAATAAATTTGGGGCCGGTGTAAGCCACTTTTTTATGTACAAAGGCTTTGGTTTGGCCTCTTTTGTGTTTCCGTTCTTATTGGCCGTCACCGGGCTCTATCTCTTTTTGGGATTGAATGGAAAACGATTGATCTCCAAATGGATTTGGGGGCTGGTCGGAGTCATCTGGGGATCCATTGCACTTGGTTTTTTTGCTGCGGATTTTCCATTGTTGGGTGGCCTTATCGGTTATGAAATGAATGACTTCCTTCAGGATTACACGGGAAAAATCGGTGTATTCTTGATTCTGATATTTGTTTTGATGGTAATCTTGGTGCGATTGTTCAATTTCACCCCCGAAGGGTTTGCCAACTTCTTCCGCAGACAGAAACAAAAAATCAAATCTGATTTTAATGAAGAACCTTCAATCCACAACACCCAAACCATTAATGAAGATGGGGAGGGCAGTATTGAGTTGAGTACAGATGATAAGGTTCCTGAAAAAATAGACACTTATACCCATAAAGAAAATATTCCTCCGTTAAACGAGGAAGCGGGACTCGATGTAAATCTTCCGCAAGAGGAAGAATCCGATATTGATCTAAAAGTTGAAGAAACACCCGTTGAAGAGGAAGAAACCGATGTAACAGCTGCCAGATTGGTAAAGGATTTTGGGGAATTCGACCCAAAACTGGAATTGGGCAACTACAAATTCCCCACATTGGACCTTTTGGAAGCCCATGGTGCTTCAGGTGGAATCACCATCAACCAAGAAGAGCTTGAGGAAAACAAAAATAGAATTGTTAGCACCCTCAAAAATTATAAAATAGGAATCGCCCAGATCAAAGCGACCATTGGTCCTACCGTAACCCTTTATGAAATTGTTCCTGAAGCGGGAATACGAATCTCCAAAATCAAAAATCTAGAAGACGACATTGCTCTTTCATTAGCGGCATTGGGCATCCGAATCATTGCTCCTATTCCCGGCAAAGGCACCGTGGGTATCGAGGTGCCCAACAAAAACGCCACCATTGTTTCCATGCGTTCGGTAATCGCTTCCAATAAATTCCAGAAAGCGGAAATGGAATTGCCCATTGCCTTTGGAAAAACCATTAGCAACGAAACTTTTGTGGTTGACCTTGCCAAAATGCCCCACATGCTTATGGCTGGTGCTACGGGTCAAGGTAAATCAGTTGGATTGAACGCCGTCATCACCTCACTCCTTTATAAAAAGCATCCCGCAGAGGTTAAATTTATTTTGGTAGACCCCAAAAAGGTGGAATTGACCCTTTACAACAAAATTGAACGTCACTTTTTGGCAAAACTGCCCGATTCCGAAGAAGCCATCATTACAGATAACACCAAGGTAATCAATACCTTGAACTCCCTTTGTATTGAAATGGACAATCGCTACGAGTTGCTCAAATCTGCTATGGTGAGAAACGTTAAGGAATATAATGTCAAGTTCAAGGCCAGAAAATTGAATCCGAACGATGGACATAAATTCTTGCCATACATTGTTTTGGTGATAGATGAGTTTGCAGACTTGATCATGACAGCGGGCAAGGAAGTGGAAACACCAATTGCCAGATTGGCACAATTGGCACGTGCCATAGGCATTCACTTGATTATTGCCACACAAAGACCATCGGTAAACGTAATTACCGGTATCATCAAGGCCAACTTCCCTGCTAGGATAGCGTTTAGGGTAACCTCAAAAATTGACTCCAGAACCATTTTGGACGCGCAAGGTGCCGACCAGCTTATCGGTAGAGGAGATATGCTCTACACTCAAGGAAATGACGTTACAAGGTTGCAATGTGCTTTTGTGGACACACCAGAAGTGGCAAAAATTACCGAATACATTGGTTCGCAACGTGCATACCCCGAAGCGCACTTACTGCCAGAGTATGTAGGCGAGGAATCTGGCACAAGTCTTGATAATGATATCGCGGACAGGGATGCTATGTTCAAAGAAGCTGCCGAAGTTATTGTAACGGCCCAGCAAGGTTCCGCTTCCCTTATCCAACGTAAATTAAAACTTGGGTATAACAGGGCCGGTAGAATTATAGACCAATTGGAAGCAGCCGGGATCGTAGGGCCATTTGAAGGTAGTAAGGCCCGACAAGTTTTGGTGCCCGACATGTATTCTTTGGAACAACTATTAGAAAATGAAGCAAAATAAGACCATGATCAAGAAAAGTATTCTTTTTATAACATTGTTTACCGTAGGATTAGCTTCTTACGGACAGAACTCCGATAAGGCCAAAGCACTTTTGGACGAAGTTTACAACAAAGTGCAGAGCTACGATAATATTTATATTGATTTCCAATCTACCTTGGAAAACACCGAGGCCGACCTAAAACAGGAAACCAACGGAAACGTAACCTTAAAGGGCGAAAAATACGTACTCAACTATTTCGGGGCCAAACAAATGTACGATGGCAACAAAGTTTACACCGTGGTTCCAGAAAACGAAGAAGTAACCATTGAAGACGTTAACGAGGACAACGACAATGTGAGCCCCTCCAAAATGTTGACATTCTATAAAACGGGACATAACTACCAATGGGATATCCTTCAAAATGTAGGGGGCAGAAAAATCCAATATGTAAAATTAATCCCCATCGACTCCAATACGGAAATCAAATCCGTGCTGTTGGGTGTGGATACGCAGACCAAACACATCTATAAACTGATTCAAACGGGAAACAATGGTACCAAAACCACCATTACCGTTAATTCTTTCAAAACCAATCAGCCCATATCAAGTACTCTGTTTACCTTTGACGAGAAAAAATACGAGGACAAAGGATATTATATTATAAGAAACTAGGCATTGAAAATACTTGATCAGTATATACTAAGAAGATTTCTTTACAACTTCTTCAGTTCTTTTTTCATTCTCATCGTCATATTCATTTTTCAGGGAATATGGCTGTTCATTGATGATTTGGCGGGAAAAGGACTGGGCATGGTAATTATTGGCAAGTTTATTTTCTACTTTATCCCAACTTTGGTGGACAAAGTGTTGCCGCTTACGGTACTCCTCTCCTCCATCCTTACCTTTGGTACATTTGCGGAAAATTATGAATTTGCCGCCATGAAAGCTTCGGGTATATCGTTGCAACGTGGTATGCGAAGCCTTATCGTGTTTGTTCTGTTCTTAGGTGTAGTCACTTTCTTTTTTGCCAATGATGTGATTCCAATATCAGAACAAAAAATGTTCAACCTAAGGCGAAACATTGCCAAAGTAAAACCAGCAGCCGCCATTACCGAAGGTGTTTTTAGTGATTTTGAAGGAACCGGCGAAGGCATGAACATTAAAGTGGACAAAAAACATGGGGAGCAAGATCGCTTTTTGGATAATGTCATCATCCATAAAAAAACAGATCAGAATATCAACAATACTGTCATTAAGGCAAAATCCGGTGAGTTGATCAGTAGCGAGGAATCGGACATCATCCAATTGGTATTGAAAGATGGGAACTACTACGAAGAGGTTATGCCCAAAGATGCCAAAGAACGACGAAAGCAACCGTTCGCCAAATCAAATTTTGAGACCTATACCATCAATATTGATATTTCGGAACTCAATGATCAGGATTTGGAAGAAGATCAGAACATCACCACAAACAAGATGAAAAATGTGGGACGGCTCATTAAGGATATTGATTCCCTTCGCGAAAACAACCTTGAAAAAGTAGTTGCATTTTCCAAAAACGTGGTTAATCGCATGGGGGCATTTCCGCCCAAAGTGCCAAAAGATACTACCATGCAAAATTTAGAGCTTATTCAACCCCCAAAAAAGGTAGAGAAGACCGAACAGGATTCCATTAGAACCATCGATCAATTTATAGAAAGTCTGGAACAATGGGAGCAAATTCAAGTAATGAAAAAAGCCCAGAACGAGGTTTCCAGTATATTGAACACGGTGACTTCCAAAAAGAACGAGCTGCAAAGCAGGTACAAGTTCTATAACAGCCACATTCTATCGCTGCATCAAAAATATGCACTGGCACTTTCGTGCATCATCTTGTTTTTTGTAGGCGCACCTTTAGGGGCTATAATTCGCAAAGGAGGATTGGGATTGCCCATGGTGGTCGCTATCATTTTATTTTTAACCTATTATTTTATCGGTGTATTTGCCGGCAACTATGCCAAGGAAGGAAACATTCACCCCGCCATTGGGGCTTGGCTCCCAACAATGATCATGCTGCCCTTGGGCATATCGCTCACCAGACGTGCAACTGCGGATAAGGGGTTAGTAGGATTTGGTCACTTTATAGACCGTATCAAATCAATATTTAAAAAGAAAGATAAAGAAGCTGAAGATCAATGATCGCCAAGAACAAAAAAATACAACTAAACGCCATTGAAGAAGCCATTGCCGACGTTAGGGACGGTAAGGTAATTATTGTGGTAGATGACGAGAACAGGGAAAACGAAGGTGATTTTATTGCTGCTGCCGAAAAAGTTACCCCCGAAATGATCAATTTTATGGCCATGCACGGCCGTGGTCTTATCTGTGCCCCCTTAACCGAGGATAGATGCGAGGAACTGGAGCTGAACATGATGGTACAAAACAATACGGTATTGCACCAGACCCAGTTTACCGTTTCCGTGGATTTATTGGGGTATGGATGCACAACGGGCATCTCGGTTCATGACAGGGCCAAAACCATTAGTGCCCTTGTAAACAAAGACACCAAACCCCACGAACTGGGAAAGCCTGGACATATTTTCCCGCTCAGGGCAAAAAATGGAGGTGTATTAAGGCGTACCGGACACACAGAGGCTGCAATAGACTTTGCAAGATTGGCCGGCCTGGAACCTGCAGGTATTTTGGTGGAAATTTTGAACGAGGATGGAACCATGGCACGATTGCCACAATTGATGAAGGTTGCCAAAAAATTTGACCTTAAAATTGTTTCCATTGAGGATTTGATCGCGTACCGCATGGAACACGATAGCCTTATAGAACTTAAAGAGGCATTTACCATGAACACCAGATTCGGAGAATTTAGACTGCGTGCGTACAAACAGACGACGAACGATCAAGTCCACATTGCGTTGCTAAAAGGAAATTGGAAAAGTGGAGAACCTGTACTTACCCGTATTAATTCCACGCTAGTGAACAATGATATGCTGGGTACTTTGACCAATAATCCGGATAAAGGTTTGCAGCGTATGTTCAATGCATTGAACGCCGAAGAAAAAAGTGCCATTATTTTTATAAATCAAGAAAACCAATCCATGAACCTATTGAGCAGATTGTCCGAATTCAAAAAGCTTCAGGAAGAGGGAATCAACAAGGCTCCAAAGATTGAAATGGACAACAAGGACTTTGGCATTGGTGCGCAAATACTTCACGATATCAATATTTCCAAGATTCGATTATTGACGAATTCCGGACAAACCAAGCGTGTGGGCATGGTTGGTTATGGTCTTGAGATAGTGGAATATGTGAATTACTAATAGACAAATACAAGTTCAAGAATCAAGTTCAAGTTTGTCATTCTGAAAGTGTAAAACATTTGGAGAATCTTTCAACCAAAAAGCATTACTCTCATTACTGTAAAGGTTAACTGTCGTGGCCATTTGTGTAATTCATGTCTGTTGTTAGGCAGAGGTTATTGTAGTTTGATGCTCGATGCATAAAGTGTTATGTTGAGCCCTTCGGATACGCTCAGGATAAACTAAGGTTGAAATGTCGAAAGTCAGTGGTCAGGCGTGCCTTATCTTTTTACTAAAAAAGAGATTCTTCGTTTCACTCAGAATGACCATATTAATCAAAAGGATAACCTGAACTTGCCAGCCCAGTAGACGAACAAGTTCAGGTTCAAAAAAACTGATATTACAGATGGACTTTATTAAAGGTTCAGGTTGAGACCCAACCTAAAGTTTCGTCCTCGTGTCGTGAAACCAAGCAGTTCCCTGTAATCCTCGTTCAACAAATTGTCCGCATTTACGAACACATTTAGCTTGTTTTTGATCAGTTCATGTCTGATGGAAAAGTTCAATAATGAAAACGGTTCCAAAGCAATATCCGAATACGTAGCAAAATCCGTATCAAACCGCTCACCTGTATAAGCATAGCTTAACGATGCACTCGTACTCTCACAAAACTGGTACCACAAGGATACATTGGCCTTATGTTTTGGAATACGGATGGCATTGTCCCCTTTCCGTTCCGTGAAGGTGTAATTAGCATTAACGCTAAAAGTGCTCCAAGGCAACCACGTAGCTTCCACCTCTACCCCATTGGCATCAATTTCATCCGCAATGTTAATACTCATAAAATTGGCATCGTACCCAATGGCATTGGTTTCATTTCTATCAAAATAAACAGTGCTAATTCTCAACTTTTCATTGAATTTGAATTCAACACCCCCCTCAATGGTCGAATTTTCTTCAGGTTCCAACTCCGGATTCCCGCCAAAGGCACCGAACAACTGCGTTAAATTTGGTGTGATGTACGATGTGGCATAAGACCCCATCAGTTTCACATATCCGTTTTCAGTTTCAAAAACATAAGAAGGATTCACATTGTACACAAAATGGTTTCCATATTCAGAGTGATTGTTCAGTCTGGCGCCCGCATTCAAGTTTAACCCAAAATCTGAAACATACACCACATTCGCATAAGGATCCACAATGGTAAAATCAACATCTTCAGTAAAAACAGCTTCATCTTTGATGTAATTCACTCCTAAAATGGTATGGAATTGCTCACCAAAAACATATTTGTTGTACACATCCAACACCCAATTGCTTCCCTCGGTGGTGCTTTCACCAAAGGTATCATTGGCCACGGATTCATAATCGGTAAACGCTGTATTTAGGTGGACCGAACCTTTGCCATAGCCATATTCGGATGACAACCCGACTCTTTGCTGCTCATTCTCACCCAAATTAGGTGCTTCTGCCTGTGTGGCATCGTACTCATTTTTAAACCTGGTCTGGTTTCCATAAACCTGAACCCCAAAAGCATCAGAGAATTGATACCCAAGCCTTAAATTGGCACTGTAATGTGAAAAAATATCCTCCTCATTCTCCGGCGTTACTGCAGCTGACAGGCCGCTTTTATATCTATTGGAAAAATCCACCCCGTAGGTAAACTTACCCAAAGTTCCGTTCATATTAGCCGAATTTTGAATACTCCCTAAATTATAATTTTGGTCATCGGCAGTTTGATTGGTGCCCACACTTGTTTCAAAATTTCCTGCAATCTTTTGTTTTGAAGCCCTTTTTGTAGTGATGTTGATCACGGCCGTAACCGCGTTGGTACCATAAAGTGTACTGGCAGCTCCTTTAATGATCTCGATGGACTCGATGGTGTTTGGAGAAAGCAACCGAAGATCGTACTCCGCCGAAAAAGTGGAGGGGTCCGACACCCGAACACCATCAATGATCACCAAAACCTGACGACCACGGCCACCACGGGCATAAACCCCAAGCACATCGCCATCCCTACCACGGCTACCGGCTATTTCGATACCACTTTTGGTGTTGATAATTTCCGCAACCGTTCTGCCCTGGTTGCGCTGCATTTCTTCGGCCGTAATCTTGATGACCGTCTTTCCTGAGTTTTCTCTTTTCAACTCAAATTTTGAATCGCTCACAACAACCTCGTCCAGTCGCTGCACCTTAAGTGAATCTTGCTGTACGTTTTGCGCAAAAATTCCCTTACCCGCCAAAAGGGCGGTAATTAACCATAAATGATTTTTTTTCATTTCGTTTAATTGAATAAACGGGAGAATAGTATGATATTCATACGTAAACTTTTATCCCGAAAGTTTAACATTGTTTGTTTGAATGTGGCAGGTCTCCTGGCTTGTTCAATGTTACTCGCCCTTCCCATTCAAAAAAAGTGAACAGTGGGTATGTAGAAAGTAACACCCTCATAATTGAGGTGCCAAATCTAGTTTGGCATAAACTCACAGTTGCGGGAACAGCTCCGGTTTTGCACCGGATTCCCTTTTAATCCCACGGAAAAAATCCGTGCGAACCAAAATTCGGGGTCAAAGCTAATCAATCTGTTTAATCTTTTCTCGCAAAACTTAAATAATCTTACTTTTGACTTATGACAAAAAAACAGACGTCAATTCTTTTCTTTGGATACCTTTTGGTGGTGTTGATAGGTTGCAAGCAAGCAAAAAAATCGCAACCTGTTCAAAAACAGGAATCAACATCCTCCATAACCTATGCAACAGGCTTTACGGTAAAAAAAGAAGCCAATTTTACCGTGATAGAGGTCACCGCGGCTTGGCCTGGAGCAGATAATTTTAAATATGCCTTGGCACCAAAAGAAAAATTACCATCAATTACTTTCCTGCAAGGTGAATATGATGCCATCGTGGGTACCCCGGTCGAAAAAATAGTGCTTACTTCAACCACTCACATAGAGCCTTTAAAGCAACTCGGAGAACTCAAAACTATAGTCGGATTTCCCAACACCGACTACATTTCTTCACCAGAGGCAAGAAAGCTTGTGGAAAACGGTCAAATTCAAAACTTGGGCATGAACGATGTCCTCAACACGGAAATGGTGCTGATGCTAAACCCCGAGCTCATCATCGGGTTCAGTATTAACGAAGAAAACAAGGCGTACGACATTCTAAAAAAGGCTGGGATACCAGTGGTGTACAATGGCGATTGGGTGGAACAGACCCCATTGGGCAAAGCAGAATGGGTGAAGTTTTTTGCGCCCTTCTTTCAAAAAGAAAAATTGGGAGATAGCATTTTTACCGAAATTGAAGCATCCTATAAACAGGCCGCTGCATTGGCAAAAAAAGCAAAATCCAGACCAACCGTGCTAACTGGCGGATTATACAAAGACGTTTGGTACGTGGCAGGAGGCAACAGTTGGATGGCCCAGTTCCTGAAAGATGCCAATGCCGATTATCTATGGTCCAACACCGAAGAAACGGGAAGCATTGGTCTTAGTTTGGAGTCCGTTTTGGAGCAGGCACAAGATGCCGAATTTTGGTTTAATCCTTCTTCCCAAACTTCTTATAAGGAATTGAGCAATGCCAACACCCATCACCAACAATTTTCCGCCTTCGCCAATAAAAAAGTATACTCCAACGCCATTGAAAAAGGTGAGACAGGCGGGCTTATTTTTTACGAATTGGCACCGCACCGCCCAGATATTGTTTTGAGGGATTTCATCAAAATAGTACACCCGGAATTATTGCCAGAGCATCAATTGCAATTCATTAAACCAATAAAATAAATGCAAGGAGCAAAAACATACCGGTTTTCCTTTCTGCTGTTGATGCTGGCATTGATCCTATCCTGTCTTCTCAACATTAGTTCGGGTTCCGTTTCCATTCCTTTTGCAGATATGCTATCCACGCTTTTGGGAAAAACTTCGCAAGTTGCATCTTGGGAATACATTATCTGGGATTATCGGGTTCCCAAGGCGTTTACCTCCATTTTGGTGGGCGGAGGACTTTCCTTGAGTGGGCTTTTAATGCAAACCCTGTTCAGAAATCCATTGGCAGGCCCTTTTGTACTGGGGATTAGTTCTGGAGCCAGTTTGGGTGCCGCTTTACTTTTGATGGGCGCTTCGTTGTTGGCAGGCTACACTTCCTTCTCTTTTTTGGGTGATGTTTCCCTGGCCATTGCCGCAAGTATTGGTAGTTTTTTGGTGCTTTTAATCGTAATGATTGTTGCCCAACGCGTGAAAGATACCATGGCCTTGTTGATCATTGGACTGATGTTCGGCAGCATCACCTCCGCCATTGTAAGCGTGTTGGCCTATTTTTCGAGTGCCGAGAACCTGCAACGCTTCATCTTTTGGTCCTTTGGAAGTGTGGGCAACCTTTCAACAGGGCAGTTACTTTTATTGCTTGTAATCGTTGCCTTGGGAGTTTTGCTCAGCATACTTTCCATAAAATCGTTGAACGCCTTGCTTCTAGGGGAACACTACGCACAAAGTTTGGGAGTTTCCTTAAAAAAATCCAGGTTGACCATAATTATCGCTACGGGACTGTTAGCAGGGGGTATAACCGCATTTGCAGGGCCCATTGCTTTTGTTGGGCTGGCCGTACCGCACCTAACCCGCCAGATTTTTGATACCATGGAACACAAAGTACTGATTCCTGCCGTGATGCTGTACGGTGCTATTTTAATGTTGCTGTGCGATACTTTGGCGCAATTGCCCAATTCCGCCAGCGTGCTGCCGATTAATGCTATCACATCCTTGGTTGGAGCCCCTGTAGTGATATGGCTCTTGGTGCGTAAACGAAAAATGATGTTCTAATGGCCAATAACAACAAAAACATACTGTCCGTTAAAAATTTGGCCATTGGGTACGAATCAAAAAATGTTGCGGAGCATATCAATTTTGATTTAGATACCGGAATGTTGTGCGGGGTTGTCGGCATTAATGGTATTGGGAAATCGACCTTGTTGCGCACTTTGGGAGGATTTCAACCCAAATTATCTGGAAGCATCCTGTTGAAAGGCAAAAATTTGGAAAAATATACCTCATCCACCCTATCCAAGGAGCTTAGTGTGGTTTTGACCGAGCAGCCTGCCTCCAAAAACTTGACTGTACAAGAGTTAATCGCCTTGGGCAGGCAACCCTACACCAATTGGTTGGGCACATTGACCGAAGACGACAAACATCAGATTAAAGACAGTTTGGATGCTTTTTTATTGAAAGAACTCCAACACCGCAAATGCCACGAACTTAGTGATGGACAATTACAACGGGTTCTGGTGGCACGAGCCATGGCACAGGACACTTCCTTGATTTTGTTGGATGAGCCAACCACCCATTTGGATCTATACCACAAAGTGCAAATCCTGAAAATGCTTCAAGAATTGGCGCACAACAAACAAAAAACCATCCTATTTACCACACACGAAATCGAATTGGCCATTCAATTATGTGACCGCATATTGATTTTGGATGGAAAAGACCATCCGTTTGGCGACCCGTGTCAACTTATTGAACAAAAACACTTTGACCGTTTATTTCCTTCGGAAATGGTACAGTTTGATGCCAAAACAGGTTCGTTTAAGGTGACTAAGTAATTTTTGAACCGACAGAAATCCCGTTAGCTCAAGTTTAAGTTCAAGAACAAGCTTCAAGTTCAAGAACAAGTTCAGAGTTCAGAGTTATGAGTTACAAAGTTATTCGGTTATTGAGTACTGCAAACTGCAACTGCCGACTGCCGACTGACTTCGTGCATCAAGCATCAAGTTCAAGTGTCAAGTTCAGAGTTATGAGTTCGGAAGTTATTGGGTTATTCGGTTATTGAGTTATTGAGTTACTGCCTACTGCAAGTTCAAATTCAAGTTTCAAGTTCAAGTGCAAAGAAAAGAGAGCCAAGAGCCAAGACCGCTGCGCTGTTAGACACAAGAACCAAAACTTCTGAAGTTCGGAGTTTGGAGTTATGAGTTACAAAGTTATTCGGTTATTGAGTACTGCAAACTGCAACTGCCGACTGCCGACTGACTTCGTGCATCGTGCTTCCAACACCGAGCATCAAACAACCCAACAACCAAAAACAAAACCGCCGAAAAACCCGTAGGCACTCCGGCGGCAAATAATTTTTACTGTAAAATTAAGGAGCTATCTTAAATTTATTGACAATTCACACCTTCATAGGTGTAGTTTCCCGTAAAATCCCAAGCATGAATGTTACTCAGGGTGTTAGCGGCATCACCTGCCTCTTGTCCACAAAAGGTAAGATTGTCCATCCCCAAGGTTATACCATCTGGACCATTATTCTGTTCTACAAAGTTGCTCCACCCTATCAATGTGGCATTAAAGTTTTCCTTGGACATCCCTGAATTGTCCAGCATACTGTTCATGGATTCCACACTGCCAATGTCCCAACTACCGAAATCTTGATCAAAGGAAGTGGCTCCATAGAACATATTGCTCATATTGGTCACATTGCTTACGTCCCAAGTGCTGATATCCCCGTTAAAGGAAGAGGCATTCCGGAACATAGCAACCATAGTGGTCACATTGCTTACGTCCCAAGTGCTGATATCCCCGTTAAAGGAAAAAGCATCTCTGAACATACCGCTCATATTGGTCACATTGCTTACGTCCCAAGTACTTAAATCCCCGTTAAAGGAAGTAGCACCACTGAACATAGAACCCATATCCGTCACATTGCTTACGTCCCAACCGCTAAGGTCTCCGTTAAAGGAAGGGGCATTATGGAACATAGAACTCATATTGGTCACATTGCTTACGTCCCAAGTACTGATATCTCCATTAAAAACATCCGCGTATTGGAACATACTACCCATACTGGTCACGCTACTTACATCCCAACCGCTAAGGTCCCCATTAAAGGAAGAGGCACCATAGAACATACCGTCCATAATGGTCACTTGGGAAAGGTCGGGGACATCCGTGGCATTGTACACCATGTTGGAACAACCACCTCCAAAAGCTCCATTAAAACTTTTCCACTGTATGTTGCCCCATTGCTCCAAGCTCATGAGTTTATCTGTAGTTCCTCCATCGAACATTAGAATAGCTGGGAACTCCCCCTGTATGGCCACGGTATAGGTACCCGCCGTGGCGTAAACATGGGATGGTTTTCCGTCAGCATTGGTAAGCTCTTCCACTGTGCCATCTCCCCAGTCCACTGCATAGTTGTAGGTGTAGCTAAATTCTAAACCAATGGTGATCTTCTCCCCATCGGTCTCGGTCTTCCAAGTGGTAATAAAGGAGTCGGGGTCCTCGGCCATGCCCTCTATCACGTTCTCCACGGTTATCGTTATTGTGGCCTCGGCGGTCTCCTCACCATCGCTAACGCTTACGGTAATGCTGTGCTCCGTGGCGGTCTCGTAGTCCAAGGTCTTGCCCTCGGCCAAGGTAAGTTCCCCTGCCGCGGTCAGCATAAAAAGGTCGTTGTCGTTCTCTGTCAGCTCAAAGGTAAGCTCGTCCTCGTCGGCATCGGTGGCGGTCACCGTACCTATTACATCAGTATCGGCTATGTCCTCCTTTGCGGTAAACTCCTGTGCTTCGATCACTGGGGCCGAGTTGGCGGCGCCCTGGGTCACTTTTATGGTGATCTCTGCATTGGCCGTGGTGTTGCCATCGCTCACCCTTACCGTTATACTGTGCTCGGTGGCGGTCCCAAAGTCCAAGGTCTTGCCCTCGGCCAAGGTCAGCACCCCTGCCGTGGTCAGTAGAAAGAGGTCGTTGTCGTTCGCGATCAGCTCAAAGGTAAGGTCGTCGTCCTCTGGGTCGGTGGCCTCTACCTGTCCGATCTCATCGGAATCGGTGATCGCTTCGGACACTGTAAATTCCTGTGCCTCGATCACCGGGGACTGATTATCTGGGTCGACCGCTGTCACTTTTATGGTCACCGTGGCATCTACTTTGGCCGTGCCATCGG